>DATEHG010000125.1:0-23048 GCA_035279705.1 Gemmatimonadales bacterium
CCTCGGCGGCCTGGGTCAGCCCGCCGGAGACGAGCATGGCCTCACGCCGCGCGGCCTCGGGCGGCATGCCGCGCCGGATGTTCTCCGCCGTTTCCATTTCGATGTGCGAGTTCAGCTCGGCCCGGAGGTCGCCGTCGCCCCGGTGCCCGGTGAAGAATCCCGCGATGCGGGCCAGTGCGGCGCGCAGATAGCTCATGGCGCCTCCTTTTTCGGTGCGAGGAAGGCCGCGATGAGGTCGGCGGTCCGGTGCCATTCACGGGCTTCGCGGGCCAGCTGGCGGCGCCCGGCGGCGGTCAGCGCGTAGAACTTGGCGCGCCGGTTGTTCTCGGACTGGCGCCAATCGGACTTGACGAACCCCTCCTGCTCCAGCTTGAGCAGCGCCGGGTAGAGGGTGCCGTAGTTGAGGGTCAGGCGGTTCCGGCTGGTTTCTTCGATGCGGCGGGCGATGCCGTAGCCATGCAGCGGCCCCAGCACCTCGATGGTTCTCAGGATCATCAGGGCCAGCGTGCCCTGCTGCACATCCAGCTTCTCGGCCACGGTACCGTCCTATGGGTTTCCCATATGACGGTACCGGGCGGGACCGGATCGCGCAAGAGCGGGGGTGAAACCGGCGGGGGCTACGCCTTCAGGAGCTTGAAGAAGGCCAGCACGTACCCGTCCGCATCCGCCACCTCGAAGCCCCACAGGCCATCGTCGATGAACGAGAGCGGCTTGACGAACGTGGCCCCGCGCTCCGCGAACTCCCGGAAGACAGATTCCGGATCCTGCGTGTTGATGTAGGCATCCCAGCGCGCCCACTCATGCCGGGTGTGATTGGGGCGGGGGCCCACCTCCGGCGTGATGGCCTTGAGCATGATGGCGGCGCTGTCGCGACGCACCTGGGCGTAGTAGATGTCATCGGGAGGACCCTGGAACTCCAGCTGGAAGCCGAGGCGGTCGCGATAGTATGCGATGGAGGCCTGCAGGTCGGCGACAATGAAGAACGGAACGATGGAGGCCAGGTTCTCGTGCGCCACGGAAGCCGTGCCGGTTGAGGCGTGAGTCTGAGTCGGATTCATGGTGAAGCTCCTTTTCCCGGCGTCGGCGCTCTTCGCCTAGTGGACCTCGTCCGCGTACCGCACCTGGTGGCACTCCTTCCGCGCAGCCGCGATGTCGGCATCGGCTGGGCGGACGAAAGTGGTCCCGACTGGAGCCGAGAGGAAGCGCAGGCACTTCTCGAAACCCGGGGTTTTGAAGAGGAACACGATAGTCGCGGTATCCGCGCCAACGACCCGAAATCCGATCCAGGTGCCCCGCGGAACAAACACCAGGGCGCCGGTCTCTCCCCGATGCACGGAGTCTCCCAGGGTGACATCGACAGTGCCCCGGTGCACGAAGATGACTTCGTCTTCGGTCAGGTGCTTGTGGATCCCGATCGAGTCGCCGGGGGGAAGGTCTTCCATCGCCGCGGTGAAGGCGCGGGAGCCCTGAGTGAGGGGATCCACCTTGATCCAGAGCGGCCGGCGGCCCTGGAACGTTCGCGCCTTCCCCTCCGCGCGGGCCAGCACCACAGGGCGCCCGAAGTTTGTGGTCGCCTCAGCCGAGTCCTTGGGTGTCTGCGAACTCGGTGAACGGGAGCATCCTGCCAGGGCGAGGAGCAGGAGGCCGGCGGATCGAACGCTGAGCTGGTGAATCATCGGGCTCTTTCGTGGGATGGAGTGCCTCTCGCAGTCGCGCATAATCCGCGACCCCTCAGCCGCATGGTGGAGTCACGTCCCTCCCAGGATCGAGGCACCGACGATGACCGCGTTGTACGCCATGTGCATGGCGATCCCTGGCGCCAGCGAGCGCGAGCGCAGGCGCAGGCCGGCGGCGACGAGCGCCATGACAATGACGGCCAGAAAGGCTGGCCAGAAGCCGCCGATCTGGCTGAGGTGCAGGAGTGCGAACAGGCCGGTCGTCGCGGCGACGCCGGGCCACACGCCCCACGCCGTGCCGAAGCCCGCGAGCAGGATCCCGCGGAATACGAATTCCTCGACCGGCGGCGCGATCAGGATGGCGGAGGCGTTGAAGATCAGGTGTCCGAGGGGCGAGGCCTGCTCCAGGGCCCGGCTCAGATCGGTGGCCTCTCTCGGGAAGAACGGGACGAGGCGGGGAACCAGGACCACGGTATAGAAGCCGGCCAGCACGGCGCCGAGCGAGGCGCCGAGGAGGAGCGTCGAGCGGGGAACAGGGCGCCACCCGAGGGCGGCCAGCACGGCGGGCCAGGCGCCGCCACGGAGATTTTTCCGGAGGCGGTAGAGGACGACGAGTCCCGAGAGCGGTATCGCGATGCAGACGATGCCGAGGAGCTGATCGGCGGTGAGAGACGGCCCGTGCCTGATGGCCAGGGGATGGAGGGCGAACAGCACCCCGGCGAGAACGATCGCGGCCAGGAACTGACTGCCGACAAACCAGAGGCCCAGGCGCACGGCCGCCCACGCGCCGAGCGGCAGTGGCTCGTTGCCGGTAGCAACTATCTGCATGGGACGACCGCTGGAAGAGATTGGCGCGCTCCCGGTGGCGCCGATGCTGCCCGGACCGCTGCTCGAGAAGCGAGATGCACCCACAACGCGCTCCATCTGGATTTCGACGGCGCCATCCCGGGCACGGACGGCCGTATTGCCCGTGGCCTGGAACCCGTGCCGCTCATAGAGCCGGGTGGCCGCCTGGTTGCCGCGTACCACGTCGAGGCGGATGCGGTCGGCGCCGCGCGCTGCGGCCCACGCCAGCACTGCGTTGACCAGGAGGTCGGCGGCGCCCGATCCTCGCAGTTCGGGATGGAGCCACATCGCCATGAGATGGACGACCTCGCCATCGGTGGAGTCCGGAACTCCGGCGGCGAGCCCTTTGCTGACCGGCCCCTCCTCCAGCAGGAAGGTGGCACCGGTCGAGAGCCAGCGGGTCCAGTCGGCCGGGGAACGGGCGAGCTCGCGCTCGAGGGTCGAGCCGAAGGCGGCGGGGGCGTCGGACAGCGCCTGAATGCGGAGTTCCCGGAGCACGGGCTCATCTCCGGGCACGGCAGGCCGCACGCGGACAGCGGGGTGAGGCATGCTGCAAAGGTAGCGTCGACGACGCCACCTCGTCGAACTAGGCGGGCTTCACTTGAGATAACTCTTCGTCTGCTGGCCGACGAGAGCGACCAGGTTGCCCATGGCCACTTCCATGTCCACCAGGTGCAGGCCGAGCCCCTCCACCAGGTCACCCTGGATGTCACGGCTCGCGGGACTGCCGGGGCCGCGTTGGACCGACACCTCGAGATACGAGGCCAACGCGTTGGAGGTGCACTGTCCCTTCAGCAGCCCCACCACTCGCACAAATGGAGTGGCAATCGGCTGTCCGCCGGCCCGCCATGGCTCGGTGGGCCCCATCGCCAGTGCCGTCGCTCCTGTCGCGTCGAAATAGCCGTCGAGCGCGGCCGCGCCGCCGCCGGGCGCCGCCGGGTTGGTGCATGCCGCAACGAGCGTCGGGTCGGCCGACCGCCCGAAGCGGGTGGCCTCCGTCGGCGGCGCCGTGCTGCGGAACGAGGAATACGCCACGACGCACCCGGTCTGTGTCGCCGCCCGGCAGACCGGCAGGTGCGCAAAGGTGCCTCCCGAGTCCTTCCCGCGGGGCACGAGGACGCCTCCCGGTCCGCCGATGAGCAAAGCGGAGACGATGCGGGACTGCACCGGTGTGCCCTCGATGTCGCGGCGGATCAGCTCGGTCAGAACCACGGTGCCCTGCGAATGCCCGATCAGCACCACACCCCGGCCGCCATTGTCGTGCGCGAGATAGTAGCGCCACGCGGCACGAATGTCCTGGTAGCCGACGCGCAGGAAATCAGGTGAAGAGATGCCGGCGGCGTAGGCACGACCCATGGCGGCGAGGGTGAGTTGCCGGTACATCGGCGCGAAGAGCCGGCACCTGGTGCCAAACCGCGCCAGCTGGAGTCTCACGACAGTGCGTTCGGCTGCGTCCGGAACGAGGTCGCTCAGGTCCGTGGTGTCCGTCGATACCGTGGGATAGACGTAGAAGCAATCCACCGGCGCCTTGGGGTCCGGCTGAGCCCGCTCCACGGTGGCGCTCCCGTCCGAGGCGATCACCGTGGTGGTCAGGTCCACGGCGCAGGCGCCGGGATGATCGGGACGGCAGAGCCAGACCTGCGGGTTGGCGTAGTCCGGCGAAGGAGGGACGGCGGGGCCCTGCGCCAAGGCGTCCGTCGCCGCGAGCGAGAGAGCGAGGAGTAACAGCCGCGGCGGCCGCATCCTAGTACTTCACCTTGGCGATTTCCTCGCTCGGCGTGAATTCCTCACCGAAATCCTCGACGTCCATCAGCTTGCGGATCTCGACCACCGAATCGCCGTTCGGCCCCCGCTTCACCCACTCGATGGCCTCCGCCAGGCTGTCCGCCTTGATGATCGAGAAGCCCGCGATCAGCTCCTTCGACTCGGTGAACGGACCGTCGATGACGGTGCGCTCGGCGCCACTGAACTTCACCTGCGCCCCTTTGGAACTCGGGGCCAGCCCCTCGGCGCCGAGGAGGATGCCGGCCTCGGCGAGCTGTTCGAAGTACTTCTGCATCGCGGCCATCGCCTCGGCCGTCGGCGGAACGCCCGCTTCGGATTCCTTCGTGGCCCTGCCGATGATCATGAAACGCATGGTGCTCTCCTGGATTTGGTTCGTGCCGGTCGCGGCCCCTTCGCATCTCTGCTATCACGTCGAACGGGACCGGTCAAAATCGACACGGGTTGCGAGAATCTCTCAAACGGTTGATTTCAAAGAACGTAGCGCGGGTGCGCCGTCGGTCTCACCGGCGGCTCGCCACAGCAGCGCTTCGATCTGCTCCCGGTCCGACCGCCCGAACCACCAGCCAAGCCAGGGGAAACTGCCGCCTACGGTGGCCATGCCAAGGGTGATGCCAAGTAAACCCAGAGTGCGCCAGTTGAGTCCGTCGTGTGCGAGAACGGCTAGATCGCCGGGCACGCCGATAAGCAGGACGAAGCCCACCCACAGGCTGATGAATACCAGTGGAAACATCGGAACCGCGAACCGCCCTTCGAGTCGGCTGCCATCGGGCGAGATCGCACCCACGAACTGCGGGGCAAAATCATTCCGCCGCCAGGGCCGCACCCGACGGATCCGGATCTCGTCTTCGGTGACGCTGCCCACCAGGCGGTCCTTGAAGAGTTGCACCCAGATTGAGGAGACGACTGCCTCCTCCAGCGTGCTCCGGACCAGCGCCGGCGGGCGTCGCAGGGGAATGGCAATCGTGGCGCTGGGAAAGATTTTCATGGCTCCCGGGCAAGAGAGTGAGCCTCTGGCGCCAACTCGAGCACTCAGCGACGAAGGCTGTCGAGGACGACCCTCGGGATGAGTATGCCTCCTTGAACGACGGCCGCAATCCGCTTCGTATTGTGGATATCCGAGAGAGGGTTTCCCTGCAGCAATACGAAGTCGGCCACGTCCCCGGAGTCTGCCTTGCCGAGGCTATCCCCGACGCCGAGGAACACGGCGGGGTTCCGTGTCGCAGCCCGCAGCGCCTCCGCCGGAGAGAAGCCCGCGTCCACCAGCAGGGCCATTTCATCGTGGAGGCTCGCTCCCGGCGTGATGCCGGCGCTGCCGAAGTCCGTCCCGGCGAGGACCGGCAGACCGGTCTCGCGAATCAGCGGAACGAGGGCTGCGAACCCGGCCAGGATGTCCGGGAACTGACGTGGGGCAAAGGCGCGAAAACTTCCGATGGTCGGGTCGAGCCAGACACTGTTGCGGTGCAGGTGCTGCAGCAGGCGTTCGAGCGCTGGCGGCTGGCATCCGGGCGGTACCAGTCGATGGGTCGAGGAGTTGAAGAGCACCAGGCATGCGTCCGGAAGAAACTCCAGGTGCTCGATGCTTCCCAGGCCCGAATCCGAAGCCTCCTCGGGCGTGAGCGATGCGGCGACATGTCCGGTCAGCGGGATGCCGTGACCTCGCGCCGCGCGCGCGATGGCGAACCACGCTTCCCGCGACAGCCCCTCGTGCACCTTGATGAAATCCACACCACGCCGGGCCAGCGAATCGACGGCGCGCCGCCCCTCGTCTCCTGACTGGACGAGCGCCAGGCCGGTATCGGGTGCGAACGACGCACGGCCGTGAAGCGCCAGGCCGACGACGAGGAGCCGAGGACCGCGGACGCGGCCCGCCAGAACTCCCTCGCGCAGCGCGAGGGTCTCCTCCAGTCCTCCGCTCATCACCCGCGCGCCGGTGATCCCCCAGCTCACCAGCTGACCGGCCGTGTGAGCGTCGTCCATGTGGACGTGCATGTCCCATAAGCCCGGGATGAGGAACAGGCCGGTGCCGTCGATCGTCTGGTAGTCCGGGGAGGCAGGCACAGGTAGCGCGGAGTCGACTCGTCCGATGCGCCGGCCGTAGACCAGGACGGTCCGATCGGGAAGCAGCGTACCTCGCTCCACGTCAACCACGGCGACATGAGTGAGGGCGAGCGTTGGCGGTACCGCCGGGCTCCGGCAGGCAGCCGCGACGGTGAGGAGCAGCGAAAGGCGACGCGCGCTACGGATCACCTTGCGCCCGACCTCGCGAGGACGCCGCCGGGTCAGCTCCGCCCCCCTCGTAGAACAGTGCCTTGGCCTCGGCGGGCCACTCGGTGCCGCGATTGGTCGCCTTATCCACGCAGGCCACGATCATCAGGGCGCGGGACAGCGTCTTCCCGGTTTCGTCTGCCATGGTGCATTCGATGAAGGCATCGGTCCCGCGGAACTCGCGGACGAACGAGGTGATCGTGATCTCCTGGTCCGCCAGTACGGGCCGGACGAAATCGATTTCCAGCCGTCGGGCCCAGACGGCATAGGGCAGGGCTGAGAGAGTGGCGGCATCCCAGCCAATACGCTGGCTGAGTCCCTGCATGCGGTGGTCGACGAAGTACGTCGCGAATCGGCCGGTGCCCACATGATTGTAAGGGTCCAGATCGGAGAACTGGACCCGGTGGGTGGTCGTAAAGACGAGTGGCTTCCTTGTCATGAACCCGCCTCCTGTCAGGCGCGCCCCCGCTTGCCCTTCTTGCCCAATGCCGGACTCAGGACCACGGGGCCGCGACCGGTACGCGCGAACGGTACCCGGCTGCGGGCCATGGCGCCCTTGAACAGGCCCGCCACCGCAGGACGCGCGAGGGTCGAGGCGCCTTCCACGTCGATGTAGCGCGCCTTGCCTCCGCTCCCTCGCAGCAGCTTTTCGGGATCCGGCAAACCTTTGCCGGCATTGAAGTACAGCCGGACGCCCTCCTCGCTCCCGCGGATGGCAAATACACCCTCGTACCCGCGCTCGGAGGGTGACCAGCTGGTCACGAAGCAATCCCGGTACTCGTACACCACCTCGAAGGCGGTCGGGAGACGTTTGCGCAGCCACCGCCGCACGGCGCCGGCGAGCCGTGCCTCCGACGGCGTGAACTTGGCGACCAGTCGCCGCAGCTCGGCTTCGGCCGCGCGTCGTTCCGCCGCGGGCTGGGTAGTCGGTTGTGCGGTGCTCATGACGTGATGCTCCCCCTGGCGCCGGCCAGGCAGTCGAGTGGATGAAAGGATAACCGTCTCCGCCGGGCCCTTCCCACGAAGAGAAGGGTTGGCGGATTCAAGATAGCAAATACTTAGGTATTTACAAAAGTATCACCAGGCTGTAATATCCCCCCGTCTGCCCGGACAACCCGGGCACCGGGAGGATGCAGGCCATGGTTCAAGCCACAGCCACCGACGTCGTGTTTCACGCCTTGTCCAACCCGACTCGGCGGAAAGTCCTGGAGCACCTCTCGGCCGGACCGGCCACCGTGAGCGACCTGGCGGCCCCGTTCGACATGCAGCTCCCGTCGTTCGTGCAGCACCTGTCGATTCTCGAACGGAGCCGGCTGGTGAAGTCGAAAAAGCGGGGGCGGGTGCGGACCTACGAGATCGCCCCCGAACGGTTCAAGGTCGTGGAAGACTGGCTCACCGCCCGCCGCCAGGTATGGGAAGCGCGGTTGGACCGCTTCGACGAGTACGTCAAACAACTCAAGGCAAAGGAATCCGAATCATGAGCACGACAATCGCGATCGACGCCAAACTGGATTTCGCCATCGAACGGTTCATCGACGCGCCCACGCGCCTCGTCTGGGAAGCGCTGACCAAGGCGGAGCATCTCAAGGAGTGGTATATGCCCCGGGTATGGGGGCGGGTGGCCCGCGCCGAACTGGATCTGCGGCCGGGCGGCATCATCAGCATCGACATCGCGGTCAAGGACGGCCCGGATTCGCCCAACCTCGGCTGCATCCTGGAAGTCGTTCCGATGCAGCGCCTGGTCTGGACCTCGATGCTGTTCCCCGGCTACCGCCCGGCGGTCTTCGACGACATTCCGATCACCGCGATCATGACGATGGAAGCCGTGGGCAAGGGAACCCGCTACGTCTTTACCGCGCTGCACCGGAGTGAAGCGGACCTCGAGACCAACAAGACGTCGGGCTTCTACGAGGGCACCGAGATCGCCATCGACCAGTTCGTGGCGCACGTGCTCGCGATGAAGTAAGTCCCGGTCCGCAACCCGTAGCGCTGCCTGAACTCGGCGATCGACCCGGCCACGATCTGCCTCAGCACGGACTTGTCGAGGTCGCCGAGCTGCCGGAAGTAGAGACAGGATTTGCCCATCGAGTGCTTGCCGAGCCGGGCCAGCAGAGCCTTCTGCTTCCGGCTCTCGGCGGCCACGTAGACCACGATGTCCCGGCCCCGGATGGCGAAGCAGGCGAGCGGGACTTCTCCGGTGCGTCCGCTCTCGTAGCTGTAGCCCTGCGATCCATACCCGACGATGCTCGGCCCCCACATCTTCGGCGAGTGCCTGGTGTTCGACTTGAACAGCGCCATCAGCTCCCGCACGTCCGTGCGCTGCTGCTCGCTGGCGCGAGAGGCGATGTAGTCCTGGACGCTGGCGCCGGTCGGTTTGGTCTTGTTCCCACCCCTGGTCCTGGCCATCGAGACCATCCGCGATTGTCTGACGCCCCCGCACAAGCGGCTTTGCCGCCGCGCGCTACACCACCGTCCCGAACAGCCGGCCGATCAGTGCCGTCACGCCCATCGCGACTGCGCCCCAGAACGTCACCCGGAGGGCACCGCGAGCCGGACTGGCTCCACCCAGGCGCGCGGCCAGCGCCCCGAGCGCCGCGAGCAGGACGAGTGAAGCCCCGATCGTGGCCGGGACCACCGCCGTCAGTGGCAGCGCGAGGACGACCAGGAGCGGCAGGGCGGCTCCGGCCGCGAAGGAGGCCGCGGAGGCGAGGGCCGCCTGCAGCGGGCGGGCAAGGGTGAACTCGGAGAGGCCGAGTTCGTCGCGCGCATGCGCGCCCAGGGCGTCGTGCGTCATGAGCTGCGTGGCCACCTCGGCGGCCAGGCTGGGTGCCAGGCCCCGGCCCTCGTAGATCCGGGCGAGCTCGTTGTGTTCCGCCTCGGGGTCGGCCGCCAGCTCGCCGCGTTCCCGAGCGAGATCGGCCTGCTCGGTGTCGGCCTGCGAGCTGACCGAGACGTATTCGCCGGCCGCCATGGAGAGCGCTCCCGCAACCAGTCCCGCGAGGGCTGACAACAGCACCGGGCCTCGCTCGGCTTGCGCGGATGCCACCCCGACCACGAGGCTGCTGGTGGAGATGAGTCCGTCGTTGGCACCCAGGACGGCGGCCCGGAGCCAGCCGATGTGGGCGGTGCGATGACGTTCGACGTGGACCATGCGGAGAGGCTAGCGTGAAACGGGTATTTGTGCCAGCTGTCTCGCCGCGGACCCGCGGCGCGCCTGGCTCAAGAGGCCCGGGCTGTCCAGCGTATGACAGCATAGACAACTCCGGCCACGAAGAGGGGACCGAAGATCTCCTTGTTATACCGCGCCAGCCATTCGGGGAGATAGATGTCGAAGTTGGGGCGCCGGTCACTGGTATACCGGGCCGCGACGGCGGTGAGCGGGCACTTCCACCCATTGAACAGCAGGGTGATGACCTCGATGGTCACGAGCCCGATGCAGGTCCCGGCGATCGCGAAGCGGTTCAAGGCCGCTCCAATCCAGATGCCGAGGATGGAGACCACGAAGAAGCCCCAGGCAAAGCTGTGCAGCGCCTTGATGCGGCGAAGGCGGGCGGCATCCTCGGCTATGGCCCCGGAGAGGGGCCCACCCGGGTCAGGTGGCATATCGGGACCGGCCTCAGTCGGAAGCTGCAGACGTGCGATGCCGGCTCCACGGCGGCAGATGCGGCCCGGTCAGCTGCGCTGAGACGTCAGATGCTGGCGTGGATTCCCGCTCGGCGGTCCGGCTGGCCCAACGTGACTGGTGCCTACGCGCGGCCATCGGACTCGAGCTCCTCGGCAAGGCCGATGAGCAGCCCCTCCGGGCCGCGGATGTAGCAGAGCCGGTAGATGTCCCGGTACTGGACAACATCGCCGACGAGCCGCGCGCCATGCCGGCGGAGGCGGGCCAGTGTCTCGTCGAGATCGTCCACCGCGAACATCGCGCGCAGGTAGCCGAGGGCATTCACCGGGGCTGTCCGGTGATCGGCGACGACCGGCGGGGCGAGGAACCGGGAGAGCTCCAGCCGGCTGTGGCCGTCCGGGGTGACCAGCATGGCGATCTCCACCCGCTGGGACTCCAATCCGGTGACGCGCCCGGCCCACTCTCCTTCGATCGTGGCCCGCCCTTCGAGCCTCAACCCCAGCTCGACAAAGAAGGGAATGGCGTCATCCAGGGATTCCACCACGATGCCGATGTTGTCCATCCGCTTGAGACCCATGCCGTCCCCGTTCCCTCCTGACCGAACTCCGTGCTATGGGGTGCCGCGCGAACCGGCAGCGAAGACGCCGTAGAGCAGCAGGCACCCGAAGGCGAATACGCCGATCGCGTAGACCTTCATCCGCCGGATGAGCGTGGGGAGCACCCTTGTGCCCAGGCGATGGTGCCACTGCCACGGCATGAGAAGCAACACCACCGAGCTGATGACGATGGCCCACCCGATGATCCGGAACAAGGTCGCCGGCCACATGACGGGCGCCAGGACGACGAGCGACGCGCCGAAGAGCAGACGGAACGCCATCTCGACGTAGTGCGCCCGTGCCGAACTGGCGAACGACGCCAGAAACCGCTCGGCGAGCGCTGGCTTCGCAAAGACGACTCCGGTGAAGGCGATGAACGCGAGGCCACACGCCCCGACCACGATAGCCGCCAGCAAGGTCATGCGGTTCCGGGAGACTTGAGCTCAACCATGATCGGCTGGTCCTTGTCCTTGACCCGGATCACAACGGTCCTGGACATCCTGTCCGTGGCATTGCGACCGAAGTGCGGCGTGTCGGGAGGGGTGTAGATGGCCTCGCCCGCCTTCACGACCCTTGACCCGAGACCCTGAATCTCGAACGTCAGGTCGCCATCGACGACGAAGGTGATTTCATGGCCGTTCGGATGCAGATGCAGGGGCAGCCTGAATCCCGGCTGCCACGTCGAGGCAAAGACGAGGATCTCCTGGCCCGGAAGATTGTTCAAGTCTGCCTGCAGAATCTGCGTCGTCCGATAGTGGAGTTCCTGCGCCTCACCGAACTCGCTCATCTCTCGCTCCGGCTCAAGTCATCGGCACGGTTCGCTCGACGCCGCACAAGCTGCGCCCCGCGGGATGTTGCCGCAAGCCGGTCGGCCGCCGGCCAGTGTCGCCCGAACACACGTTCGCGGACCGTCGCCAGCGCTCTACTGCAGGGGACAGCCTATGGTGTCATGAGGGAGCATGAGAATCTCGCGCACGGCGGCGATGATGGCGCCCGGGTCGTCCTCCGGCACCCCGTGCCCGCTGCACGGCAGGATCACCTGGCGACCCCTCGGTGAGAGCCGGGCGAGCTGGGGCTGCATCTCATGCTGCCAGACCAGCTCGTAGGCGAGGGCGGCGCTGTCGGCCTGGGACCGCGGAGCGGCCGGCAGACGCCCGCGGGTGAGGACGATCAGCGGGATATCCCCGACGTGCGTCACCGCGTGCGCGGCCGCGTAGCTGCTGGGACCCACCAGCCCGCGGCTGCTGTAACTCGCGATCGCCTGCGGCCGGGTACTGAGGGCAGTCACGATGGCCCGGACGCTGTCGTCGGGCGGGAGGTGCGCGGGAATGGGTGGCGCCGCGAGGCGGAGGAGCCCGAACCGCGCCGCGGCGGTGAAGAGCAGGTGGAGCGGGTGCCAGAGAAAGGCAGGTGGCCGCGGGCCCAGGTAGGCCGGTGGCGCGCGGACCGGCTCGTCCTCATGGGCCGACTCAACCAGCACCAGGGCGCCGACTTCCGCGGGATACAGGCCGGCGAAGACTCGCACGTCGAGGCCGCCCAGCGAGTGCCCCACCAGGACGTAGGGCGGCGCCACCCCGGCGCGGTGCAGGGCGGCATGCAGGTCCTGGGCATCGGCCCGGCTGGTCAGCGGGAAGGGCCCCGGATCGCTCCAGCCTTCGCCGGCGCGGTCGAACCAGCACGTCCTGGAAAGGGGGGCGAGCTGGCGCTGAATGGGGATCCAGCCGTAGCCGGGAGTCGTGGCTCCGGCATCCAGGACGACGGCTGGAGCGCCGCTGCCGAGGCAGTTGAGGAGCAGGGTGCGGCCACCGATGTCGACTGACTGTCCGATCGGCGGCAGACGCTGGGCATCGAGGCGGCGGCCCCGTGCCTCGTACAGGAAGCCGAGTGCACTCAGGAGCGCGAGGCCGGCGACCACTCCCGGTAGGAACTTGCGAAGGATCCGGCGACGTGTCGGCATGGGAGTGTCCGAAGGGGCCGGTCCAATGGTACCGGCTGATCATTGCAGGAGGGCGACGCGGAGATTACAGGAGCGTGACAGGCGCGAGCGGCGGATCAGGCCTGCGCCGGGCTCGGACTGGTCGCCCCGGACGCGGCAGCGCCGCCCAGAATTGCCCCCGCGGTGGTCCACCCGATCACGATATGCGCGACCCCGACGACGTAGAGGCCGAACTCATGGTGCGGAGAGTACACGAAGGGATAGCTGACGAGAGGGAGACCGAAACAGAGCGAGGCGCGCACGCCGGAGCGGGCCCCGGCGAGTGCCCACACCGCGCCGTCGGCGCGCACCATCAGGGCCAGACCGATGGCGATCACGAGGGAGATCAACCCGCCTCCGGCGTACCACAACGGACTGTTGCCGGCATAGTCCGCCGCGGTATAGCCGTGGGAATCGAGCTGGAGTTGCTGGAAGAGGACGCCGTACCAGAGGTAGCCGAAGACCATCAGGAAGAGACCGGCGAGGAGGACGCGGCCGGTGGATGGGCGGACAGGGGAGGGCACAGAGATGCTCCGGACCAGGGGGCGAGACGGTGCGAAGTTCTACGCGCCTCGCGCCCGGCGGTTTCGGGCTGAACTGCAGAGCGTTTCACTGGCGCTGAAACGAGGTGGACTCGAGGCCCGACGCCCTGGCGCTGGTCAGCCAGCAGCATCGTCCGGTTGGCGGGGGCCTCCACGACGCAGCCTCCACAGTCCCTGCACCGCGAGGATCATGGTGACGCCCCCGAGCGCGCCCAGCACCCAGAGGATCCAGACGAAGAAGAAGCCACCGGGGGACGCGGCGATTTCGGGATAGTGCTGTCCCCTCATGTGCATGACGGGCATGCTGACCGCGAGCAGCCCCACGATGAACATGATGACGTGCCCCCCGCGCCGGTCGGCCAGCACCAGCGTGCCGTACAGGAGGATCGCCAGTACGGCCAGCGCCGTATTGGAAGACTCGGCCTTCGAAATACCGCGGACGATGTCGTCCGTCACGTGAATGGTGAGCAGGACGAGCGAAAGCAGGGATGTGATTTTCAGCACGCCGGTGTTGTTCATGCATGGTCTCCGCGTTTTGACCGCAGGATCTTTTCCAGCGCTTTCCCCTTGGCGAGTTCGTCCACCAGCTTGTCCAGGTAGCGGATGTGCCGCATCAGCGGATCCTCGACCGACTCGACCCGGACGCCGCAGACGACACCGGTAATGAGCGACGTGTTCGGATGAATCGCCGGGGCCTCGGCAAAAAAGGTCTTGAAGGTCGTGCCGTCCTCGAGCCGCCGCTCCAGCGCCGCCTGGCTATAGCCCGTCAGCCAGCGGATGATCTGGTCGAGTTCCGCCCTGGTGCGTCCCTTCTTCTCCGCCTTCTGGAGGTAGTGGGGGTACACGCTCCCCAGCTTTGTGGTGAAGATACGATGTTCGCCGGAGGTCGTGATGCCCATGGGTTGGCCGTGGTGGCGATGAAGGAACACCGGTCAGGCGGCGGCCTACTTGCGTGACGACCTGGCCTCTTTGTTGAACGCGAGGCAGGCGCGCACCCAGTAATCCAGGGCCGGCCTGGTCGTGACCACATCCTCGCGCACGTGGACAAAGCCCCGATAGGCGTGACCTCTCATCGTGACGGTCTGGACGCCTTTGCGCCTGATCGCCGAGTCGTGCAACTCCGGATCGATCCGGCACATCAACCGCTGCCGGCCGACGCTGATGCACATCTTCCCGTTCACCATGAACGTGATACCGCCGAACATCTTCTTCTCGACGACGCGGGGCGTGCGTGCCAGCGCGGCTCTCACCCGGTCAATCAGTGGCTTCCGGACGGTCATGGCTGGTCCGACAACGCGAAGTTCACCGCGGCCTCCACATGAATGCGCGTGGTATCAAACACCGGCACCGCCACATCCTGCTGGGTCAGCAGCAACGGAATCTCGGTACATCCAAAGACGATGCCTTGGGCGCCGCGGGCGACGAGCTGCGCCACCACCTCGAGGTACGCCGTCCTGGTCGCCCGGGTGAACACGTCGCGGCCCAGTTCCTCCTTGAGGGTCTGCTGAATGAAGTCCCGTGTCGCCTGCTCCAGCGGTACGAGGGTTTCAATGCCCTGCAGGCGCAGCTTGTCTCTGTAGAACGGCAGCTCCATGGTGAACTTCGTGCCGAGCAGGCCGACCGTCGTGAGGCCCGCCCTGCTGATCTCGGTCGCCGTCGCCGTGGCGATATGGATCACCGGCAGCCGTACGCTGGCCTCCAGCTCATCGGCAATCGCGTGAGCGGTATTGGCACACAGGACGATCGCCTCGGCACCAGCCGCCTTCAGGTGCCGGCAGCCCCCCGAAAGCAGGCGGAACGTTTCGTCCCAGTCATCCCAGCCGTGCCGCTGGATGTCGCCGAAATTCAGGGAATAGACGATGCATTCGGCGAAATCGAGCCCGCCCAGCCGCTGGTTGACTCCTTCGTTGATGTAGCGGTAGTAGTCCAGCGTCGAGACCCAGCTGAGCCCTCCAAGGAGTCCGAGCTTCTTCATTGCCGGTGCAGGCTCCGGGTGTGAGGCGCGACCGCACCGGGACGTCAGGCCCCGGCGAGGACCCACATTTCCTTGAACGGCAGCGTAAGGTGCCACCGGGTCACCGCTCCCTTGGGCAGCGAGGCCATGTCACCCGGTTTCAGATCGAGCGTGGGCCCGCCTTCGATCTCGATCCGGACTGCGCCTTCGAGCACCAGGAGAACCTCGTGTTGCGGCAGCACCCAGGACAGCGGACCCGGGTCCTCCGTGAAGCGGGTGAGCCCGGCGCGCATCTCTGCGGTGTGAACGAGCACATGCTCCTCGGCGCCCCCGCCAACCTCCGGATCCGCCCGCCAGTCGTCCGTCGCTGTGCTGGACACGAATACCCCTGGGTGGACTTCCATCGCGACTCCTCGTGGATATGCCATGCAAAGGCAGCTCTCTCTACCCGCGTTGCGCCCTCCAGCAGCTGCACCAATTGATCATATGGCCGTGTGCGGCGCCGCAAACCGCAATTCCTGGCGTGACTGCTGCCCGGGCGCCGGAACCTCTCCCTCTTTCACCCTCGGCGCTTGCGCAGCGTCAGCAGGTGAACCAGTGCCGGGGTCTGGCGTGCGGTGGTCGGCGCGATGGAGCCTGAGGGCAAGTTCGAACAGGCCGACAACCACGGCCGCGATGACCAGGCTCCTGGCGACCGCGTCTGCCGGCCTGGCGAGCGCCGCGACGAGCAGACCGGCCACGATCACATGCCCGCGAAACCGCGCGAGCAATTGCCAGGCACCGGCCCTGCGCGTGGGGAATGCCTGCTCGCCGGAACGATCCCGGCTCGGGGAATCGCCCTCATTCGATGAAAGTGCACTGCGGTCTCGCACCTCGAACTCCTGCAGCGCACGGTCAAAGGCGGATTCGGCGATGCCCGCCTCGATTGCCACCTCGCGCAGCCGGGCGAGCGGGTGATCTGACGCGTGCCGCGCATCGAGTTCGGCGGCACGGGCCAGCAGGCGCCGGGCCTCGGCTTCGGAGAGAGTCTTGCGCTCAGGAGATTCTGGAGTCTCTGCCGGCATAATGCCTCGCTCCATTCGGCGTAGTGGGTGAAGATCTGGCCACGGGGCAGTTCAGGATCCACATCACGGCATTCTAGTAGAGCGGCACGGTCAAGGTCACGGATACGGTGTCGCCGTGCTCCTTGCCGCCCCGCACCGCTTTGGGAACTGCCAGGAGAGTCCTGCCGTCCTTGCCACGCCAGACGCTGGTTTTCCAGGTGACGCCCCCGATCGCCGCGGTGACGGGGGTGCGTCCCCAGGCGTGGGTAGCAGGCGGGGCGTGCTTCCTGGGGACGGTCAGGAAGGTCCAGCCTCCCTTTCCTGGATACCGCCACAGGCGGGCGGAGAAGACGGTTTTTCGCTCGGCAGGCATTGGGCTGAGTGAAGGTGTTGTTCCCCCCTGATGCCTGCGCGTCAGGGGCATCCGCGGCAACCGGCGCCCGCTGGCCGGCACGCTCCGCGCCACTGCTAGCGCGGTTCCGGAAGGCGCCAGGGCGGGTTCCGGCGGTTCCTGCCCCCATGAAAGAGGCAGACGCGATTGCCCGCCGGATCCCGCAAGTACGCTTCACGCCAGAGCCAGGGCTGGTCCTGGGGCCCTGACTCGAACTGAAGGCCTGCCGCCGAGAGTTCGCGCACTTTGGCGTCAAGATCCTCGAGTTCGAAGTAGACGATGATGCCGTGGTCGCCCGCCGGGAGCGGCCCGCGATGCAGCGAGAAGGTCGCCTGACCCACGGGGCATTCGAACCGGGCGTAGTCGGGCGGATCGCTGACGATCAGCCGGAGGCCGAGTTGCCGGTAGAAAGCGACGGAGGCAGCCAGATCGGCGCAGGGAACCGTCACCTGGTTGAGGTCCACAAGACGCTCCTCCCGTGCGATCCGATGGATTGCGCTTCGGCTGCGGGTGCCCGGCTCGGCGCGGGTCAGCCGGCGCCCGTCGAGCGCTCCTCGGCCCGCTCGCGCAGGACAAGCGGGTGGCGCACCAGGGCGCGGATGAGGATCGGCACCCCGACCAGGGCCGGCGCCAGCCAATATGCCAGCGACGGCAGATCCCGCCAGAGCGGGAGGTTCGCGCCGTTGTCGACGTAGAAGGCGGTAAGCAGCAGGATGTAGGACAGTCCCATCCCCGTGATGTGGATTCTGATCCAGCCGGGCCACCGGCCGCGCCGCGCAGCCCGGCCGAGAGTCGCGGCGGCAAAGGAGAGGATGCCGAGAACCAAGAGGTGGATGTCCGCAGGCCAGCGCATGACCGACAAGCCGCTCATCGAAGCAGTGACGAGGGCGAGGGACCAGTAATAGAGCGTGCCCGCAGTGGGATGACGGCCCGGGCGCTTCCGGCTCAGCATGGCGACGAGTCCCGTGACGACGCACGCGAGCCCGGCAAAGACGTGGCAGGTCAGGAGAGCGAGAAAGAGCGGGGAGCTCGCAGGGATCGGGATGCCGAGGATGACGATGCCGTGGTCGGTCACGCTGGGCCTGGCGCGTCTTCGCCTGGAACAAGGGGGTGTTCGTCCGCTTCCTCGACTATCAGACGAAAAGCCGGCCGCCATCGACACCCGGCAAGTGCCGGCTCGCGCCCAGGTTCAGCGGCACCATTCGCTACACGGCGCTGTCGGGACCTGGACGTGCTGCCCGCCAGGCCGCGGCGAGACGTTCGACTTCGCGGACAAATGCGGTCTTGGCGGTGGCGTAGCCTTCGACATCGGCTCCGAAGGATGCCGCCAGGCGCGTCTTCAGCCGGCCGTACTCGATCGCCACCGACGGGTGGGCGCGGAGATAGTCGCGAAAGTCGAGATGGCGCTGGACGGCTTCGGCCCCACGGGCATAGGCATGAATCTGATGCGTGCGGATGCCTTGCGGGATCGTCCTGGAAAAGAAGCGCCGTCCGGGAATCCCGAATTCGCCGCGGGCTTCGTAGCCCAGGGCCGCGAGGCGATCGCTCCGCGCATCGAGCAGGCCGAGCTGCGGGACCACGAGCAGCATGTCGAGCACGGGCTTGGCCACGAGTCCGGATATCGCCGTGCTGCCGATGTGATGCACGGCGGTCGTGACATCGGACAGGGCGACGCTGATCGCGCCCGCCTCGCGCCGGAACTCGTCGGGCCACGCCGCATCGTGCTCGGCGAGGATGATCGGCCCGCCTGGAGAGTAATGAGTCACGGATGCGCCCGACCGCCTACATCTTCATCCCGGTCATCTTCTGGCTGGAGGGTGGTACCAGGCCGTTCAGCCGGAGATAGACGACCACGTTGCCGTAATGCTCCCAGGTGTGCCACATGTTCCAATTCAGGTACCCGAGCCGGGTCCGGCCCGATCCGCCGGGGGTGGGCAGGGTCGCGGTGGTCTCGGTGATCCTGGCATAGGCCGTATCGCAGTAGGCAAAGGCCGCCTTCAGGGCCACCAGCAGGGCAGGCTTGGTGGCAAGGCTGTCCTCGATGGCCGTGTAGGCCGCATGACGAACCTCGCCGCGCGCGGGAGCGCAGAGATTGTACTGGTCGTCGGCGACGTGGGCCACCTGGCGGGCGAAGGTGCGCACGGTCGGGGCAGGGCGGAAGGCGTAGAGACTGTCGGGCATCTCTTCCGCGGCCTGGAGGAAGTACCCGCGAACCGACGCGTAGTCTTTGGAAATTTCGGTGGCGATGACGCTGGTCTGGGCCGCAAGGGGGAAGGGCAGGCTGGCGCCGACGAGCGCGGCAAGAAGGCTCAGCGAACGGGACATGGGGCACTCCTGGAGGCGGGACGCGGGTGGCCGGGAGTCAGTACGGGGTGAGGCGGGGCCGCGGTTTCCCGATGAGGAAGGGTGGCATCGGTCCGGCAACCGACAACAGGGCCAACGATCCGGGCTACAGGCGAACCCGCAGCCAGCGTCTCGCGAAGTACGCCACCACCGCCAGCAGGAAAGTTTCACCACAGAACTGGACGAGTCCATGCCCGAGAGTCGGGCTGAAGCGGGCGATCTCGTCCGTCTCATAGATGCGGGCCCGGGTGGGGGGCCCGAGTGCCAGGAATACCAGCGCCGCTACGACCCCTGCCGCGAGCCCGACGACCGTGGCACGCAACACCCAGCGGAGGGCACTGACGGCCCTAGTTGGCACGGGGAGCCCCCCCGAGGTGCCGCCGGATGCCGACAAGCAGTGGATGCCAGTTCATCGCGACGTGGATGCCGAGCACAAGCAGAGTCCAGTTCAGAGTGAGGTTATGCAGGGCACGCCAGGCGCCATCGTTCACCGTCGGAATCCCCGCAGCCGGGAGGGCGACGGCTGAAATCGCCAGGCCGGAGGTGATCTCGATGGTGAACAGAACGAAGAGCAGGACATTCATGACGACGTTGAAGCGCGAGCGAAGCCCGGCGCGCCGGCCCAGCGTTCTCGTGGCCGCGCGAATCCAGGGCCAGGACACGAGCAGGTGAACCAGCACCAGGCCGACGAGCAGCAGACCGACCCACTCGTGGAGCGGCAGCCCCGTCAGCCGGGGCGAAAAGGCGAGCATGATGGCGAGCAGAAGCACCAGGTCGAGGTAGAGTGCGACCCGATGGCGACCAGGAAGTTGGAGCAGAGGGGCCCGCCGGGTAGCTGGTGGCCGCTGTACGGCAGGGGTGATGGACGGGTTTCAGGGTGGGACGGACCAGTGGCGGGACGAAGGTGCCGCGACGGCTATTCGGGCTTGAGCTCGGTCCACGAGGAGGCCTGATAGACGAACCCGTTGGCGGCCGTGAGCTTCGGTCCCGCGACTCTCATCCAGTCCGCCATGTGCGGGGTCATGAGGTGGCGATCGAGCGCGGCCTGGTCACGCCACCGCTCGACGAACACGAAGCGCCCGGACCGTTGCGTGTCTTCATAGCAGCCGTACTCCTCGCAACCATCCTCGGCACGGGTTGCCGCGATGACAGCGGACAACGCGGCGAGGATTGGGGCCCGGTCGCCTGGAAGTACCTCGATGTAGGCGGTCAGCACGAGCATTCCGAAACTCCCGAATGATTGAATCGAACCCGTCACGCGCCGGCTTAGCGGATCCCGGTGTCGAACGACAAGTCGAGGTGCGTGAGGCCTTCGGCTTGCACCGCGACTGCCGGGGTCTGGGTGCCTATGCCGATCGGCTTGTCCGGGACCACCAGGTACGAGCCTGGCGCCGCATAAACCAGAAAGTGACCGGCCGTGTCGCTGAAGAAGCGCGCGACCACGTGGCCCGCCTGCTGGAGCGTGAACCCGGCCTTGAGCGGCGCGTCACAGGGCACGCCCTCCTGGCAAACGGGCTGAATGGGTCCGCGGCTGGCAGTCCCCTCGAGCCCGGTCCTGTTGAGGTCCCCAATCCTTGGCTGCACCGGGCCGGCGCCGCCACTCGAGCAGGCGCCAGTCGCCAGAAGAAGCGCCACCCATATCCGCATGTTTCGTGACATGAAACCCTCGCTAACCCACCTGGCAGGTATCGCTGTGCGCCTGGCGACAAATCGTCAAGCGGCGAGCGCGGCCGCCCGGGACTCGCGCCGGCCGCCGCAGGTTGGCCGACCTCCTCCGCTTCACGGCGCAGTCAAAGGGCCGCCCCGCGCCATCCTGCCGTAGCGGCAATACGGCCGCGCCTTTGCAGCTCCAGGCAACGGTGCGTGAGGGGCGCCGGAGCTCCGCTCGGCCTGCAGTGTTCGGCGTAGGCCACGTGGTTCAGGTGAAAAAGGATGGCCAGCACCGCGGCGGCGCCGGACCAGGCCAGGATGAGCCCGAGGTTGGCCTTGTGATGACGCAGTAGCACCACGCAGAGCCAGCAGCCGAGGACGAGCACGGCGCCGGAGCCCAACACCGTGAGAATGGGCGACGGGGCTGCGGCCAGACTCTGGCCCGCGAGACTGAGCCCGAATCGCTTGATGCCCTCGACGCCTGCTGACAGGCTCATTGCCGCAACGCTGATCCCGAGGAGGATGCTCGGCGCCTTCATGAGTCAGATCTCCTGCGCAGGGACGCGGCGGGCGGCCAACGCCATGCGCTTCAGGCCAGGCGCAACCTCAGGCTACAAGTACAATGATGTTTCCCGGCGAGACGCGGAGCGTCGCCCGCGGACGGCGCGCAGCGCCTGGAGCGACGGCCGCCGGCAAGCGGATGCTGGCGGGCCGTCGCGGTCAGGGGTAGAGGCACGCGGGCCAACTCTGCTCGCGCCCAGCTGTCAGATGGACCGGGCCAAGGGTGAGCTGCAACGCCGGGACAGTGATGGTAAGCGCAAGGTCGCCGCCGCTGACCTGCCCGGCATATTCCGCGGGGTATTCCAGCTTGCCCGGATACGCGCCAATCAGCTGGGTGTAGGTGCCGGGAAGGGAGAAGTGATCGAGGGGAATCGGCTGGGGTATCTGGCCGTAAGAGCCGAAACAGCCTCCTGAGGCCAGGAGTGTGAGGTTGGCGGTATCGCTGGTGATGGTCAGGCTGACCTGATCGGAGGCCCAATCGCCCTGCAGGGAGGTCGTGTCCGCGTCTGACGGCGCGGGACTCGAGCACGCGCCTACGTAGCCAAGTGCGAGGAGAAGCGGCAGGAGGGCGGTCGAACGCATGGCAGGCTCCGGGTACACCTTTCGTATTCTACTTGCCGGGCGCCGGGATCTCAAATGGTGAGTAGCGGAGGGCAGAGACGTGTCCCGCTACGGGACGGATGGCGCGTAAGCTGCGGGCGCCCGGCCCCGCAGCGCACAAATCAATGTTCCCTGGTCGGCGCACCGTGTGATCGGACCGCTCCCATCTCAAGCTGGCCGCGCCCTTTCACGTCAGCGACTCGCTGTTGAGATCATAGCGCATGACGGCGACCCGCTTGTTGCCGAGCGAGTTGACCATCTCCCCCAGGATATCACTCAGCGAATAGGGCAGGCCCACGGCGTCGCTGCGCGGCCGAAGATCGTCAAACGCCACGTGGACGGCGGGCCGCATGATCCAATGGATACTGCCTGCCCCGGTGCGGTGGTTCCCGAACCATACCAGCAACTCACGGCGGTTCATGTCCGCCTGCACGCCGTACCAGGAGGCGGATACGGGTGTGTCGAGCCCGATTGTCCAGCTGAGCGGATCGCGGGGCTCGAGTACGGAACGGGCGGCGTGCCAACCTGGATGCGCACTGGTGAACGCCGCCAATTCAGCCTCGACGTAGGTACGGCATGCTGCGGGAGTCTTGATCTCCACGGATCCCTCACCTTGACGGATAGCCGTTCAACGACAGCGGCGGCGCATGATTCATCCGACATCCATTGCGCACGCTCCGCTGCCACGCTAGCCCGGTGGCGCCCCATCGACATCCAGGTACATCAGGTCCAATTCCCGGACGTAGCCTGCACCGAGTCCTTCGTAGAAGCGTCGCGCCAGGACATTGCGGCGGTCGACCGTCCACACCATCTGCTTCGCTCCACGTCCGAGCGCCACCGCGCGGGCCTCGTGCATCAACGCGGCTCCGATCCCCCGCCCGCGCGCCGCCCTCGTCACGAACAAGTCGACCACGAAGAGCAGTCGGCTCGCCGCGTCCGTGTCGTAGCCCGCGTGATGGAGCAGGAAGCCGACAACGTCGCCCGAGATTTCGGCGACGAGCCCTTGAAAGGCAGGTTCGGTCCCGAACCCGTCCCGCTCGAGCGCCGCGGCGTCGAGCCGCAGTTCGGTCCCGTCACCGAGGCTGCGCATATACCGGGCGAATTCCTCGACGAGCGCAGCCATCGCTGGCACGTCCTCGCGACGCGCGACTCGGATATGACAGGCTGTGGATGACGTCATTTCGGTATCTGGTTCGCGC
>DATEHG010000126.1:0-3141 GCA_035279705.1 Gemmatimonadales bacterium
GTGATGAGCTGGCGCACCAGGCGCTCCCGGCCGGCGCCAAGGGCCGTGCGCACTACCAGCTCGCGATGGCGCATCAGCCCGCGGGCCAGCAGCAGGTTGGCCAGGTTGGCGCAGGCGATGAGCAGGACGCAGAGTGAGGCGCCGCCCAGGCCGAGGAGGAGAAGGCGGGACTGTTCCGAGAGGCCGTCCTGCATCCGGTAGAGGGTGGCGCCCATCCAGGCATCGTCGATCGGGAAGCGCTGGGCGAGGCCGGCAGCGAGGGCGCTCACTTCCGCCTGCGCCTGCGCCACCGAGATGCCGGGGCGGAGGCGGCCCACGCCCAGGAACCAGTTGTTGGTGCGAGCGGTGTCCGCCAGCTCGTCGTCGGGCATCGGGAGCCAGAACTGCGCCTCCCGCGAGGGGAAGTGGAACCCGGCCGGCATCACGCCCAGCACGACTCGAGGCTGGCCATTGAGCGAGACCTGGTGGCCGATCACGTCCCCGGAACCGAAGGCGTTCTGCCAGAGGCCGTAACTCAGCACCACCCCATCGGCACCGTCCGCCGGCGTGAAGATCCGTCCCACCGCCGCGGAGACGCCGAGCATCGGGAGCAGGTCGCGCGTGACGGTCGCACCTTCGACCCGGCGCGGTGCGCCCTCGCCGGTGAGGTTGGCGGTGACGGGGTGAAAAGCGGCCAGTGTCTCGAAGGAGCGGCTCGACGCCTTGATGTCGTGATAGTTGGGCGGTGAGAGCTCCATCTGCTCATAGCCCGGCTGACTCTGCCAGACCCGCACCAGCTGCTCCGGGTTGCGGAAGGGCAGGGGGCGGAACAGCACGAAATCCGCGACCGAGAAGGCGGCCGTCGTGGCGCCGACGCCGAGGGCGGTGACGAGGATGGCCGTGAGCGCGAATCCAGGGGAACGGATGATCGTGCGGCCGCTCTGGCGGAGGTCCTGGCGCAGCAGGTCCCAGTGCGCGGCGGAGCCGTTGGCGGCGATGTCGCGCATCGCTTCGAACCAGAGGGCAAGCTTCGCTGAGCCGGCCGCGGTGCCCGCCAGCCGCCGGGCGAAGAGCCGCTCCATCTCTTCGCCGTATTCTCGGCGAAAGGAGGCGGGGTACCAGCGGAGCAGCGTGCGGTAGAGTCGGCTCATGGGCGCCCCGGGGCGAGACCCTGCACCCTGGCCATGCTGACCAGGCTCATCATCCGGCGGGTTTCCGCCCTGGCCACGGCAGCGCCGAACGGGGTGATGCGGTAGTAGCGGCGGCGCTCATCATCCTGCTCCGGCGCGGGGCGGTCGTCGGTCTCGAGCAGGAGGCCCTGCTCCAGCATCCGCTGGATCGAGCGGTAGAGCGTGCCGGGACTGAGGCGGAGGGCGCCGTCTGTCCGCGTTTCCACGTCCAGGATGATCGCGTAGCCGTGGCGATCCTCCTGGGCCACCGCCAGCAGGATATGGAAGGTGGCCGGCGGGAGGGGGAGCTGCGCGTCGACGTCGGCTTTGGCGTATGTCATGGCCCCAATATATCCACTGCGGATATAATTGCAATGGGTATAGAGGCCGGATTCCGGCGGGGGTGGGGAAGGGAGACTCCCGCCGGCTGGTGACGGTTCAGTTCACGAAGGTGTTCTGGACTCGCTTCGAACGGAGCATGTAGAGGACCCACAGACCGAGCACGACGGTCGCCCTTGCATGCGTGCTCCAGTCGATCTCCGCCGTGGCGAGGGTCGGGAGCCGGTGGCTGAGCAGGACGTCGGCCCAGTCGGCGATGACCCTGATGGCGCACAGGCCGACGAAGAAGGCCGGAAACCAGCGCCGTCGCTTGAAGAACAGCCAGGCCACGGACGTGCCGAGTACGATCAGTGCCGTGTTGGTGACCAGTTCCAGCAGCAGGACGGGCTCGTAGAGCGGGTGATAGCCGGACGCCCCCGGCGTGGTATGTCGAGCCCACAGCGTCAGGGTGTAGGCGGAGAAATCCCGCCCCATCGTCCACGCCACCGAAATCGGGAAGATCACGACCACAAGGGCCAGCAGGACCAGCCAACCGAGGATCCCGCTCCACCGGGGATCCGGGGTCGCGGCCGTCGGAGGCCATGCCGGTGCGGGCGACCGGATCAGCCGGACCGCCCCCAGCAGCGACAGTCCAGCGGTGAAGAATCCGATCAGCAGGACGGTCCAGTTGATCTCGGCGGGGTTGGACCAGGTGTGACGGCTCCCGGTATCCGGCGGAGTCACGCTGTAGCGGATCATCCGGTTCATCCGCGAGATCTTGTCGATGTGGTCCGCGGCCGCCGCGGCGGTGACATGGTCCGCCAGCGACTGGTACTCGTAGTTGAGCTCCAGCGTCGAGTCCTGCACCGCGATGGTCCGGACGAAACGAGCCGCCGCGGTCTCGAGGGTGTCCCCCTTCGGCGCGATCTGCCAGCCCTCTTTCAGGTGAGCGGCAATGGTGTAGCGCAGGTGACTGGGGTACTCGACCGCGAGGGGCATGGTGCGGCCTGCCGCGCTGGTGGAGGGCACCGTGCGGTCGAGCTCGACCGGGTTGAACGTTCCCAGGTAGCTCTCGTCATCCACCGACTTGTGCCAGAAGCCCGGGATCGTGTACTGCTCGGAAGTGCGGATCGTGTTGTGGACCTCATCATCCGAGATGTCGGGAGGCCCATCCATCGTGATCCCCGGGTACCCATCGGCGTAGAACTCGGTGTACCGTCGCTGGAGCTCCTCGGGGGATGAGGTCCGGAATGATTCGCGGAAGGCGACCGCGGCACTCCCGCGATACTCGCTCGCCACGTGCATCGTCGCGGGCTGACCGAGCGCTCCGAGCTCGAAGTCGACCTTGATGTCGGTCAAAGGCTCCGCGGCCGTAGACCGGGCAATCGCCGACAGCGAATCGGTGCCCGGCGCGAGTACCAGGCCGGCGCCGAACTGGGCCGCCACCGTCTCGAGCCCGCCGCGCTGATAGAGCACCGTCGGATCCAGCCAGACCTCCCGGCCGTCGAACCGGACCCGGACGATGGCATGATCAAAGTACCTCGCACTGGGCGCCATCTCACCCACGTGGTCGCGAAAGTCGGTACTCACCAGCGCGGGGCTGGCCTCGACTCCGAGCTCGCGGAGCATGACGACGAGCAGCTGCGCCTTGTCCTTGCAATCGCCGTAGCCGCGG
>DATEHG010000127.1:0-10644 GCA_035279705.1 Gemmatimonadales bacterium
ACGAATCGCTGGCAGAGTTTGGCGCTGATGTGATGCATGGTGGCGGGGTGCTGCGCCAGCATGCGGAGCAGCTTCTCCCCTTCATCCTGGCCATGGCCCATCGGGAACCGGACGCCCAGCACCACCTTCTCGCCCATGTCATGGGCCCAATCGTGGAATTCGAAGCCGGCGCCGCGCTCGGGGCGCTCCATGCTCCAGCCGGTCAGTATCCGCGCGGTGTTGATCACGTCCTGCTGGGTATAGCCGCCGTCCACTCCCAGGGTGTGGAGTTCCAGCAGCTCCCTGGCGTAGTTCTCGTTGATGCCGGTGGGGAGCTTGGCTTCCAGCGAGTCGACCCGCGGCGACATGAATCGCCGGAAGCGGGCGTTTCTCAGGGCCGGGGGCGCACTGCCCGGGGCCACCGATCGCACGTTGTCGAGATAGAACAGCATCGCCGGGCTGCGGGCCACTGCGAGCAGCAGGTCCTCGAAGCTTCCCAGGGCGTGAGGGCGGATCGTGCGCTCGACGTAGCCCGGCAGCAGGTAGCGGTCGGCGCCCTTGGTGAGCACCACGTTGAAGTGGTTGGTCCAGAAGTCCGCCATGACCTCCTGCAACTGGTTCCGCGCCAAAACAGCCCGGGTCACCACGAGCTGCTGGAACTGCGCCGCCAGGCGGCGGGGATCATCAGCGCCGTGCTTCCGGTCGTGCCGCCTGTCCTCCTGGTCTTCCCCGCGCTGCTTATCCCTGCGCCGCTCCTTCTGCATCTCGACCGCGCGCCGGGCCAGGTCATCCGGGCTCAGCTTGAGCAGGTCGAACCCCCGCTCGGCGGATTTCAGCTCCGGTTCGGACTCCTGTGCGGCGAGCTGAGACTCGATCCAGCGGTTCACGCCGAGGCGTGCCACCGAGTCGATCTCGCCCGGGCGGGGTCCGTAGGCCAGGCGATTGAGCGCATGCAGCGCGGAGTCACGCGCGGTCATCGGCGCAGGCAGCTGCGCCAGCGCCGCCGCGGGCCCCAGCAGAGGGACCAGCCAGAAGAGCAGTCTTTTCGGCATGGTTCGAGGCTGACGACCTCCCCGGAAGGGTGTTAAGCCTGTTTGACCGGGCCCCGTCGAAGTGGCGGTCATTCCTGCAGTTCACCCCGCTCCGGATCTGTCAGAGTGACTCGATCCGCCCGGCACACCGGGTGCACAGAGGTGACTCGCGAGCCGGCCTGAAGCCCTGGCTCAATTCACGCTGACTCACTGTACAGGAAAAGGAGTAACACCATGACCGTCATGCTGCGTCGGCCCGTCGGGGCCAGCGATCTGCTCGGCTTCCGGGCATTCAACCGGGTCTTTGATGAGGCGTTCCAGTGGTCCAACGGTACGCCCACTTCATGGGTACCCGCTACCGACATCACGGAGAGCGAGCAGGGCCTGAATCTGACCCTGGATCTGCCGGGTGTGGATCCCAAGGATGTGAAGATTTCCCTGGAGCACCGGGTTCTGACGATTCGCGGGGAAAAGGTGCGGAAGAGCGAGGAGAAGGGGGAGCAGGGCTACCGTTACGAGCGGACCTTCGGGACGTTCGAGCGGACCTTCACCCTGCCGGACACCCTGGAGGCCGAGAAGGTCAAGGCTTCCTATGAGAACGGGGTGCTCACGGTGTTCCTGCCCAAGGCCGAAAAGGCCAAGCCGCGTGAAATTCCCGTCGCGGTGAAGTAGATAGAAGCGGGAAGGGCGAAAGGCGAAAAGCGAATGGGATGAGCTGTTCCCATTCGCTTTTCTCTTTTCGCTTTTCTCTTCTAGTTCAGTACCACCCGATCGGCGCCTCGTCGAGGTTGATGTAGATCTGCTTGGTCTCCATGTATTCCTCGACGCCCCAGTGGCCGAGCTCGCGCCCGAACCCCGACATCTTGTAACCTCCCCAGGGGGCCTCGAGCATCGTGGGCTGCATGTGGTTGACCCACACGACGCCGGCCTCGAGCTGCTTGACCACGCGGAAGGCCTTGAAGATGTCCCGGGTCCAGACCGCGGCCGCCAGTCCGTACGGTGTGGCGTTGGCGATCTCCAGCGCCTGGGCCTCGTCCTTGAACGGGATCACGCTCATGACCGGACCGAAGATCTCCTCCTGGGCGATGGTGGCGCTGTTGTCGACGTCATAGAAGATCGTGGGCTCGACGTACCACCCCTTGTCGAACTTCGGGGCGCCTCCACCAGCCGCTACCTTCGCTTCCTTCTTCCCGATCTCCTGGTATTTGCGCACCCGGTCCCGCTGCTCGGCGCTGACGAGCGGACCCATCTTGGTGTCCCGCTCGATGCCGGGGCCGAGCTTGATGGTTTTGGCCTTGGCGGCGCAGGCATCGACGAACTTCTTGTAGATATCCTTCTGGACCAGCACGCGGCTGCCGGCGGAGCAGACCTCGCCCTGATTGATGAAGGTGCCGAACAGGGCGCCGTCGACCGCGGCCTCGAAGTCGGCGTCGGCGAAGAAGATGTTGGGTGACTTGCCGCCCAGTTCGAGCGAGACGCGCTTGAGCTGATCCGCCGCGCTCCGCATGATGATCTTGCCCACCTCGGCGGAGCCGGTGAAGGCGATCTTGCGGACGTCGGGGTGGGCGACCAGCGGTGCGCCGGCGTCAGGGCCGAGGCCGGTGACGACGTTGATCACGCCGGGCGGCACGCCACAGGCTTCGAAATCTTCCGCCAGCGCGAGCAGCGACAGCGGCGTCTGCTCGGCGGGCTTGATGATTACCGTGCAGCCCGCCGCGATCGCCGGGCCGAGCTTCCACGCCGCCATGGCGAGCGGATAGTTCCAGGGAATGATCTGGCCGGCGATGCCCATCGGTTCCTTCACCGCCATGACCATGGCGTTGGTGGGCACCGGGATGACCTCGCCATTCAGTTTGGTGGCAAGGCCGCCGTAGTACTCGAAGCAGACCGCCGAATCGTCCATGTCGTATTCGGACTCGACGATCGGCTTGCCGGAGTTGAGCGTTTCGATCCTGGCCAGCTCATCGCGCCGGGCCCGGATGCGGTCGGCGATCCTGAACAGGACGCGGCCGCGCTCCTGGGCGCTAGTGTTCTTCCAGCCGCCGTAGAAGGCCTTCTTCGCCGCCTCGACCGCGCGGGCCACATCCTTGGCGTCGCCGGCGGGGCAGGTGGCGATGACCGCCTCGGTAGCGGGATCAAAGACGTTGAAGGTCTTGCCGCTGGCGGCGGGGACGAACTTCCCATCGATGAACATGAGGTACGGTTTCATGGCGGTCGGAGGTCGGAGGTCAGAGGTCGGAAGTCAGCATACGAAGCCTGCGCCGTCGTCGTGCGTCATACGGTGCCTGGTCGTCTTGTTGAGGTTACTGGGGCTGTGCATTCAAGTCCATCGTTCCACATGGGCAATTTCAGGGATCTGGCGGTCTGGCGGCGCGCGCTCGACTACTCCCTCGCGATTTACCGGGTGACCGAAACGTTTCCCGCAGCCGAGAGATATGGGCTTACTGCCCAATTACGCCGTGCGGCCGTATCGGTTCATTCCAATATCGCCGAGGGCTCACGTCGGCGGAGCGATGGGCAACTGATCTACTTCCTCGGCGTCGCGCAGGGCTCGACGGGCGAGATTGAGAGTCAACTGGAAATGGCGGCAGCTCTCGGACTAGTCGACGAATCGAGCCGAACGACACTGATTCGCGAGGCGCAGGGCATCAGCCGCATGCTGACCGGCCTGATGGAATCCCTGCGCCTGCGACGGCCTCGCCGATCGGCTTCAGACTTCCGACTTCCGACCTCCGACTCCTAGCTGTCCCTCAGAATCTCCCGCGCCGCATTGTACCCGCACGCTCCCATCACCCCGCCACCCGGATGCGTCGCCGCGCCGCACATGTACAGACCACGGACCGGAGTGCGGTAGTCCGCATAGCCCGGCACCGGCCGCATGAACGACAGACTCGACAGCGACATGGTGCCCTGCATGATGTTGCCGCCGGTGAGGCCGTAGACCCGCTCCAGATCCATCGGTGACAGCACCTGGTAGTTGATCACGGCCTTGCGGAAGTTCGGCGCGTATTCCGTCATGATGTCGATGCAACGCTCGGCGTACCGCTTCTTGTTCTCCTCCAGCGTCCCCGCGTCATCCGCCAGCTTGTAGGGGAAGTACTGGGTGAACATCGACATCACGTGCTTGCCCTCGGGCGCCACGGTGTTGTCCAGCGACGAAGGGATCGTGGCCTCGATGATCGGGTTGTCCGAGATGTAGCCGTACTTGGCCTTGTCGTAGGCCTTCTCGATGTAGTTCCGGTCGGGACAGAGATGAATGGTGCCCCGGTGCTGCGGTCCCGGCTTGTTGCCCGGCAGGCAGGTGAAGTCGGGCACTTCGCTCAGCGCCAGGTTGATCTTGCAGCTGCCGCTGGCGTAGTCGAGATGCTTCACCGACTCCACGAAATCCGCCGGCAGGTCCTTGCCGTCCATCAGCCGGAGGAAGGTGACGGTCGCATCGAGGCACGACACCACCCGTCTGGCGCTGTATTCCGTGCCGTCCGCCAGCGCCACGCCCGTGGCCTGGCCGTTCTTGACGATAATGTGCGCCACCGCCGCACCGGTCTTGATCTCCGCGCCCTTTTCCCGTGCCGCCGAGGCGATCGCGTTGGAGAGGCCACCCATGCCGCCGCGGACGTAGCCCCAGACGCCGCGCACGCCGTCGCACTCGCCCATCACATGGTGAAAGAGCACGTAGGCGGTGCCGGGCATCGACGGTGTGGCGAAGGCGCCGATGATCGCGTCGGTGGCAATCGTGGCCTTGACCGGCTCCGATTCGAACCAGCGGTCGAGAATCGGGTTGGCGGCGCCGGTGAGAATCTCGATGGCCTTCTGCCCGTCAGTGCCGAGCTTCTTGAAACCCAGGCCGAGCTTGAGGAGGGCGAGCAGATTGCCCGGCGCCATCGACCAGGGATTGGGCGGCGTCTGGACCAGCGTGGGCTCCAGGAAATCCGCCACCCGTTCCAGCATCGCCTCGTACTTCGGCAGCGCTTCCGCGTCCTTCTTCGAGAACTTGGAGATTTCCCGGTGCGTCATCTCCTTGTCGGGACCCATCAGGAGATAGCGGCCGTCGGGGAACGGGGTGAAACTCGAGGGGCTGCGCGGCAGCATGGCAAAGCCGTGCCGCTTGAGCTCAAGGTCGCGGATGATCTCGGGACGGAACAGGGAATTGACGTAGCTGGCGGTGGACACCTTGAAGCCCGGCCACAGCTCCTCGGTGACGGCGCAGCCGCCGACGAGATCGCGGCGCTCGAGCACGAGCACCTTCTGCCCGGCGCGGGCCAGGTAGGCGGCGGTCACCAGCCCGTTGTGGCCGGCGCCGATGATGATGGAATCGTAGGTGGTTGGCATGCGAAAACTCGATGTGGGAGACGAAAGGGAAGAGGCCGTTAGCCGCCAGCCCTTAGCCGTCAGCAAGCCGTTTTGAGCTGTTCGCCAACGGCTGACGGCCAATGGCTAATGGCTGCCTTTCACCATTCGTCCTTGTCGAGCCTCAGGCCCACGCCACCGGCGGCGTCCCACGACACGGTCGGAGACGCTCCCTGGTCGCGGATGGGGGACATGCTGCGGGCCTGAGAGGGATGATTCACGGCAGCTAAGCTAACGGCTGGTCCGGATGGCGGAAGGGGGGAACCGAGGGTGAGAGGTGAGAGGGAACTGACCCTACCCTCTTACCTCTTACCTGTCACTTCTCTTCCCGCATGAGTCGCGCCCACGCCACGATAATCACCACCGACAGGAAGAAGATCACCGTGGCCGCGGCGTTGACTTCCGGAGTGATGCCGCGCCGCAGCATCCCCCAGATCTGCAGTGGTATGGTGTTCTGCCGGCCGATCAGGAAAAAGGTCACGGCGATTTCATCGAGGCTCAGTGTCAGCACCAGCAGCGCCGAGCCCAGCACGGCCGAGCGGATGTTGGGGAGGGTCACGAGCCAGAAGGTGTGCCACTCGTTGGCGTAGAGATCCTGGCTGGCCTCCTCCTGCGCGCGATCGAACCGGCGGAGGCGGGCATACACCTGGGTCACCACGATCGACGTGAGCGCCGCGCCGTGTCCCAGCACCACCGGCCACCCGGGAATGAGCGGGAAGCCGCTCGACAGGCTCAACCCCACGAACGAGAAGAAGGTCAGCATCGCGACCCCGGTGATGATGCCGGGGAGAATGAGCGGCAGCAGCACCAGCCGTTCGAAGATCGTCTTGCCGGGGAAGTCGAACCGGTCGAGCACGAAGGCACCGGGCACGCCGATTCCCAGCGCAAGCGTGGTGGCGAGGAGCGCGAGCTTGACGCTGGCCCAGGCGGCATCGAGGAATCCCCGGTCGTGCGCCAGTGCGCTGAACCACCTGAGGGTCCAGCCGTGGAAGGGCCACGCCACGATGTTGGCATCGTGAAAGGCATAGAGCACGACCACGACGAGCGGCAGGTAGATGAACAGGAATACTGCGGCGCCGGTCACCCGGAGTGCCCCGCTGAATGCGTCGCGCGGCGGCGCGGGGCTGGGGGGCCCTAAAGGACTTCCTGGCGGTCGCAGCTGGGCAGCGGGCTGCACTAAGCCACCCCCTGCGGAAGCTTGCGGGCGAGCTGCTCTTTCTGCCCGTCCGCCCGTCTGCCCGTCTGCCCGCCGTAATTCATCGCCCGTTCCACCCGGTTGGCGAGCCAGAGCAGCGAGAGCGTCATGGCGAGCATCACGACCGACACCGCGGCCCCCAGCGGCCAGTTGTAGGCCACGCCGAACAGGCTCACCACGAGGTTGGACACCATCAGCGCGCTGTCATTCCCGCCCAGCAGCACCGGGGCGATGAAGTCACCCATCGAGAGCACGAACGCGAAGGTGCACCCGGCCACGACGCCCGGAAGCGAGAGCGGCAGCGTCACATGGAAGAAGGTCTGCCACTTGCCGCCGTAGAGATCGGCGCTGGCTTCCTTGAGCGAAGCGGGGATCGACTCCAGCACGGCGTAGATCGGCATCAGGGTGAACGGAGTGTAGATGTGGATCAGCGCCAGGATCACCGCCCACTTGCTGTAGAGCAGAAAGGTGAGCGGCTCCTTGATCACACCGAGCGACAGCAGGAACCCGTTGAGGATCCCTTCCTGTCCCAGGATGATCTTCCAGGCATAGGCCCGCACGAGGTAGCTCACCCAGAGCGGAATGATCACCGCCATGTAGAGCAGGTTCTTGTGGCGCCGGACCTTGAACGCGAGGAGATAGGCCAGCGGATAGGCCAGGAGCAGCGACGCGAGCGTGACCCGCACCGCGACACCGGCGGAAAAGAGGATGGTATCGGGGTAGAGCTCGGTGCCGAACAGCCGCGCATAGTTGTCCAGGGTGAGCTCGTGGGTGATGGTCCCGTTGCTCAGCCGGAAGAACGAGTGGGCAAAGAGGAAGAGATACGGCAGCAGCAGGAGGACGGTGACCCAGCCGACCGGCAGGGCGCTGCCGACCAAGGTCTTGAGCCGCCGGTTGGTGCGGATCCGGTCGAGCCAGGTGGGGCCGGCCTCAGTCCCCGACAAGGCTCCCCCGCTCCACCGGCCAGGTGACCCTGACGGTGCTTCCCGCTGCCGGAGGCGCGGCGCCCGCCTCCAGGTGGAAGACGACGTGACCGCCTTCGACGAGGTTCAGGTGCTGCCGGGTGACGCTGCCGCCATACACGGTATCGGCCGCGGTCCCCTCGAGGATGTTGGGCCCGTCGCCCGCGCGTGCGGGACGCACGAACTCGGGGCGGACGGCCAGCCACCCCTCCGCGCCGACGCTCCAGGGGCGCGCGGTCCGGGCCCGGACCACGCTGCCGGCCACATTCAACATGGCGTCGCTTCCGCTCATCTCACGGACGGTGGCGCGGAGCAGGTTGCTCTCCCCGATGAAGTCCGCCACGTAGCGGGACACCGGGTGCTCGTACATCCCCTGTGGCGGGGACAGCTGCTCGATCCGGCCGTTGCGCATGAGCGCGATCCGGTCGGACATGGTGAGGGCTTCTTCCTGGTCGTGCGTCACGTACACGAAGGTGATACCGAGCTTGCGATTGAGCTGCTTCAGCTCGAGCTGCATCTCCTTGCGCAGCTTGAGGTCGAGCGCGCCGAGCGGCTCGTCGAGCAGCAGGACGCGGGGGCGATTGACGAGCGCCCGGGCCAGGGCCACCCGCTGCTGCTGCCCTCCGGACAGCTGGCGCGGCGCCCGGTCGGCCAGTGCCCCCAGCTGCACCATTTCCAGCGCCTGTGCCACCCTCGGCTCCCGCTCGGCGGCGGGCACTTTCCGCATCCGGAGGCCGTACCCCACGTTTTCGCGCACGCTCATGTGCGGAAAGAGGGCGTAGTGCTGGAAGACGGTGTTGATGTCCCGCTTGAAGGGGGGCAGCATCGTGATCGGCGCCCCTTCCATCAGGATTTCGCCGCCGGTGGGGAGCTCGAACCCCGCGATCATCCGGAGCGTGGTCGTCTTGCCGGAGCCCGAAGCGCCGAGGAAGGTGAGGAATTCCCCGGGTGCCACCGCCAGGGACAGATCGTCCACGGCCTTGAAATCGCCGAAGGCCTTGGTAACGGAGCGGAGTTCGAGCAGCGGCGATGAGGTCACGGGATCAGCTTGAGTCGGTCTCGGGGTGAGCGATAAGCGGGAGCCGGAGGGGGTGAACGGTGAACGGGGAACGGGGAGTCGCGGCGAGGCGCGACCTCCCGTTCCCCGTTCCCTGTTTCCCGTTCCCCCTACTTGGCTGCCTTCACTTCATTCCAGACTTCGGTGTACTTGTCCCGCCGCGGGCTCCACTGCCAGAAGTTGACCTTGTCGCCGTAGTCGGCGATGTCCCGCTGGGTGGCCACCTGCTGGGGCGACATGTAGCTCTTGGCCGCCGGATTGGCCACGATGTAGTTGGTCACATCGGCCAGCAGCTTCTGGGTGAACGGCTGCGAGCAGTACTCCAGCCAGGCGTACGCCGCGTCCAGGTTCTTCACGCCGGACGTCAGCACCCAGTGGTCGGCCCACGCCGTGGTGCCTTCCTTCGGAATCGTCTCGCCGGCGGGGAAGTTGGCGCCGCGCAACGTCGCGGTCATGAGAGGCCAGCCCTCGCCCGCGACGATTTCGCCGCTCTGGAAGAGCTGGGTCATGTCGCCCGCCGTGGCCCAGTACTTCCGCACGTTGGGCCTGAGCTCGAGCATCTTCGCCTTGACCTTCGCCAGCTCCTCGTCCGACAGGTTGTAGATGTGGCTGCGGTCCTTGGGATCATCCATGCCCAGGGCCTGGGCCACCATCCAGAGCGTGGCGATATCGTCCTGCAGCGAGAGCTTGCCCTTGTACTTCTTGTCCCACAGGTCGTTCCAGGACGCCGGCGCGGCGGTCACCTTGGTGGTGTCGTAGATCAGCGGATTCGGTCCGAAGGCCCACGGCACGCCGTACACCGACGAATCCTTCTTGGCCATCGTCAGGCCGCGGAAGGACGCCATCAGGTCGCCGTAGCTGGGCAGCCGCTTGAGATCGATCGGCGAGGCCAGCCCCGCCTGGATGATCTGGGTGATCGCATCGGAGCTGGGCGAGACCAGGTCGAACGTCTGGCCATTGCCCGCCCGCAGCTTGGCGACGAGATCGTCGCTCGAGCCCATGTAGGTGGCGTTCACCTTCACGCCGCACGCTTCCTCGAACGGCTTGGTGAAGAGGGTGTCGGTGTATCCCTCCCACACCATGAAGTTGAGCTCGCCGCCGATCGGCTTGGGGCAGAGCTGCTTGAGATACGCCACGGCATCGGCGCGCGCGTCCGACGTCGGGGTGATGGTGATCTTGGTGGCGGCGGCCGCCGTGGCGGCCTTCTTGTCGCCGCCGCCGCAGGCCGCGAGGACCAGGGCCAGCGCCGGCAGGGCCGTGGTCAGCGCACGCACAGCCGGACGAGGGATCCGCATAGTCGATTCCTTACCGGGAGAGTGGGGATGAAGGTGATCGCCCGCAGGGGCAGTGACCGGAAATAAGCTACACCGCGGGTGGGTAATCGGAAGGGTAAGGGCCCCGGGAATCCACGGATGACACGGAGGGGATCACGGATGGCGCCCCTGGACCAACGAGTCTTCGGATCTCCAGGCGCCGCCCACCGAAGTTCATAAGAAGTGCACGGTTGAGGCCACTCGCCTTGAGATAGTTCAGCACCTGTGCGTGTTCGACTCTCGTGATCCTCGACAGCGCTTTCAATTCGACCAGTACCTCGCCATAACAGACCAGATCGGCCCGGTAGGTGGTCGGGAGCCACTTCCCTCGAAATCGGATGGCTAGCTGCACCTCCGCCCTGAAAGGAATCTTTCGTTCAGACAACAGCTGGTGCAAGGCGTCCCGATAAACAGCCTCCAGAAAGCCAGCGCCCAGAGTGCGGTGGACCTCCAACGCGCAGCCGACAATTGCGTATGTCATCGGATCGAGTTCGGCGGTTGGATGCGGCGGCATGGATCACATTCGCCTCATTCCAGCCGGTCGGTGTCATGCTTTTTCCACGGATTGGCGCTCGATAGTGCGATGCAAGCTCAGAGAAGCGAGGGAGCATCCGTTTCCTCCGTGCGTTCCGTGGATCCCTCTCGACAATTGTGAGGCCGCTGGGTAATCTGGCTAACCCAACCCGTCCCACCGGAGTGTTTCGATGGCCCGCGCAATCGAGTTGAAGACCCCGATCCCCGGCCCGATGAGCCAGGCCCT
>DATEHG010000128.1:0-5067 GCA_035279705.1 Gemmatimonadales bacterium
CGATTCGCCACGTAGATCTTCTTGCGAATCTCCTTCCCGTCGGTAAACCGCTTCACCGTCTCATCCGCCAGCGCGGCCGCCACGACCGGATCCTCGGCGGAGTCCCGCGAGACGTGCACCCGGCCCCGCGTCTTGCCGTTCACCTGCACCACCACCTCCACCGTGTCGGCGATGGTCAAAGCCGTGTCCCAGGCGGGCCAGCGGGCATCGAACACGGACGTCTTGTGGCCCAACCGCTCCCAGCACTCCTCCGCCAGGTGCGGCGCGAAGGGTGCCAGCATGATGACCAGGTCGCTCACGATGCGGCGATCCGGACAGTCGGCATCCCGCATGGCGTTGACCAGCTCCATCATCGCGGCGATGGCGGTGTTGTAGCGCAGCTCGGCGATGTCGTCGTGCGCCTTCTGCTTGGTCTGGTGCCACTTGGAGAGCAGCGCCTTGGGGAGGTCGCACTCCTTCGCCTCGCTGACGAGGTTCCAGACCCGGTCGAGGAAGCGGCGCGGGCCGCTGATGCCGGCATCGCGGAAGTCGCCCCCCTCGGTGAACGGCCCCAGGAACATCAGGTACATCCGGAAGGTGTCCGCCCCCCACTGGTCCATGTACTCGTCGGGAATGACGACGTTGCCGCGGGACTTGGACATCTTGGACCCGTCCTTGACGATCAGCCCGTGGGCCCGGAAGCGGGTGAACGGCTCCTCGAAGTCGACATGCCCCAGCTCCTTCAGCACCATCGCCAGGAAGCGCGAGTACAGCAGGTGCAGCACCGCGTGCTCGTTGCCGCCGATGTACGTGGTGACGGGGTTCCACTTCTTGGTCCGCTTCGGGTCGAATGGCCGGTCGTCGAACTCCGTGCTGGTATAGCGCAGGTAGTACCACGCCGAGTCTAGGAAGGTGTCGGAGACGTCGGTCTCGCGACGGCCCCGGGCGCCGCACTTGGGGCACGGGACGAAGTACCACTCCTCGTGGCGCGCCAGCGGTGAAATTCCCGAGTCGTCCGGCTTGAAGTCCTCGATGGCCGGGAGGATCACCGGCAGGTCCTTCTCCGGCACCGGCACGGGGCCGCAGGTGTCGCAGTAGATGATCGGAATCGGCGGGCCCCAGTAGCGCTGGCGGCTGATGCACCAGTCGTGCAGCCGGTACTGGACGACGCCCTTCCCCGCCTTCTGCCCTTCCAGCCAGCGGATGATGGCGCCCTTGGCTTCGGCCGACTTCTGCCCGTCGAACTGCCGGCTGTTGACCAGGGTGCCGGCGGTATTCTCGATGTACGGCTCGTCGAGCGGTGTCGAGGCGTTCTCCCCCTCGCCGGCGATGACGCGCACGATGTCCAGCTTGAACTTCTTGGCGAACTCGAAGTCGCGATCGTCATGCCCCGGCACGGCCATGATCGCGCCGGTGCCGTATTCCATCAGCACGTAGTCGGCGATCCAGACCGGGATGGACTCACCAGTCGCGGGATTGCGGGCGTAGGCGCCGGTGAACACGCCGGACTTCTCCCGTTCGCCCACCTTGCGGCTGACCAGGTCCTTGGCCGCCACCTGCCGCACGTACTCCTCCACGTCGTATTTGCACTCGGCGGTGGTGATCTGGCGGACGAGCGGGTGCTCCGGGGCCATCACCATGAAGGTGGCGCCGAAGATGGTGTCGGGCCGGGTGGTGAACACCTTGATCCCGCCACCCGCGGGCAGCGGAAACTCGAGCTCGGCGCCTTCCGAGCGACCGATCCAGTTGCGCTGGGCGCGGAGGGTGGTCTCCGACCAGTCGAGGTTGTCGGTGTTGGCCAGCAGCCGGCCGGCGTAGTCGGTGATCCGGAAGAACCACTGCTCCAGGAAGCGCTGCTCGACCAGGGCGCCGCAGCGCTCACAGTGGCCGTTCTCCACCTGCTCGTTGGCCAGCACCGTCTTGTCGTTGGGGCACCAGTTGACGGCGGCCTTCTTCTTGTACGCCTTTCCCGCCTTGTGCAGCTGCAGGAAGATCCACTGGGTCCACTTGTAGTAGTCGGGATCGGTGGTCGACAGCGAATGGCGCCAGTCGAACATCCCTCCCATCCGCTCCAGCTGGCGGCGGAAGTTGGCGATGTTCTTCGGGATCAGGACCGCGGGATGGGTCCCGATCTTGAGGGCGTAATTCTCGGAATGGATGCCGAAGGCGTCGTACCCCATCGGCTCGAAGACCTGGTACCCCTGCAGCCGCCGGAACCGCCCGTGTACGTCGCTGCCGGTGAAGGCAAAGAGATTCCCCACGTGCAGCCCTTCGGCCGACGGATAGGGGAACATCATCAGGTTGTAGAACGGCTTGGTCGCGTTATCGAGATCCGGCTCGTTGGTATGACGCTCGGACCACAAACGGCGCCACCGGGCCTCGACAGCCTGAGGGTCATACTCGGGATGGTTGGACATAGGGCCGGAAATCTACGGGGAGACGGTGCGGTGAGAAGGGTTACGATCCACGCGACCGACTGGTCCCCAGTCCCCGGTCCCCAGTCCCCGGGGGACGGCCTTGCGCCGTTCCCGGCAAATTCTAGAGGGAGGCGAGGCATGCGACCTCGGGGACAGGGCACAGGGAACCGGGGACCACTTGCCGTTGCTTCCCCGCATCCGTATCCCTAACTTTCGCCACCCCTTCCACTTAAGCCGGTCTCACGCATGGGCCTCCGCTCCTACAAGCTGTCCCACGCGATCTACCTCCTCGGCGTCGTCTCCGCGGGAATGTTTGGCATCCTCGCGGTGGGCCTCACGGCCCGGAGCGCGATGTCTTTCGTGCAGGGCCGCTCCACGATGTACCTCGAGGAAACGGCCCGCCGGGCGGCCGGCACGGTCGACCAGGAACTCACCGCCCGGCGCCAGGAGGTGGAACTCCTCTCCGCGATGCCGGAGCTGGTGCAGCTCGCCACGGCGACGAAGCCCGCCGACCGGGCGGATGCGGAGCGCTACCTGGCGCTGGTGAGCCGGCGGACGAGTTTCCGCGGCGTCACCGTCGTCGATGCCTCGGGCAACACCCTGTTTTCCTCGCGGACGCACCTCGCCGACGCCGTGAGCCGCTGGTCCCAGGTGGCGATGTCGGGCGCCACGTACATGGGGCTGCCGCGGATCGACGCGTCGAGCGGCGCGCTGGTGGTGGACGTGGCCGCGGCGCTCACCAGGCCGGGCGACAGCAAGCCGAGTGGCGCGCTGGGCGTCGTCTACCCGCTGCAGGAGGTGAGTCGTTCGCTGCACGGCCGGACCCTCCTCGGTGATTCGCTGACGCTGCTCCTCATCGGCCCCGACGGCGGGGTGCTGGCCAGCAACGACAACGCGATGCCCGCCGGCACGGCGGTAGCGGCGTCCACCGGCTCCAGCTGGCGGAGCGCCTCGATGGGCGTGGGAGCGACCGGGCTGCGGCTGGCCGTGCTCGATCCCGCCAACAGCCAGCAACCGCTCATGCTGGCGATTGCGCGGTCGCTCTATTCCGACCTGATCATTCTGATCGGCGTCGTGCTGGTGGTTGTCGCCCTCATCGTGCTGCGGCTGCGCCGTCGAGTGGTGGAGCCGATGGAGGCGCTGGCCGGCGTGGCCACGCGGGTGTCGCAGGGGGACCTGGCCCACTCCGACGTCAAGGTGCCCGGGGCGAGCCACGAGGTGATCTCACTCATCAACGCCATCGACGTGATGGTACTCGAGCTCCGCGAGCTGGTGGGCACCATCCGCAGCAATGCCAACGACGCCGCGAGCATGGCGGAACAGATTTCGTCGTCCACCCAGCAGATGAGCGCCTCCACCCAGGAGGTGAGCGGCACCTGCACCGATCTCACCGAGCGCGCCACCCGCCAGGCGGCGCTGGTGCGCGCCACCGCCGAGGACGGCCAGAAGATCCTGGTCATCGCGCAGCAGCTGGCGACCAGCGCCGGCGAGATGACCACCCGGAACGCCACCCTCGCGCGCCTGGCGCGCACCCACAAGGACAAGCTGGATACCAGCAGCCAGGAGCTGCACCGGCTGGCCGAAGAGGTGGAGCTCGGCGCCGAGGAGGCGGCGGCGCTGGCGAGCGCCTCGGGAGACATCGAACGGTTCGTGGCGCAGACCAAGGCCATCGCCCGGCAGACGCACATGCTGGCGCTCAACGCCGGCATCGAGGCCGCGCGGGCCGGGGCGGAGGGGCGGGGCTTCGCGGTGGTGGCGGAGGAGGTGCGCAAGCTGGCCGGCCAGGCGGCGCAGTCCGCCACCAGCACCAGCGAAACGGTGCGGAACATCCAGAGCCGGGTGGAAACGACCCGCGACCGGCTGGTCAGGCTGGCCAAGGGTGGCGAAGCGGCACGGGACGCCGCCCGCACCGCGGCCGAGGGACTCGGCACAGTGGCCACCGAGGCGGAGCAGAACGACGGGTGGACGCGCCAAATCGCGGAGTCGTCAGCCGGCGTGCGCCAGCTGATTCACGGCATCGGCGAGCGGATGACCGACATCTCGGCGGGCACGGAGGATGTCGCCGCGGCGGCGCAGCAGATCGCGGCGTCGGCACAGGAGCTGAGCGCGTCGACGACCGAGATCGCGTCGTCTGCCGAGCATATGGCGAGGACGAGCCGGGAGCTGGACGGTATCGTAGGAAGGTTTCGACTGTAGGCGGGCAGGCGGGCAGGCGGGCAGGCGGGCAGGCGGGCCGAACCAAAATCAACTCCTCATCCTGAGCGAGCATCGCGAGCGAAGGAACGGTTCGCATTCGCCGAGATCCTTCGCGCCTTTGGCGCTCAGGATGAGGTGCTTTCTTGGGTTCGGAGCCCCATCCCCCCATCGTACATCCCCCAATCTCTACTCCTTCCTGGTATTCCTTGCCCCCGGCCGCGGCGCGCCAGGTGGTCGCTGAGAGCGACCGCTCGGCAACTGCCGCTCAAGCGGCCTCGCTCCGGGAGCCGCAACCGAGCGGTGCGTCGCGCCAGGCCAGTTTGCTGGCAGCTGCCGAGCCGCGGCTTGAGCCGCGAGCAGGCGGGCAGACGGGCAGGCGGGCAGGCCCTAAAGGACTCCCTTCGGTCGCGGGCGGGCGGGCCGAACCAGAATCAACTCCTCATCCTGAGCGAGCATCGCGAGCGAAGGATCGGTT
>DATEHG010000129.1:0-7112 GCA_035279705.1 Gemmatimonadales bacterium
CCGAGCCGTGGAGGTACAGCGAGGGGGGGAACTTGCCCTTCTGCAGGTCGCGGCGGAGCTCGTTGTACGGGTAGGCCGGCATGGGGGAATTGTACCGTCCCGGGACGGGACCTCAAAGCGGCGCCGGGAGCCGGACCCCGGCGCCGCCGGGCGCATTTCAGGGCTTGGTGACGAAGACCACGAAGGGGGGTCCCGCCTGCGCCACCAGGTGCGCCACAACGGGCGGTTGTGCTTCGGCGGCGACCGGAGTCACCGACGGACGGCGGAAGGCGACGGCCAGGACCAGCGCCCCGACGATGGCCATCGCGGTGGCCGCAAAGGGAGAAACGTGAGGGGCCTGGCGTTCGGCGGCGACCGCCCGGAGCCGCCGCTCCAGCCGCTCACTGAACCCTGGCGACAGCTCGATCTCGCTGTCCCACAGCGCCGCGACTCCCTCGTGCAGCGCGGCGTGGTGGGCCCGGCACCCGGCACACTCCTGCAGGTGCAGCTCCATATCCACGGCCCGCTCCGGCTCGAGGCCGTCCCGCCAGGGCGAGTAGTGGATCAGGAAATCGTGGCAGCGCATGGACTGGTTCAGTCTCCGTCTGTGGTTGGAGCCCTCATCGTGTTACCCCCGAGCGGAAAGAGGGTTCACTCGAGCTGCGGGCCGATCAGGGCCGCGAAACTCTGCCGGGCCCGGTTCAGCCGGCTCTTCACCGTGCCGATGTTGCAGTGCATGACTTCGGCGATTTCCTCGTAGCTCTTCCCCTCGAGCTCCCGCAGCACGAACACTTCGCGATGCCGCGGGGAGAGCCGGGCGACTGTCCGCTCCACCAGCTCACGCAGATCCCGGTTGTGGAACATCTCGTCCGCCCGGCTGTGCAGGTCTTCATACTGGACCGGCATCAGCGGATCGTCCCGGAAGCGATCGCGGAGCGCCGAGAACATGACGAGCGGACTGCGGCTCCGGTTGCGCAGCTCGTTCTTGGCCAGGTTGGACGCGATGGTATAGATCCAGGTGGAGAACTTCCGGGCGGGGTCGAAGCGGTGCAGGTGGCGGTGGACCCGCACGAACGCTTCCTGCACCAGGTCTTCGGCGCGTTCGCGGTCACCGATCATGCGGTAAATGAAGTTGAGCAGCCGCCCCTGGAACCGCGTTACCAGCGCCTGGAACGCCTGCTGGTTCCCTTCCAGGTGGGCGCGGACCAGCTCGGTGGCTTCGGTGTTGGGGTCGGCGCTGACTGCGCCGGGGGCGAGCTGCCATCGGAGGGGACTGGCAGATGCGGCCACAGGACCTCTCTTCGGTCCATCCTTCCGGGCCGATCGGAGCGCCTGCGGATCACGCCCGAGCCACCAGAGTCTGTGGTGCAGCATGGCGGAATCAGGTCAACGTTTCATCTTAAAACATTGGACATACATCAGCGTCACCAGGGTTTTTCCGTCCACGATTTGTCCCGTTCCCATCATCTCGAGGATGCCCGACCAGGGCAGAACGTGCACTTCCACGAATTCGTCCCACTCCCGCCGGGCCGGTACTTCCCGCAGTACGCCGGCCAGGAACAGGTGGATGCGCTCGTCGGTGAACCCGGGCGTCGTGAAGATGGTGGTCAGGCGCTCCAGCGTTCCCGCTTCGTACCCCGCCTCCTCCTCGAGCTCCCGCCTGGCGCACACCTCGGGCGCTTCCCCGGGCTCGAGGCGCCCCGCCGGGATTTCCCAGATCGGGCCCTCGGCGGCGTGGCGGAACTGGCGGATCAGCACCACCCGGGGATCGGGCGCGTCCACCGGATCGACGAACGGCACCACCGCCGAGGCACCGGGGTGCCGGATCATCTCCAGCGGCCCGACGGCGCCGTCGGGAAAACGGACCTGGTCGACGTCCAGATTGATGACGCGTCCGCTGTAGCGGCGGTCCGAGGAGATCAGCGCCATTGCTGGCAACATGGGGCCCGGCCACCGGGCCAGCAAGTGCCGTCTTTCAGGGCGTCCGGAGCAGGTCGCGCACGGCGATCGGCCCGAGATGGAGTGCCTCGATGCCGGGGCGGATCTGCTTCACATCGCCCACCACGATGACCGAGAGGCGGGCGGGATCGAGATAGCGCCGCGCCACGCGCTGGACGTCGGCGGCCGTGATGACCTGGATCTGGCGCGGGTAGGCATCGTAATAGTCGAGCGGCAGGCCGAAGGTGAGCAGTTCCCCGATCTGTCCCGCCATCTGTCTCGTGGTCTCGAATTCCCGCGGCAGTCCGAGGGTGATGTAGCTGGTGGCGCGGGTGAGTTCGACGGGCGTCACCAGCGAATCCCGGATCAGGCGGATTTCGCGGAAGAACTCGATCAGCGAGCTGTCGGTGACGTCGGTGCGCACCGCGGCGCTGGCTTCGAACGGGCCCGGCAGCGGCCGGTAGAGGAATCCGCTGCCCGCGCCGTAGGTGTAGCCGTGCACCTCGCGCAGGTTCTGGTTGAGCCGCGAGGAGTAAGAGCCGCCCAGCAGCGTGTTCATCACCTCGAGGGCGGCGAAATCCGGCGTGTTCCGTGCCACGCCGGGAGTGCCGATCACGATCACCGATTGCGCGGCACCCGGCTTGTCCACCAGCGTCACCGCCGTGGCGCCCGTCCCGGGCGGCGAAGCTTCCGCGGGCGTGAGCCGGCCGAGCCTGTCATTGCGCCAGCGGCCGAAGCGTTTCACCAGCTCGCGCTCCGCCTCGGCCAGCGTGATGTCCCCGGTCACGACGAACTCGGCCTGGTCGGGCTGGAAGGTACGGCGATAGAAGTCCCGTACGGCGAGCGAGTCGAACCCCGCCACCGACGCCGAATCGCCCTCGAGGGCGCGGTGGTAGGGGTGGCCCGCGGGGAAGACGGTGGCATTGAAGGCGAGGTCCGCCATGGTGCCGGGCTCGCTGCGCGACTGCAGCAGGTCGGCAATGCGCAGGCCCCGCTCCCGCTCGATGTCCGCCCGTTTGAAACCGGGCCGCAGCGCCACGTCGGCCATCAGGTCGAGCGCCGCGCCCAGCGTCCGTCTCGGCGTGTTGAGCGAGACGACGGCCAGGTCCCAGTCGCAGTCGGTCGAAAGCCTCGCGCCGAGGTAACCCGCTTCCGCCGCGATCGCGGCGGCATCGCGCTGCCCCGCTCCTTCGTCCAGCATGCCGGCGGTGAATGAGGCGAGCCCGCTCTTCGCGCCCTCGTAGCGCGCACCGGCCCGCACCCGGAGGGTGACTTGCACCAGCGGCACCTTGTGCATCTGGACCAGGTAGATCCGCGCCCCGTTGGCGAGGCGGCCGGTTTCCACCCGGGGCAGATGGAGCGGGGCAGGGGCCGACAGTTCCGGTGGCTGGCTCCGGTCGAAGGACTGCGCCGTAGCGGTGCCTGCGGACAGGGCGGTCAGGGCGGTCAGGGCGGACAGGGCGGTCAGGGCGCGCAGGTGGAGGCGGTTCATGGCTGGGCCTCCAGCGACTTCGCGGCCCAGTCCCGGTGGCCGGCCGGCACGATGCTGAGCGTGACGCGCGGGCGGGCGAGATACTCGCGCGCGACCCGCTGGATGTCCGCGGCGGTCACCGCGCGGTACCGGGCGAGCAGCCGGCCGAAGTAATCGGCCTGGCCCACGGTCGAGTAGTAGCGGTTGAGCATGTCCGCCTTGGAGTCCACCCGTTCCATGCGCCTGAGGAACGAGGCTTCGATCGTATTCTTGGCCTGCTCCAGCTCCCGGTCCGTCGGCGGCGTGGTGGCCACTGCGCGCAGCTGCTGCTCGATGACCGGCTGGAGCTCGGCCAGCGCATGGCCGGGCGACGCGGTCGCCTCGATCGAGAAGTCTCCGCTGAGCCGCATGCCCTGCTCGTCGGCGTTCACGTCGGAGGCGATCGCGCTGCCGAAGACGAGGGCCTGGGTCAGGCGGCCGTTCTTGTCCCCGGTGAGGATCGACGCCAGCAGGTCGAGCGCCAGGTCGTCGTCGCTGAGCTGCGGCGCCGAGGCCCAGGTGTAATAGAGGCGGGGCAGTTCCACCTTGTCCTCGAGCACCGCCGCGGTATCCCGGGCCACGGTGGTGGGCGCGGCCGTCGAGCGCGGGGTGTCCGGCCCCCGGGGAATGTCCCCGAAGTACTGCCGCACCAGGCGGCGCACCTCGGCGGTCTGAACATCCCCGGCCACTACCAGCGAGGCGTTGTTGGGAGCGTAGAAGTGGCGGAAGAACTGCTTCACATCTTCCAGTGAGGCGGCGGACAGATCCGTCATCGAGCCGATGACCGGCCACGAGTAGGGGTGGCCCGCCGGATAGCGCATGGCGCGGATCGTCTCCTCCGCGTGCCCGTAGGGCTCGTTGTCGTAGCTCTCCCGGCGCTCGTTCTTCACCACGTCTCGCTGCAGGTCCACTTTTTCCGCCGTCATCGTGGGGAGGAGCCACCCCATCCGGTCGGCATCGAGCCAGAGCATGAGCGGGAGCGCGTTGGCCGGTCCCGATTCGAAGTAGTTGGTCCGGTCCTCACCGGTCGAGGCGTTGTTGTCGCCTCCCGCCGCTTCCAGCAACCGGTCGAACGCCGGATACTCGGCGTGTTCCGAGCCCATGAACATCAGGTGCTCGAAGAGGTGCGCGAAGCCCGTGCGGCCCGGCTTCTCGTCGCCGCTGCCGACGTGATACCAGGTGTTGACCGCCACCACCGGGATCGTGTGGTCCTCGTGGACGATCAGCACCAGGCCATTGGGCAGGGTATCGACCGAAACGGGGACGGAAAGCGCCGGCGCCTGGGCGTGGAGTGGCAGAATGGCCAGGACGGTCATGACGGACAGGACGGACAGGGCAGATAACTGGCCCATCCGGGCACCTGCCGGCCTCACCCGGCGGGCACGATCGTGACGACTGACGAGTGTATGCGGTGGACCTACGCGAACGGTTTCCGCAGCCATACCCACGTCACCTTGAGGGCCTCGCTCAGGAGATACGACCATTCGCGGCTCCACTTCTCCGAAATGGGACTGGTGCGCGTCGGGGAGGTGAGTCCCACGAGCCCCGCGTGCCGGGCTTCGATCCGCAGCCGCAGCGAGTGAAAGGGATCGCTGACCAGCAGCACCTGGTGCAGGCCGTGATCCCGCCCCCACGAGGTGAGCCCCGCGATCGACGCGGTGGTGCTCCGGCCTTCCGAAATCGCGATGTCGCTGCTGTCGGGTACCCCGTTTTCGTGCAGGTACCGCTGGCCGACCCGCGCCTCGCTCTCCCGGTCCCCCTCGGCCCGGCCACCGAGCACGATGATGCGGGGGGCGAGGCCGTCGTGGAGGAGGGAGGCGGCATGATCCAGCCGGGCCTTGAGCACCGGCGACGGTTTTCCGTTGTACTGCGCGGCCCCCAGCACCACGATGGCGTCGGACGCGGCCCGCTGGTCCTCGCCGCTCGCCACCACCACGGCGCGCAGCACGAATCCGTAGGCCAGCAGGGCGGGAACCGCGAGGAACAGCAGGCGGCGCAGCAGCCCCCCGCGCTTCTTCCCGTCAGCCGAGGTCAAATGATTCGCCCTGCTTGGGAATCACGACCCGGCGGACTCCTTCCTCCTTGAGGATCCCGGCCATTGCCTGCGCGGCCTCCGGCTCGCCGTGCACCACGAAGGCGCGGCGGACCTGGCCGCCGAGACGGCGGACCCAGCGGCGCAGCTCGTCGGCATCGGCATGCGCCGAGTAGCCCCCGATGGTCTGGACCTCGGCGCGGCGCGGCAGCTCATCACCGAAGATCCGCACGGTGGGTCGCTCCTCCTGCAGGCGGCGGCCCAGCGTGTGCTCGGCCTGGAATCCCACGATCAGGACCAGGTTGCGGTGATCGCCGATGCCATTGGCCAGGTGGTGCAGGATCCGCCCCGACTCCGCCATGCCGGACGCGGCGATGATGACGGCGGGGCCGGGCTGTCCGTTGAGCGCCTTGGAGTCCGCCACGTCCCGGATGTAGTGCACCAGCGGAAACTCGAAGAGCTTGAGGCCCTGCTCGATCATCCATTCGCGGCGATCGAACACTTCGGGATGGAGCCGGAACACTTCGGTGGCGCTGATGGCGAGCGGGCTGTCGACGTAGATCGGGATCCCGGGGATCTGGCCGGCGCGGTAAAGCTCGTGCAGTTCGTAGATCAGTTCCTGCACCCGGCCCAGGGCAAAGGCGGGAATCAGGATTTTGCCGCCGCGTCCTGCGACCCGGCGTACCATCTCGCCCAGCCGGGTCTTGGCGTCGGCCACCGTCTCGTGCTTCCGGTTGCCGTAGGTGGACTCGATGATGAGGGTGTCGATCGGTCCGACCGGCGGTTCGGGGTCGCGGATGATCGGCAGGTTGTCGCGGCCGATGTCTCCCGAGAAGACCAGGCGGTGGGTCTGTCCCTCGGTGACGCGGAGATCCACCGACGCCGAGCCCAGGATGTGGCCGGCATCGGTGAACTCGAAGGTCAGAAACTTCCGCAGGTGGTGCGGCCGCCGGTACGGCAGGCCGACCGTCAGGTCCTGCACGGCCAGCGCGTCGCGCAAGGTATAGAGTGGCTCGCTTTCCGGCCCCGCCTTGCCGCGGCGCTGCAGGAACTCGGCGTCCTTTTCCTGGATGTGCGCGGAGTCGGGGAGCATCACCGCGCAGAGATCGCGGGTCGACGGCGTCGCGAAAACGGCACCGTGGAATCCCTGGCTCACGAGCAGGGGCAGCCGCCCGGAGTGGTCGATGTGCGCGTGGGACAGCACCACGGCATCGATGCGCCGGGCGTCCACCGGCAGCGTGGCATTCTTGACCCGGGTTTCGGCGCGCCGCCCCTGGAACAGTCCGGCATCGAGCAGGATTCGGGCGCCGGCGGCCTCGAGGAGGTGCATCGAGCCGGTGACTTCGCCGGCCGCGCCGTGGAAGGTGAGGCGGAGATCGGGCATGGGGAAGGAACCTAATGGTGAGAGGTAAGAGGTGAGAGGTGAGAGGGAACTGCAGTTCCCCTCTTACCTCTTACCTGTCACCTCTTACGCCTCACGTCGTCCCGAACATCCGGTCCCCGGCATCGCCCAGGCCGGGGAGGATATAGCCGTCCGCGTTGAGCTCGCGATCGAGCGCGGCGGCGAACACCGGCACGTCGGGGTGACCGTCCAGCATCCGGCGCACCCCCTCGGGAGCCGCGACGATGCAGAGGAAGCGGATCAGGTGCGCG
>DATEHG010000130.1:0-3096 GCA_035279705.1 Gemmatimonadales bacterium
ACCTGCCACTTGGTGAGCACCAGCTTCTCCAGCTCGCGGTGCGCCGCAATGAGCAGCAGCGCGGCGGCGGCCTCGAAGCCGATCCGGCCCTTGATGCCCAGTGCCGTCTCACCGACGTGAATGCCTCGACCAAAGCCAAAGCTCTCCGCCAACTCGCCCAGCTCCCGGATCAGAACTGGCCCGCTTGCCGCCTTGCCATCGAGCGCCGTCGGCAGCCCCTGCTCCCACCGCAACACGATTTCCTGCGGCGCGCGGCCGTTGTCCGGCGGCTCGATCAACTCATCCGGCGGACCGGCCCAGGTATCGTGGGTCCATCCGCCCCCCCACGTGGTGCCCCAGAGTCCCTTGTTGATCGAGAACGCGCCCGCCTTCGGCGGCACCGGCAACCCCCGCTGGTTGAGATACGCAATGGCCTGGTCGCGGCTGAGGCCCGCCTCGCGGATCGGCGTGATCACCTCGAGATCGGGCGCCAGTACCCGGAACGCCACGTCGAAGCGGACCTGGTCATTCCCCGCGCCGGTCGAACCGTGGGCAATGGCCGTCGCGCCCAGCGCCCGCGCCACTTCGATGACCGAGATGGCCTGCTGCGCCCGCTCGGCGGCCACCGAGAGCGGATAGACGTTGCCGCGGAGGACGTTGGCCTGGATCAGGTAGCGGACGAAGCGGTCGAAGACCTGCTGCCGCGCATCCACCGCCCGGTGGCTCGCCGCGCCCACCCGCTTCGCCTGCTCGGCGATGGCGTTGAGCTCGGCGTCGGTGGCGCCGCCGGTGTCCACGTAGACCGTGTGCACCGTCCAGCCCTGTTCGGTGAGGAAGGGGACACAGTAGGAGGTATCGAGCCCGCCGGAGAAGGCGAGCACCAGTTCACGCGATTTCTGCATATTGCATAAGTATGCTGTTTGGGGCCCCGCTTCGCAAGGGAGGCCGCGGCGACTGCCGGCGGCGGGCTTGATCCGGGCCGCACCGTGGGGCACTTTTCGGTAGCCGACCCACCTCTTATTCCACCATCCGAGGTTCCGCTATGCCGACGCTCTCCCTGCGCCGAGTCGTGCGCGTCCTTGCCGTTGCCGGCGGGGCTGCCCTGATGACGGCCGCCCTCCCCGCCACTCTGCGGGCCCAGGATGTGATGACCACCGTCTCCGACAAGCACATGGAGAGCCTCCTGACCGGCATGGGGTTCGACGTTACCAAGACGAAGGACCACACCTGGAAGTTCGAACTGAGCGGCTACAAGGTGCTGCTCTTCCTGGAAAACGACAATTCCGACGGCCAGCTCTACGTCGGCTTCAGTGACCTGACCGTTACCGGGAAGAAGATGAACGAGTGGAACAAGTCCAAGCGCTTCGCCCGCGCCTACGCGGACGATGACGAGAACCCGGTGCTGGAGAGCGACCTCGACTTTGCCGGAGGCGTCACCGATGACGCCATTAAGGCGTGGATCAAGCTCTATCGCAGCCAGGTGGTCAACTTCGTGAAGTTCATCAACAACTGAACCCGGGTTTCGGGGTTCTCTCGCTCGACCGGGCCGCCCCATCAGGCGGCCCCTTGTTTTCCCCCCTCGCCAGCGCCGGTACCGGTCCCCAGCTTGAGGAATGCGTCCTGTGCGCTCCCGGGTGCCGCCGGTCGTCCCACGTCCGGATCCCCTTCACTCCCGGTGGTCGTTGATGCCGCGTTGGTACGCCCGGCCTGGCGTTCGATGGGTGCCGGTGGCGCTGCTCGCCGCCTGCTCCTCGGGGAGCGGACCGTCTTCCACTGCGGAGAAGGTGCTCCTCGTCAGCGGTGACGCCCAGGACGGGAGTGCCGGGGCCATTCTCGGCCACCCACTCAAGGTGCGGGTCAGTGACGGGATGGGCCAGCCGGTGGCGGGAGTACCCGTGGCCTGGTCCGTTATCGAAGGGGGCGGGCACGTCTCCTCGGCCACGGTGTCCACCGATCAGTCGGGCGGCGCGTCGGTGACCTGGACCCTGGGACCGGTCGTCGGCACCCAGCTCGTGGAGGCGCGGGTCGGTGCGCTCCACCCGGCGATGTTCAGCGCCACCGCCGGGCCTCCGGATCCCTGCAAGACTCCCCCTCCCTACACGCTCGGCTCCACCATCGAGGGAACGCTGGCCCCGGGCGACTGCGTCCTCACCGATGGCTCGTACGTCGATTACTACTCCTTCAGCGTGCCGGCCATGACCGCCCGGCGGTTCACGCTCACCTCGGACAGCCTCGACGCCTTTCTGTTCATCAATACCCCCGCCGGAGTCTCGCTGGCCATCGACAATGACGGCGGGGGCCAGCATGACGCCTCGCTCCGGATCCTGCTCGGCCCGGGGGAATACCAGGTCGCGGCCAACTCGCTGGACCCCGGCACCCGCGGACCGTACACCCTGGCCTCGACCGGCGCCTCCCTGGCGGTGGACAGCTGCGCAGATGTCTGGGTGACGGGGGGAGTGAACCTGTCGGAGCAGATCGAGACCACGGATTGTGTCGACCCCTCGGGCCCTTACTACAGCGACGAACTCCTCCTCTGGCTCGATATCCGGCAGCTCATCACGGTAGCCGAGCATTCGGCCGATTTCGACGCGCTGGTCGGCCTGCTGGATCTTTCGATCGGAAAAATCGTGGCCACTGACGACGACAGCGGCCCTGGCCGGGATGCGTTGATGACGTTTACCACGACTCACGCCGGCGAGTACGTGCTGATCGCCACCACGTTCCTGCCCGACTCCACGGGCGCCTACACCCTGACCGTGAGCACGCCACTCGCCGACCAGGCCGCGCCCCGCCCACCCGCCGCTGCTTCGGTGGAGAACCTGCTGCGGCTGATCCGGACACGGGAAAGCCGCGCGCTGCGCCAGGCGGCGCGCACCCTCCTCCACCACGGGGCACGCCAGTAGTCCACGCCCTTCCCGGTCACCCCGGCGCACAGTACGTTGGTGGGACCCCCTTCCCCCATATCTCCGGCATACTCCGGAGCTGGAGGTGTCCAGGATGGCGCAGGCACCACTACCCGTCCTTCAGCGCCGCTTCGGCGAAACGATGCGCCCCGACCTCTGGTGGGTGCAGCCCCTCATCACCCTGATTCCGATCACCGCCTTTCTCGTCTACGCC
>DATEHG010000131.1:0-26039 GCA_035279705.1 Gemmatimonadales bacterium
TGGCCAGCACACGGATGGAGTTGATCGTGGCCCAATCGCGGCCAGCGGTCGCGGCGGCGGAGGACGCAGGCGCGGCTTCCAGTACGTTGCGATTCAGCTGTGGACTCCGGACTGTGGCCAGGGCCGGTTGGGGCGTGGGAAGGGCGAGGAAACCGGCAGGAAAATTAACCTGTGGCACCCCGTTTGACGATGCCGCAGTCTTTTCCCTTTCGTGGTATCCGCGCCGCTTCCAGCGTCCAGGAAGTACTGGTAAAGTTATTGAAAACAAATGACTTACGCTTGCCGCACAGATCCATATCCGGGCCAAGCCGGTGTCCCGGAATCCGGGCCACGTTCCCTGTTACATTTTTCCCCTGTCGACCGAGCACGCCGTCACAGACCGGCTTACGGGGCCCGGATTCCTGTTGTATTTTCGCGGTGAGTTGAGCCCCACCATCAACAGTCATGGGAGTACCCGCCGTGTCCAGCGATGAACCGGAGTACCTGAAGGCCCTGCGTCGGACCCAGGAAGCGAAGAAGACGACCCCGAAGAATGCCGCACCGGCTCGGCCTGCCGCCGAGAAGTCCGCGACGCAGTCCCCTGCTGAGCGGGAAGCGATCCGCTGGGCGAGGGAAGTCGGCGGGAAGGACATCAACGTCGCGCCGTTCAAGCCCGGCTCGAAGTGTGCCATCCTGCTGCACCCGATTACCCCGTTCGGGTCGCCCCGCATCAGCCTCGAGTGGGTGAGTGACCGCGAGGCGGTGGCCGCACGGTATCACCAGGCCCAGGGCGCCGGCGAAAACGTGCTCGGCAGCTACGAACTCACCACCGGCCGGCCGCTTTCCGCCGAGACGGTTGATGGCAAGCTGGTGCTCACCCCCGGTCAGCCGCGCCAGATCGCCAAGGCGGAGTCGCCGGAGCGGATGATCCGCAAGGCGGCCGCCGAGGCGGCGCTGCTGGCCAAGACGCGGAAGGCCGAGCCGGGCTTCGGCAGCGGCTTCGGTGGCGGTGGCCGTCCGGGTGGTGGGCGGCCTGGTGGACCGGGAGGCATGGGCCGTCCCGGCGCGCCCGGTCGTCCTGGCAGCGGCCCCGGTGGGCGGGGTGGTCCTGGCGGCCGCAGCGGCGGGGGCGGGCATAGCGGCGCTCGCGGCGGGCGGTAGCCGGCTGCGTCCCATCTGACATCGGAGCCCGTCCCTGATTCCAGTCGGGGGCGGGCTTTTTGTTTGCGGGGCCGTTAGCGTTTAGCCGTTAGCCGTACACCGTTAGCAGTGAACAGTCGACCGTTAATTGTGGATCGCCCGCGGTTTACCATTCACCGTTCACTGTTCACCCGGTCCCTGCTTTCAGCTCTCGAGGCGCCCATGGCGATGAAGCCGCGGTCGATCGTCCTCCTTCTCATTCTTGCGCTCGTGCTGAGCAGTATCCTGCTCCCCCCGCATCCGCTGGTGGGAACGGCGATCAATCTCGCGGTCAAGTTCAAGTTTCCCGGGGTGAAGCAGGTCTCGCCGGCGGAGCTGGTGGAATGGTGGAAGAGCGTGCCGGAGCGGAAGCCGCCGATCCTGATCGATGCCCGTACCCCGGCCGAGTACCGGGTGAGTCATATCGCCGAGGCGGTGAACATGGACATGAACTCCCCCGACCTCACCCTGCTCGTCAATCTGCGGCGCACCTCACCGGTGCTGGTGTACGACGCGGTCGGCATCCGCGGTGCGGCGATGGCCGAGGCGCTGCGGCAGCAGGGATTCGAGGACGTGTCCAACCTGGCGGGAGGCATTTTCCGGTGGGCCAACGAGGGGCGGCCGCTCAACAGCGATCACGGGCCGGTGCAGGTGGTGCACCCCTGGGAGGGGCTGTGGACGCAGCTGCTCAAATCGCGGTACCGGGCTCAGCCGGGGCAGTGAGTCGCGAGACAAGAGACGAGAGTCGAGGGTCACGAGTCGCGACTCGCGAGTCAACAGCAAGCTGACACGAACCCGGAGCCCTGGTTTCCCGACGGTACCGGCGCTTTGGCGTCGAGCCTCGCGACCTCCGCCTGGATTACTGCGGCACTGATCAAGGTCCCCTGACGGGGACGCTGCACCCGAACACGGGCACCGAGGCCTCGGGCAACCTCACCGTCACCGCGACCTTCGACCTCGGCATGGATCATCTGACCGCGCCCCCGCGCCCGTAGAGGGGACCGCCACCGGGAGAGCCGCCATGCAGATCCCGGTAGGAGTGGTGGGCACCGTCGGCGCCGGCACCTGGGAGGTTGGTGGAGGGGGTGGAGGGGGGCGAACGATGCTTTCGGTCTTCGAGATTGGAGAGCATCACCTGCGGCGGGTCGTGCTGCCCGACTATCTGCGCGGCTACATCGCCCCGGGCCAGCGGGCGCGGATCATGATCGGCCGGGGTCTGTCACTCGGGCTCATGACGCGGCCCTTCATCGCGACCGTCGAAGTCAACGGCCGGAAGGCCAAGGTCGATCGCGGCGTGACCCGGGCGGCGATGAGGGGGGTGCTGGGCTGCCGGGTCGTCGGAGGTACTCTGTCGCTTCTTTCCGCCGCGGTGGCCGTGGCCGCCTGCGGGGCGGTCGCCCTGATCACGACGCGCGACTATTTCGAGCTGAAAGCCTTCTGATTCCCGATGCCGGGGACGGATAGCGAGGGGGCGCTCACGCGTCCCCCTTCGCTGTTCGGCTACTGGACGAGCTGCTCCACCCGGGCGCAGATCGCGAGGCGGGTCGCCCCCTCGAACTCCTGCACCCGCTTCCCTTCGATGTCCTGCTTCTTGCCCAGGAATTCCACCCGGGCCTTCTTGCCGTGAAAGAGTCCCTCGAGCGCCTGCGGGTTGATCACGACGTTGTAGAAGATGAAGTCCGGAGTCGACCCGTTGATGATCGGTTCGTGGGGCATGCCCAGCGGGAAACGGAGGGTATCGTCCACCACGACGGTGAAGGGCTTGGTGGAATCCCGCTTGGCGTTGAGGATGCTGCCGTAGAACCACATGGTGAAGGCGCCACCGGGGATCCGTCCCGGGGTGGTCGAGACCGGTACCAGGGTGAGGGTGGCGGGGAGGCCGCGGTCGTAGATCAGCGGTCCCGATTCCAGCTCGAACTCGTCAGGGGCCTCGATATAGCCATGCACTTCCGCCTTCATGACCGCCTTCGACGGCTGGCCCAGCAGGCTGTCTGCCACCTGGCAGGACTGGACTTTGACCCGCGGTGAGGCGGTGTCTCCGATCATGAACTGGGCATGGAGGCTGCGGGGCAGCACCAGCAGGATCGCGAGGCTCACGAGGAGTGATCGCACAGAAACGGTTCCGGGTTGTCGGGGAGAATGGGCGGGGAATCTTGCACCGGGGACGCGCCCGCACAACTATCAGCGATGATAGGGGCGGGAACGACGGAGAACGAAGAAAGTAGGAAGAAGAAAGGAACCGCCGCATCAGCCGAACTCCTGTTCTCTATTTACCTTTTCAATCCCTTGCTGTACCCGGGACAGGCGGCTAGCCGCCGAGCCACGACCAGAGACTGCCTCACATGGCCTCACCGATCCGGACGATCTCCGACACCGCCCGCTGGGTCGCGCACTACCGGGCGCTCGAGTCCGCCCGACCCGACGCCCTCTTCAATGACCACCTGGCCGGGCGCCTGGCGGGCGAGCGCGGCGCCGCCATGGCCAGATCGGTGGCGGGAGGACCCCAGTTTGCGTGGGCGCTGTCGGTCCGGACGCGGCTGATCGACGACCTGATCACGCGCCTGGTCACCGAAGACTCGTTGCGATTCGTAGTGAATCTCGCTGCCGGGTTCGACACCCGGCCGTACCGGCTGCCCCTTCCCGCCGGGCTGCGGTGGATCGAGGTCGATCTCCCAGCGCTGATTGGCGAGAAGAATGAAATGCTGAAGAACGAGCAGCCGGTCTGCCGTCTCGAGCGGGTGGCAGTGGACCTGGCCGATGATGCCGCGCGGCGGGACCTCATGACACGACTCGGCGCAGAGCCGGGGCCGGGACTGGTGCTGACCGAGGGGCTGCTGCTCTACCTCGAGGCTGCGCAGGTCAAGGCCCTCGGCGCTGACCTGGCGACGGTCGCGCCGCTCCGCTGGTGGCTGACCGACCTGGTGAGCCCGAGGCTTCTCGAGATGATGACGCGAGGGGGGCGGCAGAAGCTGGGCGGGTCCGACATCACCTTCAAGTTCGCCACCGACAACGCCGAGCGCTTCTTCGGCGAGCTGGGATGGGAACTCACCGATTTCCAGGGGATGTTCGACGCCGGCCACCGGCTCGGCCGGGAAATGCGGATGGCGTGGCTCTGGCGGATCATGATGCGGTTCATGAAACCGGAGGCCCGGGAGCAGGGCCGGCGGATGAGCGGGATCGGGGTGTTGCGAAGGAAGGTTTGAGGGATGGGGGGATGGGGGGATGTCTGGATTGACGGATTTGTGGGCTACCCGATCTTCGTCGCTGCCCGGCTGCCCGGCTGCCCGGCTGCCCGGCTGCCCGTCTGCGACCGAGCGGCATCAGGGCGCGGCAGTTTCCGCCCTCGCCGCGAGGAAGTCCTTTAGGGCCCGCCCGCCCGCCATCGGTATCATTCGGGGACCGAGGGTGCTATCTTATGTCACATCTTGAACCTTTGGAAATAGTACCGAGTGCCCCGTTCCCGTACCCGCCGCCGGTCCAAGCCGGCCCATTCTACCCAGCCCCAGTTCCGTAACCTCGGCCGCCGTTCGATGGACAATCACCGCGAGTGGCTGCTCGCGGAGTACGGCCCCGTCTGTGCCTATTGCGGCACCGTGATCTCGCCCGTTTCGGCGGTGACGCTGGATCACGTCTATCCCCGGAAGGGGCAGACAGCCTACGACCGGGCCGACAACCTCGTGGTTGCCTGCCGGGACTGCAACGCCCGCAAGGCGGATACCCCGTTCCTTTCCTTCATTACGCAGCGCCGCTCGCGCGGGGTCTTCCTGCTCCACTATGGCGAGCACATCTCCGAGTCGGTCAAGGAGATCATCCGCCACGCCATCGAGCGGCCGTTCCTCAAGCCCACCCCCAACGGCCAGGCCCCAACGGGACTCGGCCACCGGCGAGGGCGGCCGAACCAGAAGCGGCGATAAAACGAAAAGGGCGAATCCGAAAGGATTCGCCCGTTGTTTTTTCGATCAATATCTTCGGGCCCGCCTGCCCGCCTGCCCGCCTGCCCGCCTGCCCGCCTGCCCGCCTGCCCGCCCGTCTACCCCAGCGCCTCAGTCACGATCCGCTTCTGCTCGAGGCTGTGAGCCGCGGGATACCCCTCGGCCGGACTGGCCCGCTCAGGGCGCCCAACATAGCTCAGCTGGACACCGTCCGGCAGCGCCCGTTCGATCCTTCGCTCAACGAAGCTCCACGCGCCCATGTTCTGCGGCTCCTCCTGCACCCACACCAGCTCCTTCGCCGCGGGATAGCGGGCCAGCACCTGCTTCAGCTCCGCCTCGGGGAATGAGAACAGCTGTTCCAGCCGCACGATGGCCGGACGGGCAGGGTTCTTCGCCGCCTCGGCCATCAGGTCGTAGTACACCTTGCCGCTGCAGAGCAGGATCCGTGTCACCTTCTTCGGGTCGGCGATACCGCTGTCGTCGAGCACCGGATGCCAGCGGCCGGTCGCCAGCTCGGCGAGGGTGGAAGTCGCTTGCGGGAGGCGCAGCAGGCTCTTGGGCGTCATGACGACCAGCGGCCGCTGCCGGGTGCGCTTGGCCTGACGGCGGAGCAGGTGGAAATACTGGGCGGCGGTGGTGGCGTTGGCCACGCGGATGTTGCCCTCGGCCGCGAGTTGGAGGAACCGCTCCAGGCGGGCGCTCGAGTGCTCCGGACCGCCGCCCTCATACCCGTGCGGCAGCAGCAGGGTGAGGCGGGTGGTGAGGCCCCACTTGGAGAGGCCCGAGACCAGGAACTGGTCGATGATGACCTGGGCGCCGTTCACGAAATCGCCGTACTGGGCCTCCCACAGCACCAGGGCTTCGGGGGCGGCGGCGCTGTAGCCGTATTCGAAGCCGAGCGTGGCGAGTTCGGAGAGCGGGCTGTTGTGCAGCTCCAGGGGTGCCAGCGCGCCGGGCAGATGCTGGATCGGGCAGTACTCGGCCCCGGTCACCGCATCGTGCTGGACCAGGTGCCGCTGGCTGAACGTGCCGCGCTCCGTGTCCTGGCCGGTAAAGCGGATCGGCACGCCCTCGGCCAGGAGCGATCCGAGGGCCAGTGCTTCGCCGTGCGCCCAGTCGATCCCGCCGGAGGCCCCCATCGCCGGGCGCCGCCGCTCGAGCTGCTTCCTGAGCTTGGGATTCACGGTGAATCCCTCGGGCCAGGTCAGCAGGTGTTCGTTCAGCGCCGTGAGCTGCGCTTCGGGCACCGCGGTGTCGACCTCGGGACCGGCGCCGCGGCGATCCACCTTCGGCTGTTCCGGGGCGGTGCTCCGGGTGGTGGCGGACTTGAAGCTCTGCTGCACGTCGATCAGCCGCTGATAGGCGGCTTCGGCCTCGGTCGCGGAATCCGCTTCCGTCTGCACGCCCTCCGCGGCCAGCTGCGCGGCGTACACCGCGCGCACGGTGGGGTGACTCTTGATCCGTTCGTACATCAGCGGCTGGGTGTACGCCGGCTCATCCCCTTCGTTGTGACCATGGCGGCGGTACCCGACCTGGTCGATCAGCACGTCCTGGGCAAACTTCTCCCGATAGGCCATGGCCAGCCGGATCGCCGCCAGGCAGCCTTCGGCATCATCGGCGTTGACGTGAATGATCGGCACGTCCCACCCCTTGGCGGCGTCGCTGGCGTGGCGGGTGGAGCGCGCGTCCTGCATGTCCGTGGTAAAGCCGATCTGGTTGTTGGTGATGATGTGGATGGTGCCGCCCGTGCTGTAGCCGCGCAGCGCGCCGAGGTTCAGGGTCTCGGCCACCACGCCCTGGCCGGCGAAGGCCGCATCGCCGTGAATGATGACGGGCACGGCCGCGGTCTGGTCGTGCACCGCTTCGCGCCCCTTGCGCTGGGTCTGCCGCGCGCGCGCCCGGCCATCCACCACCGCCCCCACGAACTCGAGATGACTCGGATTGGGCACGAGGCCGACGGCGATGGCCCGGCCATCCGAGGTCTTGTAGGCACCTTCGGCACCGTGGTGGTACTTCACGTCTCCCGTGCCGCCCTCGGGCGTGAGCGCCTCGAGGTCCACGGCCTTGCCTCCCTCGAACTCGGCGAAGATCGATTCGTAGGGGAGGCGCACCGTGTGGGCCAGCACGTTGAGCCGGCCGCGGTGCGCCATGCCGATGACGACTTCGCGGGCGCCGGCGCGCGCCGACATTTCGATTACCAGGTCGAGCATCGGCACCAGGGTGTCGACACCCTCGATCGAGAAGCGCTTCTGGCCCAGGTATGCCTTGTGGAGGAAGGTTTCCAGCGATTCCACCTGGGTGAGGCGGGCCAGCAGTCGGCGCCGCTCCTCGGCAGGGAGCGGTGTCCGGTGCGCGCCCGATTCGATCATCTGCCGCAGCCAGACCCGCTCCTCGTGCACGCTGATGTGTTCCAGCTCGTACGCGATCGTCCCGCAGTACGCCGCCTGGAGATTGGGCAGCGCCTCGGCCAGCGTCCGTCCCGGGCAGGCGATCCGCAGCACGCTGGCGGGAATCTCCGCCATGTTTTCCGGCGTGAGGCCCAGCGGCGCGGGATCGAGAGACGGATCTCCCACCGGAGGGCTGCCCAGCGGATCGAGATGCGCCGCGAGGTGCCCGTGGGTGCGATGCGCCTTGACCAGCGCCATGGCCGCGGCCACGTGGAACAGCTGGGACTGCGCAATCGGCGCACCGGCACGGGCGCCCGGGAGCGGTCGCGCGGGGGCGGCCCCTTCCGCCCGCAGCGCCGGGGCCGTGAGGCCCAGGCTCTCGAACACGTTCTCGAAGAAGCGCTCCTCGCCCTGGAGGAGTCCATCCAGCGTGCGCAGGAATTCCCCCGATTCGGCGCCCTGGATGATCCGGTGATCGTAGGTGGAGGAGACCGTCATCGCGCGCGCCACGCCCATTTCGCGGAGCCGGTCCTCGGGCACGCCGGCAAAGGCGGCGGGATAGCCGATCGCGCCGACCGCGATGATGCTCCCCTGGCCCGCCATGAGACGCGGGACCGAGGCCGTCGTGCCGAGCCCGCCCGGGTTGGTCAGCGAGATGGTGGCGCCGGCGAAGGCATCCGGCATGAGCTTGCCGGCGCGGGCCTTCTCGACCAGCCCCTCGTAGACGGCGTGGAACGCCTTGAAATCCAGCGACTCGGCGTGACTGATGACCGGTACGACCAGCCCGCGGCTCCCGTCCTTGCGCTCCACATCCACCGCAAGCCCGAGGTTGACGTGTCCGGGATCCACCCGGAATCCGGTGCCACCCGACTCGGTATAGCTGTGGGTCATGACCGGGTGGCGCCTGGCGGCGAGGGACAGGGCGTGGCCGATCAGGTGGGTGAAGGAGACTTTTTCCAGGCGCCCCGCGGCGCGGAGCTCGGCATTGAGCTCACGGCGACGGCTTTCCAGCACCGCCACCGGGACTTCGCGGAAGGTGGTCGCCGTGGGAACGGTCAGGCTTTCCGCCATGTTGGCGGCCAGCCGCGCCGCGGGACCCTTGAGCGCGGTACCTCCGGCCGGGGCGGTGCCGGTGGCCGGAGATGCGGCACTGGCCGGCGGCGCCACGGCTGCAGTGGACGAACTCTGGGTAGTGGCGGCGGGGGAGGAACCGTTGCTGCCGTGGCTCGGCGCCTCGCCCACTACTCCGCTCTCGAAGAGCCGGCGCCACTCGGGCGAGACGGCCCCGGGGTCCCGCAGGAACTCCTCGTACAGCGCCTGGGCAAAGCCGGCATTGGCCGTTTCGAAGGGGTTGGTTTCCATAGGCGGAATAATGATAACCCGGGGACAGAAGCCCGGGAGGCTGTGCGCTTTGCCCCGGCCGTGTCGTCCCGTAACTTACCTGCCGGCCGCTCCGCGGCCCTTTCCAGATTTCTTCGGGAGAACCTTCATGACTTCGTCGTTCCGGCCTGCCGGCTACCTGGTCCTACTCGGTGTTCTGAGCTCATGCGGGGGTGGTAGCGGGGGCGCCACCTCGCCACCGGTGACCCAGCTGGCGTTCGTGGTCCAGCCGGGAGAAATCGTGGCCCGCACCACCTTCGACCCTTCGATAGCCGTTGAGCTGCAGGATGCCACGGGCGACCGGGTCACCGATGCCCGCAACAACGTGCGGCTCCACCTCAAGAGCGGTGGCGGGAGCGGCGCCCTCACGGGCAACATCAATCGCCCCGCGGTCGGGGGCGTGGTGACCTTTACCAGCCTGGGCGTCGATCAGCCGGGGAGCTACACCATCGTGGCGGTGTCCGACGGTGTCGACAGTGCGTTCTCCGATCCGTTCACGGTCGACCCGGTGCCGCCACCACCTTCCGCGATCGAAATCCAGGTGGGGACCGACGTCGGAGGGAACCAGTACCGCAGCGTCCGCAACGGCAGTATCAATCCGGCGGTGGACACACTGTTGGCCGGTGGCACCGTGACCTGGACCTGGCTGGGCGGGGGCCACGGGGTGCACTCGACCGGCTCGCCCACCTTCACCAGCAGCGACACTTCGTCGGTCGTATCTCACGAGTACATTCTTCAGTTCAATACCGAGGGCACCTACAGCTACAACTGCTCCGTGCATGGCAACCTCATGACGGGGCGGATCGACGTCCAGTAGCCGGACCCGCAGGCGGGGCCGGCGGATCGGAGGGGACATGCAGCGAAACTCGATCGGCCGGCGCTCCGGCGCCGCGCTTACCGCCATGCTCGCAGCAGCCGCCCTGACGCGCTGCTCCCCGACCGTGACCGATGACGGATCGGGCGGCGGCGGCGGAGGGGGCGGCAAGGTCGCGGCCCGGGTCAATATCACCGGCCAGCCCAGCCAGATCACGGTGGGCCAGACGTTCAGCCCCGCCGTTCGAGTCGTGGTCGCGGATTCGGACAACTTCGCGATCACGACTTCCACCGCGCCGGTCACCATTTCGGCGTTCGGCAGCACCACGGCGCCGGTCGCCGGCACCACGACCCGGAACGCCGTCGAGGGCACCGCGGTGATGACCGGCATCACGATCGACACCGCCGGCCTCTACCGGCTGGTGGCCACTTCGCCCGGTCTGATCCCGGACACCAGCGATCAGTTTGCCGTGCTGCCGGTCAACGCCAACACCGTGACGGTCGAGATCGGCAGTGACACCGCGGTGAACCAGGTGCTCTTCCGCAGCCGCCGCAATCACACCGTGAATCCCGCGATCGACACCATCGCCGTGGGCTCGACCATCAAGTGGATCTGGCTGGGGAACCTCTCGCACGGGGTGCTGATCAACGCGCCGCCGGTCATCTACTCCAACGGCCCGTCCGCCGCGCCCGACACCGCCTTCCTGACGATCAATGCCGCCGGCACCTACAACTACCTCTGCTCGGTACACGGCAACCTGATGACCGGCAGGATCGTGGTGCGGTAACCGGTTCACATGTATCGTTCGGACATGGAACGGAACAGCCGGGCGGGTTCACTGATGGCGGGGCTGATCCTCGTCGCCGCCTGCGGCGGCAGTGACGACGGCGGGACCGGGGGGAACAACCCGCTGCCCACCGCGGTCACGATTCACCTCGTGGGCACCGGTCTGCCGGCCTTCAGCCCCAGGGTGGATTCGATCGCCGTTGGAGGGATCGTGACGTGGCAGTGGGACGACAATCTGCATGACGTGACGTCTTACGGCTCGCCGGGGTTCATCTCGATCCCGTCCCACGACGGGGTACAGGCGCCGCAGACGATCTTCAACAATGCCGGCAGCTACGAGTACGTCTGCACCAACCACGGCACCAATCCGACGCCCACGACCTGTACCGGGATGTGCGGCACGCTCGTGGTGAAATAGCGCGCCAGGCGAACGGGGTTCAGGCGGGGAGAGCCGGGTCCGACTCTCCCCGCTTGCTGTTGCCGGGTTCCGGGAGGGTTTCCAGCCAGTCGAGGTAGCGGGACAGCTCGGCGGCGCGCCGGTCGGCATCCCACCCCAGTTCCCGGGCCATGAGCTCGGTCACCCTGGGGGCGGCCGCGCGGCCCTGGTCGGCGATCTCGTAGTAGAAATGGAGGCGGCGCACCATCACGTCCTCCACCCGCGCCGGCAGTTCGCGCCGCGCGATGTGGAGGATCTCGGCTTCGATGGCGGGATGGGCCGGGTCGAGCAGGTTCATCAGCAGGCGCTGCTCCCGCACCAGGTTGAATATCGCGGCCATCTCGGTGCCGTAGTGCCGCCAGAGGTGGACCACGGTGGACATCGAGAGGCCGAGGTCGAGTCCGGCCTGGCGGAAGGCGGTGTGGTCCGGAACCTCGCCGCCGGGCAGCGGCTCGTGGTCGGTGCCGGGGGGCGGCAGCCGGGGAAAGCCCCGCTCCTTGCGCAGCGTCGCCGCCACCTGGTCCACCAGCTCGGCGGCCATCGAGCGGAAGGTGGTCAGCTTGCCGCCGGCGATGGTGTACATCCCGCCGGCGCCGCGCACGATGCGATGCTCGCGCGAGCGCTGCGACGGACCCCGGCCGGGCTCGGTCACGAGGAGCGGCCGCAGTGCCGCCCACGCCGCCAGCACATCGTCCCCGGACAGGTGCGCATTGGGGAAATACGCGTTGGCCGAGCGCAGCAGGTACGTGATGTCTTCGGGGCGGGGGGCCACGTCGTCGGCCGACTCTGTCGTGGTTGTGTCGGTGGTTCCGATGTAGCTGAACGGTCCCCACGGCAGGGCGAACATGACCCGCCCGTCGAGCGGGCTGGTCATGGTGATGGCCTCCTGGTGGCCCAGCCGTGAACGCCGCACCAGGACGTGGGCGCCCTTGGTGACGCCGAGCAGCGGTGCGGCGCCGTGATCTTCCATCTTGCGCAGGCGGTCGGCCCACGGTCCGGTGGCGTTGACCACGGCCTTGGCGCGGATGACGCCGGTATCGCCGGTGAGTCGGTCCGCCACGCTCGCGCCGCTGATCCGCCCCGCTTCGCGGGTCAGCGCCGTGACCGCCATGTAGTTGGCCACCAGCGCGCCATGGCTCAGCGCCGAGCGGATGACGGCCAGGGTCAGGCGGGCGTCGTCACACTGGGCGTCGTAGTAACGGGCCCCGCCGGTGAGGCCCCGGGCCTTGAGGGCGGGTTCGAGGCGGAGCAGGGTGCGCTTGCCGAGGATGCGCGGCCGCCGCACATTGCGGAACAGGGCCAGCGCCTGGTAGAGCCAGACGCCGATGGCCACTTTCCAGAGCGGGACCCGGTCGCCCTTGTGGACCGGGAAGACGAAGGGGAGGGGGCGGACCAGGTGGGGAGCGAGGCGGAGCAGCGTGCGGCGCTCCCGGCTGGCTTCGAACACCAGGTGCAGGGCCCCCTCTTCGAGATAACGCAGCCCGCCATGGATCAGGCGGCTGGAGCGGGAGCTGGTGCCGGCGGCAAAGTCGTGCTGCTCCACCAGGGCGGTCGTGAGGCCGCGCATCGCGGCATCCCGCGCTATTCCGGCGCCGGTAATCCCGCCGCCAATGACCAGCAGGTCCACCGGCTCGCGAGTCAGCCGGTCCAACGAGGCTCGATGCCACAGACTTCCGTGGGAACTCCGGCGCCCGTGCTCTACATCTCCCGACCCAGCCCGTGGCTGTTCTGGCACGTTCACCGGATCCGCCCCGGTGCCCGCGTGCTGGACCTGGCATGCGGCGAGGGACGCCATGGGCTGCTCGCGGCCCAGCACGGGGCCTCCGTCACGGCCGTGGACCGGGACTCCGCCAAGCTCGATACCGGGCGCGAGGCGGCCGCGCGCCTCGGTCTCACCATCGACTGGCGCTGCACCGATCTCGAGGGAGAGTGGCCCGACCTGGGCCAGTTCGACGTGGTCCTCGTATTCAACTTTCTCGATCGCGCCCGCATGGGGAAGATCCGCGATCTGGTGGGCCCCAACGGGCTTCTGATTATGGAAACCTTCCTGGACTGGCAGCGCGAGCTGGGCTGGGGACCGACCTCCCCCGATCACCTGCTCAAGTCCGGCGAGCTGGCCGTGCTGGTCAGGCCGCTGGAGATGATCCACGGGCGCGAGGTCTACGAACCCCTCGACGCTGGGCGGCAGCGTGCCGTGGCCAGCGTCGTCGCCCAGCGGCGGTAACCGGGAATATATCATGGGACTTCCGTCCCGACGGGTGGCGCTGGTGTCCGGAGTGCGCACCCCGTTCGCCCGCAGCGGCACGGTCTTCCGCGATCTCACCGCCGTCCAGCTGGCCCGTCGCGCCGCGCAGGAACTCCTGATCCGCACGGGCATCGACGGCCGGGAAATCGACGAGGTCGTGTTCGGCCAGGTCATTCCGTCGGTCCTGGCTCCCAACCTGGCCCGCGAAGTCTCGCTGTTGCCCCAGCTCCCCAAGGACATTCCCGCCTTCTCGGTCAATCGCGCCTGCGCCTCGGCGGGGCAGGCGCTCAGCTACGCCTACGACCAGATCACCCTCGGCCATGCGGACGTGGTGCTGGCCGGCGGATCGGAGTCGCTGTCGGACATTCCGATCCTGCACAGCCGGAGAATGAGCCAGATCCTGGTCGATGCGAGCAAGGCCAAGTCCCTGGGCCAGCGCCTCGGAATCTTTTCACGGGCGCGCGTCAAGGACCTGGTGCCCGTCTCGCCGGCGATCGCGGAACCCTCGACCGGCGAATCGATGGGGCAGTCGGCCGAGAAGATGGCTAAGGAAAACGGCATCACCCGCGAGGCGCAGGACCGGCTGGCGCTGCTCTCGCACCAGCGTACCGCCGCGGCGCAGACCGACGGCCGGCTGGCCCTCGAGATCGCCCCGATGTCCGCGGGGCCGAAGAGCGAAGAGATGGTGACGGCGGACAACCTGGTCCGGCCGGATACTTCACTCGAAGCGCTGGCCGGCCTCAAACCGGTGTTCGACCGCAAGTACGGCTCGGTCACCGCCGGCAACAGCTCGCCCCTGACCGACGGCGCCTCCGCGGTGCTGCTCATGGCGGAGGACAATGCCCGGGCCCTGGGCTACGAGCCGCTGGCGTACATCCGGAGCTACGCGGTGGCCGCGGTCGATCCCGGCTGGCAGCTCCTCATGGGGCCGGTCTTCGCGGTGCCCCTCGCGCTCGATCGCGCGGGCATCACCTGGAAGGAGCTGGGGCTGGTCGAGATTCACGAGGCCTTCGCGGCCCAGGTGCTCTCCAACGCGCAGGCCTGGGCCTCGCGCGAGTGGGCCGAGCGCCTCGGCCGGAGCGAGCCGGTGGGCGAGGTGGACTGGACGCGGACCAACGTCATGGGCGGCTCGATTGCTGTCGGGCACCCCTTCGGCGCCACCGGCGCACGCATCGCGACGAGCCTGGCCAACGAGATGAAGCGGCGGGACGTGCAGTTCGGGCTGATCTCGATCTGCGCGCAGGGGGGGATGGGGTTTGCGATGGTGCTGGAGAGATCATGATCCAGGCAAACGGTCCCCTGTCCCCTGTCCCCGGTCCCCGGTCGATCGATGCACGGGCCGCAGTACCGGATGCCGCGGCGAGCCGACCCGGCGGGCCGAGCAACCTCGGGGACAGGGCACCGGGGACGGGGGACCAGTTCCGATGACCGCCTTCACCACCGAGAACCAGAACGGCATCGCGCTCGTCACCTTCGATCTCGAAGGCGAGCCGGTCAACAAGCTCACCGTCCAGGTGCGCGACGAATTCGTGGCGCTGCTGGCCCGCCTCAAGGCGGATTCGACGGTGCGCGCCATCATCTTCCAGTCGGGCAAGCTCGACAGCTTCATTGCCGGCGCGGATATCGAGGAGTTCACCCGCCTCACCACCCGCGAGGAGTTCGAATCGCTGAGCCGCGCGGGGCAGGACATGCTGTTCGCGGTGGCGGAGTTCCCCAAGCCGATCGTGGCCGCCATCCACGGCGCCTGCGTCGGCGGGGGCATGGAGCTGGTGCTGGCCTGCCACTACCGGATCTGCACCGACCACCCCAGGACCTCGCTCGGCCTGCCCGAAGTCCAGCTCGGACTCATTCCCGGCATCGGCGGCTGCCAGCGACTGCCGGCGCTGATCGGCGTGCGCGCGGCGCTCGACATCATCCTGGCCGGCAAGAGCGTGCCGGGGCCCAAGGCGCTCAAGCTCGGCATGGTGGATGAGTGTGTGCCGGTCAGCATCCTGAGCCGGATCGCAGTGGCGGCGGCGGAACGCCTCGCCGCCAACGGCCGGATCAAGCGGACGCCACTGCCGGCCGGGTTGGGCGGCATGTTCCTCGATCGCAACCCGCTCGGCCGCCACCTGGTGTACCGTACGGCGCGGAAGGCGACCCTCAAGAAGACCGGCGGGCACTACCCGGCGCCGCTGGCCGCGCTGGATGCGGTGGAGGCGGGACTCGAGAAGGGCGGGCGCGAGGGCTATGCCGTCGAGCATCGCCGGTTCGGCGAGATGGCGGTCACCGACGTTTCGCGCAAGCTGGTGCAGCTCTTCTTCGCGGGCAACGCGCTCAAGAAGGACGACGGCGTCCCGCCCGGTTCCGCCCAGGCCCGCCCGGTGCACCGGCTCGGCGTCATCGGCTCCGGGTTCATGGGCGCCGGGATCGCCGGGACCGCGGTAAGCACGGCCGAGGTGGAGGTGCGCCTCCGGGACACGGAGTGGTCGCGGGTCGGGAAGGGACTCCGCGCCGCGACCGGCATCCTCGAGGGGCGGCTGTCCCGCCGGCGGATCACGAAATTCCAGTTCGAGCGGCTGGCCGCGCTGCTCTCCGGCACCACCGACTACAGCGGATTCCAGGGCGCGGACCTGGTGGTCGAGGCGGTATTCGAGGACCTCGAGACCAAGCGCAATGTGCTGGCGGAAGTCGAGGCGGCCACGGCGCCGGAAACCATCTTTGCCACCAACACCTCGACGATTCCGATCAACCAGATCGCGGCCCGTGCCCGCCGGCCCGACAAGGTGATCGGCATGCACTTCTTCTCGCCGGTGGAGAAGATGCCGCTGCTCGAAGTGATTCCCACTCCGCAGACCAGCGCCGCCACCATCGTTTCGGCGGTGCACTTCGGCCGCAAGCTCGGCAAGACGGTCATCGTGGTCCGGGATCACCCCGGTTTCTGGGTCAACCGGATCCTCACCCCGTACCTTAACGAGGCGGGGCGGCTCCTCGCCGAGGGAACGCCGATCGAGCTCATCGACCGGGTGATGCTGCGATTCGGCTTCCCGGTCGGCCCGATTGCCCTGATCGACGAGGTGGGCCTCGATGTCGCGGCCAAGGCGGGCAAGGTCATGCACGAAGCCTTCGGCGAACGGCTCGCGCCGACGGAGGTGATTCCGAAGATGCTGGCCGACGGGCGCCAGGGGCGGAAGAGCGGCCGCGGCTTCTATCACTATCACGAGGGCCACAAGACCGGCCCCGACGAACGGGTCTACGATCTGCTCCGCGTCCAGCCGCGGGACAGCCACTCCCCCGAAACCATCGAACAGCGCCTGGTCTATGCCATGCTGAACGAGGCCGCCATGGCCGCGAGCGAAGGGGTGATCCGCTCGCCGCGCGACGGCGACATGGGCGCCATCTTCGGCTTCGGATTTCCGCCGTTTCGCGGCGGTCCGCTGCGCATGATCGACGACCTGGGCGGGCACCGGGTGGTGAGCGTGCTGCGCGACCTCGCCGCGCAGTTCGGCGACCGCTTCACCCCGGCCGCCCGGCTGGTGGAAAAGTCGGAACGCAACGAGCGCTACTATCCCCGCTGAACTGCGGCACTGCTGGACGCAGAAGAACGCGGAACACAGCGCTGAAGCACGCGGAACGCTCCGCTCTTTCCGCGGCTTGTTGTCCTTCAAGTTTTCCGCGGCAGGCTGTTCTCAAACCACGACGGGCCAACGTCATGAATCTACGACTCTGGGTGCTACTGGCCGTATCGGCCTGTGCCAACCACGGTTCCTCCAATCCCCAATCGACCGATCCCGCGCTCCCGCAGGTGCGGGAGTCCGATGTGCGGGCGGAACTCTCCGCCCTGGCCGACGATTCGATGGAGGGGCGCGCCACCGCGAGCCCGGGGTCGCTGCGCGCCGCACGCTATCTCGCCGGGCGCTTCACGGCATTCGGCCTCGTGGCCATGGGAGACAGCGGCTACCTGCAGCGGGTGCCGATCGGCCGGGCCGCGCGCGGAGGGAACCAGCCGGCGATCCTCCGGCTGCTCGATTCGACCGGGTCCCGGGTGCCGAGCGAGAGTCAGCGGGTGTTCGGCTACAACGTGGTGGGCGTGGTGCGCGGCAGCGATCCGGCGCTCAAGGACCAGGCGGTGCTGGTGGATGCCCACTACGACCACCTGGGCATCGGCAAACCGGTGGCAGGCGATTCGATCTACAACGGTGCCGACGACGACGCCTCGGGCGTCGTGGCGGTGCTCGAGATTGCCCGGGCCATGGCGCGCGGCCCGGCGCCGAAGCGCACCGTCATCTTCCTCGCCACGACCGGCGAGGAGGTGGGACTCCTCGGCACCCGGTGGTACATCAAGCATCCGGTCGTGCCGCTCGAGAAGATGGTCGCCAACATGGAAATCGAAATGATCGGCCGGCCCGATTCGCTGGCGGGCGGGGCGGGGAAGGGCTGGCTCACCGGCTTCGACCGCTCGAGCATGGGGCCGTCATTCAAGGCGGCGGGGCTCCCGATCGCACCGGATCCGCGGCCGGACCAGGAATTCTTTCAGCGCAGTGACAACATCGCGTTTGCCTGGCGCGGGATCCCCGCGCACACCTTGAGCTCGTACAACATGCATACCGACTACCACGAGCCGAGCGACGAGGTGAGCCGGGTGGACTTCCCTCACATGACCAAGATCATTCAGGCCGGAGTGGCCGCGGTCCGGATCCTGGCGGACGGGCCGGCACCGACGTGGAATCCGGGAGGGCAGCCGAAGCCGCCACAGTGATTCTTTTCAGAACTGCAGGTCGCGGAAGAACGCGGAAATAGCCGCGGATGAACACGGATCGTTCCGCTCGTATCCGGCCATCGCAACTGCACGCGGCGATGGTTTTGTTGTTCAACAACAACTCGAATCTCCAGGGAACGCTCGGATTCTGACGGTGAGCGGAGCGATCCGCGCCCGCAGGGTCCGCGTTCATCCGCGGCCTGTTCCATTCTGTTGAAACGTCCCACCCTGAAACCGGCCGGGCCAACGGCGCGTAAGCCCGGCATCCCCTGACGGAGTCCGCTGTGCTCAAGCCCATGTTCGGCCTCGCGGCCACCGGGATCGTGGCCCTGCTGTTGTGGAAGCTGCTCGCGGCGTTTCTGCTTCCATTGGTAGCCGTCGCCGTGGGGGCCGTCCTGATCCTGATCAAGCTGGTCTTCCTGGTGGTGGCGGTGATGTTCGCGGTCTGGCTCTTCCGCCGCTGGTCGAACTCGGAATCCCAGGCGGCATAGCCTGAAGCTGACGTTTCAAACGTTCCAATCAGAAACCATTGTCGAACGCCCTCCGTATGGGGGGCGTTCCTTTTTTTTCATGCTTCACGCTCGGCCTGGTCGGAGGGACCCATGAACAATCTCTGGACGAGAATCGGCATCGGCGCGCTCGCTGTATTTGCCGTGGGAATGGTCGCGGTCGGTCTCGTCCGCGACGCGCACGACCGCATCGAGGCGGCCCTCGGTTCCGCTCTCCAACCGCCTGCTTCAGCGCCAACGGCCGATCCAGCCCCCGGGGCAGCGGTGGGGGGTGTGGTGCAGCTGGCGAGCCTGAGTTCGCTCGCTTCGCACCTCCGGGGTGCGCACGGCCCATTCGCGGACCAGGAGATGCCCTTCCGCCTCGACGGCCACCGGATCGGCACGATCCGCCGGCTGGTGATCCAGCGGACGATCAGGAACGAAATCCCCGCCATGAACCTGGCGGTCGATCTGTCCAGCGCCGGCGAGGCGCGCCGGCTGCGCGATTGTGACCTGCTGGTGGCCGATGGAGACGGGAGTGGAGTCGAGGACGGCTTCAGCTGCGGTGACCAGGGAAACGCCGCCTTGGTCACGATCGGCTATGCGCGATTCGAACCCACCGGCGATACCCGGCCGATCGCGGTGTCGGAGAAGGCCTCGCGGCGGATGCGCGATGGCGATCCGTTCAAGGCCACGGTCGAGTCCGACGGCCAGGTGCGGGTCAACGTGAGCGACCAGAGCGGCAAGCGGGTGCAGGTCAACGCCGGTGATGGCGGCGCCGATGTGCGGGTGAACGACGAGCTGGGCCGGGCCATTCTCCGGCTGCTGGCCGACTCGACCGGCGCGAGTCTGCATGTGCGGGACAAGAACGGGAAAGAGATCGTGCGGATGGAGGCGGGGGACGGCAGGTTCAGCCTGCAGATCGACTCCGCGGCAAGTCGGTAGTCGTTAGTCGTTGGTCGTGGACAGTGAACAGTGAACGGTGAACAGTTGACCGTTTCCTGTTCACTTTTCACTTTTCACCCTTCACGCAGTTCACCCGGCTCCCGTCTCCTGCCTCCGTCTCCTCTGGTCAATCCGCTCGGCGGCCTGCATTATTGAAGTCCGCCATGGTCGATACGCGGCTTTCCACCATTCCAGCCGCCCGGTTCTCTCCTTCCAACGGAACTCTCGAGCGAATGTCTCTGCGACTCCCGGTCTTCCTCATCGCCGTCTCGTCCGCCATCGCCGCCTGCAGCCCCCCCGACAAGATCAGCGATGAAAGCGCCCGCCTTGCCGCGCGGGCCAGCCAGGTCACCATCATCCGGGACGACTGGGGGATTGCCCACGTCTACGGCAAGACCGACGCGGACGCGGTCTTCGGGATGATCTACGCGCAGGCGGAGGACGACTTCAACCGGGTCGAGACCAACTACCTCAACTCGATCGGGCGGCTGGCGGAGGCGGAGGGGCAGAGCGCCGTCTACCAGGATCTGCGCCAGAAGCTGTTCATGAATCCCGACACCCTCAAGGCACAGTATGCGGCGAGCCCCGCGTCGCTCAAGGTGCTGATGGACGCCTGGGCCGACGGGCTCAACTGGTACCTGCTCAAGCATCCGGAGGTGAAACCCCGGGTCATCACGCATTTCGAGCCGTGGATGCCGCTCTCCTACAGCGAAGGGAGCATCGGCGGGGACATCGAGTCCATCGATCTCAAGGCGCTGGAGGCGTTCTACGGCAAGGGGCCGGTCACGGTGGCGGCCGCCGGCGGCGACCTCCCCGGCGATCCGGCCGGCTCCAACGGGATCGCCATTGCACCGGCCAATAGCGCCGACCACCGGGCCCTGCTGCTGATCAACCCGCACACCTCCTTCTTCTTCCGCTCCGAGCTGCAGATGGCGAGCGAGGAAGGGCTCGACGCCTACGGCGCGGTGACGTGGGGGCAGTTCTTCATCTACCAGGGATTCAACGACCGGCTGGGGTGGATGCACACCTCGAGCGGCGTGGACGCCGTCGACGAGTACGCCGAGACGATCGAGAAGAAGGGCGAGAGCGTGTTCTACAAGGAGGGAGGCGAGGACCGGCCGGTGACGGTGGAGAAGATCACGGTGCCCTACCGGGCCGAGGGGGGGCTGGCGCAGAAGGAGTTCACCGTCTTCCGCACGGGCCACGGACCGGTGGTGCGGCAGCAGGCGGACGGCAAGTGGATCACCGTGCGGCTGATGCAGGAACCGGTCAAGGCGCTGACCGAGTCGTACACCCGGACCAGGGCCAGGACGTACGAGGAGTTCAAGCAGACCGTCGAGCTGCAGTCCAACTCGTCGAACAACACGATTTACGCCGACGCGGACGGCAACATCGCCTATTTCCACGCCTCCTTCATTCCCCGGCGCGATCCGAAGTTCGACTGGAAGCACCCGGTGGACGGCAGCGACACCGCCACCGAGTGGAAGGGGCTGCTGTCGTTCGACGAGGCTCCCAACGTCTTCAATCCTGGCACGGGGTGGGTCCAGAACACCAACAACTCGCCCTGGACCGCGGCGGGACCGGACAGCCCGATCAAATCGGCGTTTCCGGCCTACGTGGACATCTACGAGGAGAATCCGCGCGGCGTCCATGCCATCCGGGTGCTCCACGCCCGGATGGATTTCTCGATCCAGGGGCTGATCGATGCCGCCTTCGACAGCTATCAGCCCGCCTTTGCCCGGCTGTTGCCGCCGCTCATCCGCGACTACGACGCGCTCCGTGCCGGCGATCCCCGGAAGAAGCAGCTGGCGGAACAGATGAAGCTGCTTCGAAACTGGGATTACCGCTGGTCGGCGGAGTCGGTGCCCACCTCGCTCGCGGTGTACTGGGGCGAGGACCTGTGGCGGCGCATCATGCAGAACGCCGACGACGAGGACCTCTCGGTCTACGACTTCATGGCGACGCGCGCCACCGCGGACCAGCGGCTGGCCGCCCTGCAGGCGGCGTCGGACAAGCTCGCCGCCGATTTCGGCAAGTGGCAGACGCCGTGGGGCGAGATCAACCGCTTCCAGCGGCTGACCGATGACATCGAGCACCCGTTTGCCGATTCCGGCGCGAGCATCCCGGTACCGTTCACGACCGGGCGCTGGGGCTCACTGGCGTCGTTCGGCGCCCGGTCGTACAACGGCAGCAAGAAGATCTACGGGACCTACGGCAACAGCTTCGTCGCCGTGGTGGAATTCGGCAAGGACTCCGTCCGGGCGCGCGCCATCACGGCCGGCGGCGAGAGCGGGGACCCGAAGTCGAAGCACTTCAATGACCAGGCCGAGCGCTATGCCTCGGGCAACCTGCGGCCGGTGTATTACTACCGGGATCAGCTCAAGGGGCATACGGAGCGGGAGTATCATCCCGGGGAGTGAGTCGAGGGTCGAGGGTCGAGAGTTGGGAGTCCGGAGTCGAGCCGTCGGGCGCCACGCCGAGGGGGTGACATGATCGTCCTGGTGATGGCGGCGCTGCTGCAGGGCGGAGCGGTGTCCGGCACCGTGTACTTCGACCGGAACGGCAACGGCGTCCGCGACGGCGGGGAGCCGGGCATGGCCCGGGTGGCCGTATCCAACCAGGTGGACGTCGTCCAGACCGACAGCACGGGTGCCTTTGCGCTGAGCGGGGCGCCGACCGGGGTGGTGTTCGTGAGCCTGCCGGACGGGTACCGGGTGGTCGGCGCCTTCTGGCAGGCGGCAGGAAGCGGGCCGCTCCAGTTTGCCCTGGCGCGAGCGGCCGCCCCGCGCGAGTGGACCTTCGTCCACGCCTCCGACACCCACCTCGACGAGGCGAGTCTGCCCCGGATCCGCCTGCTCGAGGCCGCGGTGGATTCGCTCAAGCCCGCCTTCGTGCTCATCACGGGCGACCTGGTGCGGGACGCGCTCCGGGTCTCCGATTCGGTGGCGATTCCCCGCTTCGAGCTGGTGGACCGGGAGCGGCGGCGGTTCAGCCGGCCGGTCTGGGTGGTGCCCGGCAATCACGACAACTTCGGCATCGAGCGGCAGCGCTCGCACGTGAGCGCGGATCACCCGCTCTACGGCCGGGCGATGTATCGTCACTACTTCGGTCCCGACTACTACTCGTTCAGCTACGGCGGGGTTCACTTCGTGGGCCTCAACAGCGTCGGCATCGACGACCAGTGGTACTATGGCCACGTCGACTCGCTGGAGCTGGCCTGGCTCGAGCGGGACCTGGCGCTTGTCCCGGCCTCGATGCCGGTCGTGACGTTCAATCACATCCCCTTCTTCACCGCGGTCGAGACGATCAACGGCTACATGGATACTCCACCCGCGCCGAGCGTCATCACCGTGAATGGCAAGGCGATGTTCCGCCACGTGGTGTCCAACGCCGGGGAGGCGCTCGCCATCCTGCGCCGGCACAACTATCCGCTGGCGCTGGGCGGGCACATGCATGTGCGGGAAACCCTCTCGTACGTCATGAACGGCCAGACGATCCGGTTCGAGCAGGCAGGGGCGGTGGTGGGACCGAGCGAAGGCTCGGGTCTCGAGTTTCCTTCGGGAGCGACGCTCTATCGCGTGAAGGACGGGGTGATCGGGAAAGGGGAATTCATCCGGCTGCCGGATCCGCCGAAGGAGGGGCAGTGAACGCCGGATAGCCCGGGACCTGTCACAGTTCCGCGACGAAGCAGGCCAGCTCGGTCCGATCGACCGAAATTCGATCAAGAAACCCAAGGAGAGCCCGAAGCAAAGCTTCACGATCATCAGGGGTAGTTGCCGAGGTCCACGACCCTCCCCAAGTTCATCCCGGACGACTGGCCGAGTCGTTTTCCCTCACAACCCAGCACCACTCGAACTCTGCGACGGAGTCAGGATGCGCCCCGTATTCCATGGCGTGCTGCTCGGAGTGTCCCTGTGCTATCTCGGAGCCTGCGGATCCGACAATCCCGCGGCTCCCCAGGTCGGCAGGGTCGCCGTGACGCCGGACAGCGTGAATCTCTATCAGCTCGATTCGATCCAGCTGCACGCCTCGGTGCTCGACATGGACGGGCACCCGATGAGCGGCAGGGAGGTCACCTACACCTCGTCGGACACGACGCGCGTGAAGGTGTCCGCACTCGGCATGGCGGTGTCGAAGGGCCTCCCCGGGAAGGTGAGCGTGGCCGTCAAGACGGAGGGGGCCGAGACGGATGTGCCCCTGGTGATCACGGCCCGGTCCACTTCGCTCCAGCTCTCACCTGATCCGGTCACGCTGGGTCAGCTGGAGAACCTGCAACTCTCGGCCGAGGTGCTCGATGCCATCGGAAATCCCATCAGCGAAGACGTCGTCACCTTCACCAGCCTGACTCCCTCCAAGATTTCCGTGACAACCGGTGGTCTGCTGCATTCCGTCGGGCCGACGGGCACCGCATTCATTGCCCTGAGCGGCGGTGGGATTGCCAAGTCGGTCCAGGTGACGATCACCCAGGTCGCGACAACGCTCAAGGTCCTGCCGACCGTCATGCACCTGACGCCCTCAGGCAATCGCCGCATCGAGGCAGTGGTACTGGACGGCGTCGGTGACACGATTCCCGGTCTTCCCATCACTTACCACAGCGAGGATGCCGCGATCGCAACCGTGAGCGCGGACGGCACGGCTCACGCCGTCGGCCCGCTGGGGGCGACCGGCATCGAGGTGAGCGCCGCCGGACTCCGCGATACGATCCCGGTCACCGTCGTCGCGACGTGGCATCCCGAGGGACGGCTTGAGCACACAACTCCGGTTGCCGAGGGCGCGTTCGGGGTCGGCATTTCCGCGTTGGGTGCGGTCTACGTCGCCCATCTCCCGGGTCAGATCTCCCGGGGGAACCTTCCGGACTATGCGCTGGCCACGACAGACACCCTGGGTCGGCAGCCGGTCGCGGTGACCTTCAATGCGAGCGGGACGCTGGCCTATGTGGCGGGCGCCCCCCTCGACGGTCTCAGCGTGATCAGAGTGGCCGACAATGTCGTGGTTGGCACCAAGACGGGGCTGCAGGTCAACGTCTTCGACGTCAAGCTGTCGCAGGACGGCCAGACGCTCTATGCGGCGGGCGACAAGCACGTCTACGCCCTCGACGTGGCGACGCTCAACGTGATTCATCAATTCGACCTGGACACCACCGCCCTGATTCATCTCGCCATCAACCCCGTCAACGGGGATGTCTATGCCAGCGGTCTCGGAATCGTCGAAGAGCTCGACGGGACCACGCTGGCCAGGCTGCGCCAGTTCACCGGGGCACGACTGGTGCAGGGGATCGTGGTCTCCAGTGACGGGGCCACCCTCTACGAAGCGGTCGAGGACACCCCCAGGTTCAGCACCGTCGATCTCGCCACCGGCAATCCCGGAATTCCGATCGCGACGTGCGCGGGATATGGGCTCGCGGTCAGCAAGGACGGCCTGACGGCCTACATGAGTTGCCCGCTGGACGGCCAGGTGCAGGTGATCGATCTGGTCAATCACCTGGTGGCGAAGACGATATTTACCGGAGGGCACCCCCGGCGCATGGCACTCGATCCGAGCGGCCTGGTTCTGGCGGTGGCCAATGAATCGGGCTGGGTCGACTTCATCTTCTGAGCAGGCATCGGCCCTCTGGGAAACGCCGCCGGGCCCGTCGGTCCGGCGGCGTTCTTGCGCCGGAGGAAGGTCCGTCGACGAGATTCGCTTGCGGCAGCGTCGATTCCCGGGCAAGCCCTTTCCATCCGTACAATCCGTGGTAAGCTGTTGCATCTCCCGCCACCGAGACTGACCCGGCCATGACCGCTGGACTCACAGACCCTGTTCGCCCGATCGGCCTCGACGAAATCCGCGCCGCCCGGGTCCGGATCCAGGGCACGGCCGTGCGCACTCCCCTCGTCAAACTCGAACTGGGCCCGGGCTTTCCTGATATCCGGCTCAAGCTCGAGAACCTCCAGCCCATCAATGCCTACAAGCTGCGCGGTGCGGCCAATGCGGTCGCGCTGCTCTCGAACGCCGAGCGGGGCAGGGGGGTGTGGACGATCAGCGCGGGGAATGCGGGCCAGGGAGTGGCCTACGCGGCGCGGCAGGCGGGGATTCCCTGCACGGTGGTCGCGATCGAGACCGCGCCCGTGGCCAAGCTCGAACGGATGAAGGCGCTCGGCGCCAAGATCGTTCCGGTTTCCTATGCCGGGGCCTGGCAGGCGCTTGGCGACCGGGCGCATCCCGGCGTCGAAGGGACGTTCATCCATCCCTTCGACGACCACAATTTCATCGCCGGTCACGGGACGATGGGGCTGGAAATCCTGGAGGACGAGCCGGCCACGACGGCCGTGATCTGCGCCATCGGTGGCGGTGGGCTGATCGTCGGCGTTGGCAGTGCGCTCAAGGCGTTGAAGCCGGGCCTCAAGCTGTTCGGCGCCGAGCCGGAGACAGCCGCGCCGATGGCCAGGTCACTGGAGCGCGGGTCGGCCCAGGAGTTCGGAGAGTGGCAGGCGTCGTTCGTGGATGGCGCAGGGGGAAAGAGCGTGTTCCCGCGGATGTGGCAGCGGATGCAGCCGCTGGTCGATGGCTCGATCGTGGTGACGCTGGATCAGGTGCGCGCTGCCATGCGGCTGATGGCGGAAAAGTCGCGGGTCATCTCGGAAGGGGCCGGCGCGCTCGGCCTCGCCGCCGCCCTCACCGGGAAGGCGGGGCAGGGGCCGATCGTGGCGGTTGTTTCCGGTGGCAACATCGACTTGAAGAAGTTTGCGGA
>DATEHG010000132.1:0-8440 GCA_035279705.1 Gemmatimonadales bacterium
TCATGCTAGAACTCCAATCCGCCCTCGCGGGCGCCTTCGGCGACGGCCTTCACCCGGCCGTGATACTGGTAGCCCGCGCGATCGAACACGACCCTGGTGACCCCGGCGTCCTTCGCCTTGCCGGCGAGCAGCTTGCCGACCGCCTTGCTGCGGGCCACCTTGCCCTTGCCCTCGACCGCGAGCCCTTCCGACTGGTCGCTCACGCCGACCAGCGTCACGCCCAGGTCGTCGTTGACCAGCTGCGCGTAGATGTGCTTGAGCGAGCGGTACACCACCAGCCGCGGCCGCTCGGCCGAACCGCTGAGCGACTTGCGGACCCGCAGGTGGCGCCGGTAACGCAGTTCACTGCGCGTCTTGGGTGAAATGATGCGGCGCATGTTACTTGGCTCCCGTCTTGCCGGCCTTGCGGCGGACCTGCTCGCCCAGGTACCGGACACCCTTGCCCTTGTACGGCTCGGGCTTGCGGAGGCTGCGGAGCTCGGCGGCCACCTGGCCCACCATTTCCTTGTCCGCCCCCTCGATCTTGACCTGGGTGTTGTTGTCGACCGTGAACTTGATCCCCTTCGGCGCCTTGTACTGCACCGGGTGGGAAAAGCCCAGCGCGAGCTGCAGCCCGAACGGCTTGGTCTCGGCCTTGTAGCCGACGCCCTGGATGTCCAGCTGCTTCATGTAGCCCTTGCTCACGCCCTCGATCATGTTGGCGAGGAGGGTGCGCGAGAGGCCGTGCAGCGCCCGGTGCCGGGCCTCGTCGCTGGGCCGCGCCACGGTGAGCTGCTCGCCGTCCCTGGCGATCTTCATGTCGGCCGGGAACGTGCGGACCAGCTCCCCCTTGGGGCCCTGGACCTGCACGGTGTTCCCGTCGACGGTGACCGTGACGCCCTTGGGGATCGCCACCGGCCGCTTGCCGATTCGAGACATGGCGACCTCCTACCAGACGACGGCGAGGAGCTCGCCGCCCAGGTTGGCCGTCCGCGCATCGCGGTCGCTCATGAGTCCCTTGGGCGTGGAGACGATGGCCATGCCGAGGCCATTCTTCACCCGGGGGATCTCGCGGGACTTGACGTAGCGGCGGAGTCCGGGCGCCGAGACTCGGCGCAGCTCACGGATGACCGGCTGCTCGTTGTGGTACTTCAGGTACAGGCGGAGCACGCCGTGCGCGCCGTCGTCCAGCACCTTGAAGTCCGCGATGAAATGGTTGTCCAGCAGCAGGCGCGCCACTTCGCGCTTCAGCTTGGACACTGGCATGTCGACCCTCCGGTGGCCCGCCTGGCAGGCGTTCCGGATCCGGGTCAGCATGTCCGCAACAGGATCTGTCATGCTCATGCGTGAGTCCTCTCCCTACCAGCTGGCCTTGCGGACACCCGGGATGTCGCCCCGGAGCGCGAGATCGCGGAAGCAGATCCGGCAGAGGCCGAATTTGCGCAGCACGGCGCGCGAGCGCCCGCAGCGCTGACACCGGCGTACCGTGCGCACCTTGAACTTCGGCGTCCGCTTCGCCCGTTCAATCCAACAGGTCTTGGCCATCGTTTCTCCTCGGTTCCCTACGCTACTTTGACGGGCTGCTCGCCGCGGAACGGCCAGCCGAATTCCCGCATCAGTGCAAACGCCAGGTCGTCCCGGTCGGCGGTCGTCACCACGGTAATGTCCATGCCGTGGATGTTCTCGACCTTGTCGAAGTCGATCTCGGGGAAAATCAGCTGCTCCTTGATCCCGACGGTCAGGTTGCCCCGGCCGTCGAAACACTTGCTGGGCAGGCCGCGGAAGTCGCGCACCCGGGGGAGCGCCACGTTCACGAACCGGTCCAGGAACTCGTACATCCGGGCGTTGCGGAGCGTCACCGACGCCCCTACCGGCATGCCGGCCCGGAGCCCGAAATTGGCGATCGCCTTCTTGGCCCGGCGGGTCACCGGCTTCTGCCCGGTGATCAGGGCCAGCTCCTCGATGGCGGCGTCCAGCAGCTTGGGATTCTTGTTCGCCTCGCCCAGGCCGACGTTGAGCACGATCTTGACCAGGTGCGGCACCTCGTGCCGATTGGTCAGGCCGAACTCCTTCATCAGCTTCGGCCGGATCGTCTGGTCGAAGTAGGTCTTGAGCCGGGGCACGCCGTCCACCGGCTTGGGCGCCGGATCGAGCACCAGCGTACTCGAGCCCTTGTCCTTGCCCTTCTTCCCTTCGCCGCGAGGCGCCTTCTGCTGCTTGGCCTCCGGCGCGCCTTCCTGCTTGGTCTCGGCCATGTTACCGGCTCCTTACGATCGGCTGCCCCGACTTGACCGCCACCCGCTCGGTGGTCCCGTCGGCGTCGCGGCGGCGGCGGATCCGGGTCGGCTCCCCGCTCTTGGGATCGATCAGCATCACCTTCGAGTGATGGATCGCGCCCTCCCGCTTCACGATGTCCGCCTTCTGGTTCTGCGTGGCCCGCAGGTGGACGGTATTGATGTTCACGCCCTCGATCTTCACCCGGCCCGTCTTGGGGAAGACCTGCAGCACCTTGCCCCGCTTGCCCTTGTCGTCGCCCGAGATCACCTGCACGGTGTCTCCCCGGGTGATGTGCAGCTTCTGGCGCACCGGCGGCGCGTGGCGGATCCGCTTGCGCTTCTTGAAGACCAGCGGCTTCATGTCAGAGCACCTCCGGCGCGAGCGAGACGATCTTCATGTACTTCTTCTCGCGCAGTTCGCGCGCCACCGGCCCGAAGATACGGGTCGCCCGGGGCTCGCCTGAATCGTTGATCAGCACCGCCGCGTTCTCGTCGAACCGGATGTAGGAGCCGTCCTTGCGGCGGGTCTCCTTCACCGTCCGGACGATGACCGCCTTGGCCACGTCGCCCTTCTTCACCTGGCCGGTCGGGATGGCGTCCTTGATGGCCACCACCACGAGGTCGCCGAGCCCGGCGTAGCGCCGGCGGCTGCCGCCCAGCACGCGGATCACCAGCGCCCGGCGGGCGCCGCTGTTGTCCGCGATCTTGAGAATGCTCTCCTGCTGTACCATGTCAGCCTCGCTGGCCCTACTCGTTCGGACGGGCGCCGTGGCCCGTCGGGAATTACTTGGCCCGCTCGATGATCTCGGTGACCCGCCAGCAGACCGTCTTGGCCAGCGGCCGGGTTTCCATGATCCGCACCGTGTCGCCCACCTTGGCGCCGTGCTCGTCCCGCGCCTTGACCGTGCTGGTCCGCACCACCTGCTTGCCGTAGGCCGGGTGGCTGAACTGCCGGACCAGCGAGACCGTCACGGTCTTGGTCATCTTGTCGCTGGTCACCACACCGGTCCGGACCTTCCGCCGGTTGCGGGTTTCCTGGACGGCTTCGCTCATGACTGCACTCCTTCGGCCTGGGTCCGGCGGGCGCGCAGGATCGTGTTGATCCGCGCGATGTCGCGCCGGTTCTTGCGGAACTGCATCGGGTTCTCGATCGACTCCGTGGCGCCGCGGAACCGCAGGCGGAACGAGTCGTTCTTGAGCTCCGCCAGCTTCGCCTCGAGCTCCGCGACGCTCAGGTCCTTCAATTCTTCCATCTTCATGGCCTAGGCCTCCTGCCGCTTCACGAACCGGGTCTGCACCGGCAGCTTCGCCGCCGCCAGGCCCAGCGCCTTGCGGGCCAGTTCCTCGTTGATTCCCTCGAGCTCGAACAGCATCCGGCCCGGCTTCACCACCGCCACCCACCCCTCCGGATTGCCCTTGCCCTTCCCCATGCGGGTTTCGGCCGGCTTCTTGGTGATCGGCTTGTCCGGGAAGATCCGGATCCACACCTTGCCGCCGCGCTTCATCTCGCGCGTCATCGCGACGCGGGCCGCCTCGATCTGGCGGTTGGTGATCCAGCCCGGCTCGAGGCTCATCAGCCCCCACTCGCCGAACGACACCGAGTTGCCCCGGGAGGCGATGCCCCCGGTCTTGCCCTTGAACATCTTGCGGAACTTGACTCGCTTCGGCGCCAGCATGGCTTACGCCCCCGTGCTGTAGGTCTTGCCCGACACGTCGGCCACGACCTCACCCTTGAAGATCCAGACCTTGATCCCGATCGTGCCGTAGGTCGTCTTGGCGGTGCTGGTGGCGTAGTCGATGTCGGCCCGCAGGGTGTGGAGCGGCACCCGCCCCTCGTGGTACCCCTCGGTCCGCGCGATCTCGGCGCCGCCCAGGCGGCCCGCCGCCCGCACCTTGATGCCCTGCGCGCCCATCCGCATCGTGCCCTGCACCGCCCGCTTCATGGCGCGGCGGAACGAAATGCGCTGGGTCAGCTGGTGCGCGATGTTGTCGGCGACCAGCTGGGCCGACAGCTCCGGCCGCTTGATCTCTTCGACGTTGATCGCCACTTCCTTGCCGGTCAGCTGGGCCAGCTCGTCCCGCAGCTTGTCCACCTCGGCGCCGCGCTTGCCGATCACCACGCCCGGACGGCCCGTGTGGACCGTCACGGTCACCTTGCCGGGCTTCCGCTCGACGTGCACTTCGGCGATGGCCGCATGGCCCAGCCGCGCGTGCAGGTACTTGCGGACCAGCTCATCCTCCTTGAGGAGGGCCGGCATGTCCTTGGTGGCGTACCAGCGGGACTTCCACTGCCGGACAATGCCCAGCCGGAAGCCGATCGGATGAGTTTTCTGACCCATTACTCGCTCTCCTTCGAATCCACGTGAATTTCCACGTGGCTGGTCCGCTTGCGGATCGGCGTGCCGCGACCCTGCGCGGCAGCGGTGAACCGCTTGAGCGGCTGTCCCATGTTGATCTGGGCCTTCTTGACGTACAGGCGGTCCGGATCAAAGGCGGCGTTGGCCTGCTGCGCCTTCTGCTCTGCGTTGGCCACGGCCGACCGCAGCGTCTTCTCGATCTGCTTGGCGGCCAGCTTCTTGTTGAACTTGAGGATGGCCATCGCCTCGTTCACATCCTTGCCCCGGATGAGGTCGACCACCAACCGCATCTTCCGGGGGCTCTGGCGGACCAGCCGCTGAATCGCGCGGGCTTCCATGTCGATCATGCCTCCGGCTTGGCCTTCTTGTCCGCGACGAGCTTGCCGCTGTGCCCGCGGAACAGCCGGGTGGGCGCGAACTCGCCAAGCTTGTGACCCACCATGTTCTCGGTCACGTACACGGGGACGAACTTGTTCCCGTTATGCACCGCGAAGGTGTGCCCCACGAACTCGGGCAGGATGGTGCTCGCCCGGCTCCAGGTCTTGACCACCTTCTTGTCGTTCTTGCTGTTGAGCACCTGGACCTTCAGGAGCAGCGACTCCTGAACGAACGGGCCCTTCTTGACGCTGCGTGCCATGGTAGCCTTTGGCCGTTAGCCGTTAGCCGGTTACGTCGTTGCCTTGCCGCGCTTGCGGCCACGGACGATGTGCTTGTTCGAGCCCTTCTTCCGGCCCCTGGTCTTGACCCCTTCGCGCTTGCCCCAGGGCGAGACCGGCGGACGGCCGCCGGACGTCTTGCCCTCGCCGCCACCCAGCGGGTGGTCGACCGGGTTCTTGGCCACGCCGCGCACCTTGGAGCGCTTGCCCAGCCAGCGGTTCTTCCCCGCCTTGCCCACCGAGAGCAGCTCATGCTCGGCGTTGCCGACTTCGCCGAGCGTCGCGAGGCACCGGGCGTGGATCCGCCGGGTCTCGGTCGAACGGAGCCGGACGGTCACGTAATCGCCCTCGCGGGCCACGACCTGGGCGCTGCCACCCGCCGTGCGGATGAGCTGCGCGCCCTTGCCGATCTTGAGCTCCAGGCAGTGCACCGCCGAGCCCACCGGGACCTCGCCCAGCGGCAGGGCGTTGCCGTTCCGGGCATCGCTGCCGGGACCGGAGATCACCGTGTCGCCCTGGTTCAGGCCCTTGGGGTGCAGGATGTAGCGCTTCTCGCCGTCGGCGTAGACCAGCAGCGCGATCCGGGCGCTCCGGTTCGGATCGTATTCGATTTCCGCGACCTTGGCCGGGATGCCGAACTTGTTCCGCTTCCAGTCGATGATCCGGTACATCCGCTTGTGCCCGCCGCCCTTGTAGCGCGCGGTCACGTGGCCGAGGTTGTTGCGCCCGCCCTGGCTGCGCATCGGCTCGAGCAGCGACTTCTCCGGCGTCGTCCGGGTGATCTCGTCGAACCCGGAGACCGACCGGAACCGGGTCCCGGCGGTGATCGGACGGAATTTCCTGATGCTCATGTGCGCCTCAGCCCTCGAAGACCGGCAGGGTCTGGCCGTCCTGCACCGTCACGATCGCCTTCTTCCAGCGAGCGGTGACGCCGCGGGTGCGGCCCCGGGTCACCGAGTTGCGCCGGACCTGCATGGTGCGCACGTCGGTGACCTTCACGTCGAACAGCTTCTCGAGCGCGGCCCGGATCTGGAACTTGTTCGCCTCCGGGTGCACCTCGAACGTGTATTCCTTGCGCGCCTGGAACGCCGCCGAGCTCTTCTCGGTGACGACCGGGCGGACGATGATCTCGTGCAGCGCGGGCATTACTTGCCCCCCTTCTTCTTGGGCGCCGGCTTCTTGGCGGCGGCCTTCTTGGCTTCAGTCTTCTTAGCCGGCTTGGTCTCGGCCTTCGCCTTCGGCTTCGACTCAGTCTTCGGCTTGGCCGCCTTGGCCTCGGCCTTGGCGGCCTTCGGCTTGGCTTCCGCCTTCGGCCGGGCCGGCTTGGCCCGTGCCGCCGGAGCGGCATCGGGCGCCGGGCGCGGCGTCGGGGTGAAGGTGCGGGTCGCGGGCGTGGCCTCATCGGTCAGCGCGCCCTCTTCCACCACCACCACATCGGCCCACAGGACATCGTAGGCAGCCGCTTCGGCGTAGTTCATCACGTGCACCCGCGGCAGGTTGCGGCTGCTCAAGTAGAGCGCCTCATGCACCCCGTGGGTCAGGATGAGCACCTTCTTCTCGGCGATGCCCAGCTTGGTGAGCAGCTCGACCAGCTGGCCCGTCTTGGGCGAGGTGAAGGCCAGCGCCTCCACTACCACCATGCCGCCGGTGGCGGCGCGGGTGTTGAGCGCGGAGCGGCGGGCCAGCAGCCGGACCTTGCGCGGAATGTCGGTGCGGTAATCGCGCGGCGAGGGGCCGAACACGATGCCACCGCCCCGCCAGAGCGGCGAACGGCTGGAACCCGCGCGGGCGCGGCCGGTGCCCTTCTGCTTCCAGGGCTTCTGGTTGCCGCCGGAGACGAAGCTCCGGGTCTTGGTCGCGGCCGTGCCCTGGCGCTGGTTGTTCAGGTAGGCGCGCACGGCGGTATGCATCACCGCTTCGTTCACGTCCCCGTCGAAGTACGCGCCCGGCAGGGCAAACTCGGCGCTCTTCTTGGCGCCGGAGGCGGAGTAGTGCGGGGCCTCAATCATGACGGCTCCTGTTCTTCTGCTTGGTGACCATCAGGACACCATTGCGGGCGCCGGGAACGGCCCCGCGGACATACAGCAGGTTGCGCTCGGCGTCCACCCGGACCACGGTCAGGCCCATCTCGGTGTGACGCTCGGCGCCCATGTGGCCAGGCATCCGCTTTCCCTTGATGACGCGGGACGGGTCGGTGCCGGGGCTGATCGAACCGGGCTTGCGGTGCCGGGTGTTGCCGTGCGTCGCCGGACCGCCGCCGAAGCCGTGGCGGTGCACCACGCCCTGGAAGCCGCGGCCCTTGGTGGTGCCGGTGACCTTGACCCGCTCGCCGGTGGCGAAGATTCCCACCGTGACGGTCTCACCCGGCTTGTGCTCGTCGGCTCCGGTATCGAACTCGCGCAGGATCCACGGCGCGGCCTCGAGGCCCGCCGCCTTGGCGTGGCCGAGTTCCGCCTTGGTCACCCGCACCGGCTTCTGGGCCCCGAAGCCCAGCTGCACCGCCTTGTCGCGCACCTGTACCACGCGGCAGGGACCGGCTTCGATCACCGTCACCGGCACCGAGGTGCCGTCTTCCGCGAACACGCGGGTCATGCCGAGCTTGCGCCCGATCAGTCCAGTGGCCATGGCTACTCGACCTTGATCTCGACGTCCACACCGGCCGGCAGGTCGAGCTTGGTCAGCGCGTCCATGGTCTGCGGGCGTGAGTCGTGAATGTCCAGGAGCCGCTTGTGGGTGCGCAGCTCGAACTGCTCGCGGCTCTTCTTGTCGATATGCGGGCTGCGGAGCACCGTCCACCGCTCGATCTTGACCGGCAGCGGAATCGGACCCGACACCTGCGCTCCCGTCTTCTCGGCCGTGCGCACGATGTCCGCGGCGGCCTGGTCGAGGACGCCGTGGTCGAACGCCTTGAGACGGATGCGGATTTTCTGGGCCATGGGACCTCTCTGGTTTCGTACCTGGGCTGCTATTTCAATCAGTCACGAGTCACGAGTCGCGAGCCTGTTGGTTCAGACTCGTGACTCGCGACTGGCGACTACTTCAGAATCTTCGTCACCACGCCGGCGCCCACCGTCCGCCCACCCTCGCGGATCGCGAAGCGCAGCCCCTCGTCCATCGCGATCGGCGTGATCAGCTCGATCGTCATCTGGATGTTGTCCCCCGGCATCACCAT
>DATEHG010000133.1:0-13546 GCA_035279705.1 Gemmatimonadales bacterium
GCGCTTGTGGCCCGGAATGACCGAATCGGGCTTGAGCGCCTGGATCTTCTTCAGTGCGGCGCGCCAGCCGTTGCGGGACGTCTCACTCGACGCGCCGAGCCACGGGTGTACGCCGTTGAAGGCCAGATCCGCGACCAGCGCCGTCTTGAGCGAGGGGATCCAGAGGACACTGTTGCTGGCCTTCTCCACATCGCCGTTGAGGTCCGGCACGACCTCGATCGCTTCCCCATCCACCGTCAGATGCAGCGAAGGCAGCGGCTGCACGGTGACGATGCTGTCGGTGAGCAGTTCCGGCCGGCGGCTCTTTTCTCCATTGAAGAACTGGGCGGCGGTCCGCTGATATTCGGCGAGGCCCGCGGGCGCCATGTAGACGGGGGTGCCGGGGAATCGCCGCACGATGATCAGCGCCCCGGCAAAGTGATCGTGGTCGGGATGCGAAAGGACGATCGCCTTGAGATGCTTGCCGGTCGCCGCGATCCGGTCCGCCAGCCGCTCGGCGTCGGCCACATGATACTGGGCGTCCCAGAGCAGCAGTTCCGTCGGCCCAACGATCATCGTGGCAATCACGTCGAACGAGGTCGAATCGGAGCCGACCTGCTCGAGGTGAAGTTTCGACGGAGCGGGCCTGGTGTCCACCTGATGTTCCGAGAGGGGGAGAAGGAAGAAAGGAGAAAGGAGAAAGGCGGCGACACGTTTCATGGCCGGCTCCACGGAAGAGGTGAATCGTCGGCGCAGGACGCGATGCGCCATCGTGAAGCAATGCCTTTTCCCGGCGAGACTCCAGCAATGCGCAACCGGCGGGCCGGCGGCCGTGACGAACGGGCTTCCTGGCGTGACGAGCGGGATTCCGTCCAGCTCCCGCGCCAAATCCCGTTGCGTCGCTCCGGCACGCGTCCGATTATTCCGCCATGAGTTCCGCTGACCGCGAAGCGACCCGCGTCGTCCTGGCCTCACTGGCCGTGGGGCTCTTTTTCGTGTCCCAGGTCGTGTTCATGGCGCTGGCGGCGGGACGTCCCATCCAGTTCGAATGGGACATCCTGCAGGAACTGCTCTACTGGGTGGTGTGGGCACTGGTCTCACCGCGGGTGCTCGACCTGGCGCGGCGCTGGCCGCTCGAAGGCCAAGGCACCCGGCTCAACGCCTGGCGGCATGCACTGACCGCCCTGCCGCTCGCCGCGCTGGTCTCCCTGGTGGCCTTCGGACTCCACCTCGGCACTCTCATCTTCACCGGAGATGTGCCGGCCTCCGGTGCGGGGATGTGGATGCTGCGGGTGCGCGCCTCCCTGGTGTGGGGCGTGTTCATGGGAGTGCTGTTCTACTAGCTCATCGTGGGAGGGTACACGATGCTGCGCCTCCGGGCCCGGAGCGCCGTGCTCGAAGGGCAGCTGACCCGGGCCCAGCTCGACCAGCTTCGCTCCCAGCTCAACCCGCATTTCCTGTTCAACACCCTAAACGCCATCTCCGTGCTGACCATCGAGGATGCGGACAAGGCGCGCCGCATGGTGCTCCGGCTCGGCTCGCTGCTCCGCCGCAGCCTCGACGAGGCCGAGCACGAAGTGGCGCTCCGGAAGGAACTCGAGTTCCTCGATGAGTACCTCGATATCCAGCGGGTACGCTTCGGGGACCGGCTCGCGGTGAGGCTCACGCTGGACCCCGCCGCCGCCGAGGCGCGGGTCCCCGTGCTCATGCTGCAGCCGCTGGTGGAGAACGCCATCGAGCACGGCTTCAAGGACCGGGGCGCGCCGGCCAGCGTGGCACTCCGGGCCTGGCGGGAGAACGGCGCCTTGCGGCTCACCATCGAGGACAACGGCCCCGGCCCGGGAGATTCCAGCGGCCGCCGGGAAGGCATCGGACTGCGTAACACCCGCGAGCGTCTCGACCGCCTCTATGGCGGCGGGGCTTCGATCCGGCTGGAGCCGATCGGCGGCCCGGGCGGAACCCGTGTCGACCTCACCCTTCCCTTCCGGACCGCGCCGTGAAGGTCCTGATCGTCGACGATGAGCCACTGGCCCGCCGGGGACTGAGGCGGGAGCTCGACGCATTGCCGGGGATTACCTGTGTCGGGGAGTGTGCCAGCGGTGACGAGGCCGTGGCGGCTATTCAGAAACGGCAACCGGACCTGGTGCTGCTCGACATCCAGCTCGGCCGTACGACCGGCTTCGAAGTGATCGAACGCATCGGCGCCGAAGCGATGCCGCTCGTCGTATTCGTGACCGCCTACGACCGGCATGCGCTGCGCGCCTTTGAAGTGCACGCCGTGGACTACGTGCTCAAGCCCGTGGACCCGGAACGGCTCCGCGAGGCGCTCGATCGCGCCGCCCGACTCCGGTCACTGGAACAGGGCGCGTCACTGGCCGAGCGCCTCGAGAGCCTGCTGGCCGCGAGGCGGAACGGCGGTGAAGGTCCGTCGCCGGTTCTGCAGCCGGGTGCTCCCGACCGGTTGGTCGTTACGGAGGGGGAGAAGAAGGCATTCGTGGAGGTCGCCTCGATCGACTGGATCGAGGCACAGGGCAACTACACCCGGGTGCATGCCGGCGGACGGGTCCACCAGCTGCGCGGCACCTTGAACGGGCTGGAAGAGCGCCTCGCCGGCCCCGGCGATGCGCCTCCGCGCTTTGTGCGCCTCCGCCGGTCGGCGCTGGTCAACGTCGCCGCGATCAGGACGCTGGAGCCGTACGGGCGCGGGATGTACGTGGTGAACCTGCGGGACGGGAGCCGGCTGGTGTCGAGCCGGTATCACCAGCGGAATGTGAAGGCGTTGCTGGGACGATAGACGTCGCCGGTTGTCGGTCCCCGGTTATCGGGAGAAAGGCGAAAAGCGAAAGGGATTCGGCAGAGAGTGTAGTTCCTTTCTCCTTTCTTCTTTTCGCTTTCTCCGCAGGTCCTGCTCACCGCTCAGTGCTCACCATTCTCTACCGCCGGCACCCGGTCGAACTCGAGCACGACAACCGAGCAGATCGGATCGGGAGGGGTGGGTGGCAGAGTGATGGCCGCACCGCCTTCACCGCTCGTCGCCTGGAGCGCCTGACGGCCCGGATCGGCGAGCAGATAGGCTTTCCGGATCGGGGTGCGCAGCCCCGGCACGTCGAGGCGGCCCGACCAGTCCGCCACGAACAGGAAGAGCTGATTTCCCTTCGATGTCGCCCGGAACGAGGAATGGGCGAACGGCGACGCCGAGGTGCCGTGGATCGCCGTACCATTCACCGCCATCCAGCGGCCGATGGCCTCGAGACGTTCGACGCTCTCTTCCGGAAAGGTGCCGTCGCTCTTCGGACCGATATTGAGCAGCAGGTTCCCGCCCTTCGACGCCGTTTCCACCAGCATCCCGATCAGCCGGGCCACCGATTTGAAATTGTGGTCGTGGCTGTTGAAGCCCCAGTTGTCGTTCATGGTGATGCAGGATTCCCAGTCAACACCCGGCCAGCCGGTGGCGGGAATCTCCTGCTCGGGCGTGCGGAAGTCCCCGAGGGGATCAGCAATCGGGACCGGGGACCACCCTTCCACGCGGTTGTTGACGATCACGCCCGGCTGCAGCGCCTTGCACTTCTGGTACAGCGCGCGCCCTGCCTCGTGGGTCCAGGTGCCTTCCCACTGGCCGTCGAACCACATCACCCCGATGTCCCCGTAGTTGGTGAGCAGCTCGCTCACCTGGCCGTGGAGATACGGGAGGTAGTTGGCGAAGCGCGCCTTGCCCACCGGCCGGCTCTCCGCCTCCCAGTCCCGGCGGGGGAGATAGTCGGGGTGATGCCAGTCCATGATCGAGTGGTACCAGCAGGGGCGGATTCCCTGGCGGCGGCAGGCGGTGGCAATCTCCCGCATGATGTCCCGCTTGAACGGGGTCGAGCGGACGCAGAAATCGGTGAGCTTCGAATCGAAGAGGCAGAAGCCGTCGTGGTGCTTCGTGGTGATGGTGAGGTAGCCCATCCCCGCCTGCCGGGCGAGCGAAACCCAGCGATCGGCATCGAAGGCTGCCGGATTGAACCGGGCGACCAGCTTGTCGTACTCGCCGATCGGAATGTGCGCCAGGTTCCGGATCCACTCGGCGTAATCGGTCCGGCCGCCCCATTCGCCGGCCAGGATGGAATAGAGGCCCCAGTGGATGAACATCCCGAAGCGCGCCTCGCGCCACCAGGACAGGTCCGTGGCCATTGCATCAGGCAACTGCAGTCGCGAGTCGCGAGTCGCGAGCCGGGCGTAGCCTCGGGCGAAGGGTTCCATGCCGGGACGCAGTGCCATGGTCCCCAGCGCGGCGGCAGTGGAGTGGAGAAAGGCGCGGCGGCTAGACGTCGGCTGGGTGTCGTCGGGCATTGGTGTCAGGAGAAAGGCGAAAGGAGAAAAGCGAAAGGCGAAAGGCGAGAGGAGAATGGAGTTCGCCCGATGGGGGAGTTCCTTTCTCCTTTCTTCTTTTTCGCTTTCTCCGCAGTTCCTGCTTAGGGCTTACGGCTTAAGGCTTCCGGCTCCCCTCCAGATCCCCCAGCGCCGCCAGCTCGTGCCGCACACTGTCCCGCTGCGGGATCATCGACGGCTCGGGATCGATCCGCACCTTCAGGTAGTTCCGATACGCCCTGATGGCGCCGACCTTATCGCCCGTCTGTCCCGCGAGCAGTCCTTCCAGCCGCAACGCCTCGGCAAGCCCCGGCGGGTTCGGCTCTCCATTGGCATAGTAGCGCCGCCGGATGGCCCGGAGCGCTTTGTCGAGGCGCCCCTGGGCCTGGTACAGCCGAGCCAGTTGAATCGAGGCGAATTCGGAGTTGCCGATCTGCCCCCGCCACAGCGAATCCGCCAGGTCCACCTTACGCTCGGCGTCGGGTTCATGCCGCTGCACCGCCAGCATGGCCTCGGTCACCGGCAGCCAGCGGTACCAGAAACGTTGCAGCGTATCGGCGGCGACCCTGGCCCGCTGAAACGCCAGCGTGCGCTGGGTCGCGGCGGGATCGCCGTGGACGAACCGGATGAAATCCCGGACGTCGTCCGTCACTACGCTGGAATCCGGCAACATGCCCCCGTAGTAGAGCGCGGCGAGACCAGCCGCATTGCCGCTCGGCGGATTGATGGCATGGATCGAGTCTGCCCACTTGGTGGCCTCAAGCGGCCGGCCCCGGTTCACCAGGGTCACGAGGTGCATATTCGCCATCTCGGCCCGATCGCCTCGGCTCACGGCCAGCGCCTGGAACGCGTCCATCAGCTCCTGCTGGTGTGCGATGGTCACGCTGTCGAGGGTGTTCTGGAAGAGCATCGACTGGGCGATGAGCAGCGGATGCGACTTTAGCCCGGCCAGGAACCGGGTGATGCCGGCCCCGTCCCGCCTCGATTGCAGCAGGTCCCACTCCGCCAGCGGGCGATTCTCCGCGGCCGAGTCGAGCGCGATCTGGCGTGCGGTCCAGAGCCGCTGGGCCGTCGAGTCTCCCGCGAACAGGGCCAGCCGGGCCATGTGCTGGATCGGGCCGGCATAGAGCGAATCGAGCTGGAAGGCCTTCTCGAACGCCTGGCGGGCGCGCACCTCGGGATCGGGAATGTCGGCCAGGCGGCCGGCATGAAAGAGATCGTCGGCCAGGTAGTACCACGCCTCGGCACTCTCCGGAATCGACTGCACGGTTTTCTCGGCGTCCGCGATCTTGTCGGCCATGGACGTCGACTTGGGATAGCGGGCGCCCTGGCGCAGGGTGAGGAAGAGACGGTCCTGCGGGTTGAGCCGGCTCCGGTACTGCCAGGCCAGCTGGTTGACCCGCGCCATATCGGTGGTCGCGGAATGCCAGCCATCCGATTCGATGAGGAGTGACGACGCCAGGGCAAAGGTGGAGTCGAGTGCCACGGCTCTTTCCAGCGCCGGCGTCGAAAGCTGGAAGGCGCCCCGCCGGTAGGCCGCGGCGCCGTCGAGATAGGCGCGCAACGCGTCGAGGTTGGCGGTGGTGAGCGAGCTCAGCTGGGCCGAGCTGGCGCCAGCGCCAAGTGCCAGCACCTGGGCGGTGAGCCGGTCCACCATGACGAAGAGGCTGTCCTTGGGGCCCTCGACGCTGGCCTGCGCCAGGCTTCGTCCACCGGGCAGTTCCAGCAAGGTCGCCGCAATGACCAGGTGATCAGCCGGGCCGACGATGCTCCCCTGCAGGACCCGTCCAGCGCCGATCTTCTTCGCGACGCCCGCGACGCCTTCCTCAGGCAGATCCTGGGCGTCGGTGCCTCCCGCATCCCGGAACGCCGCGAGCACCGAGCGGGTATCCGCGGCACGGGGCCCGCCTTCACCGGTGAGCTTGGCCTGCAGCAGATCGAGCATGCCCTGGCGCAGGTACTGAACGCTCGGATCCGCACCAGCCACCCGGAATGGCAGCACCGCGACGAGCCGCGGATCGAGTGTCCGCACCGCGCCACGAGCCCACGGCTTCCAGAAGAACAACCCGATGGTGAGCACCGCAATCAGACCCACAACGGGAGCAATCCTGGCCGCCCTGTCCGCCTTGCCCGCCCTCACCGCACCAACAGCTGCGACCGGAGCGGTGTGAGTTGGTGTCATCCCCCCACTCGGCGTCGCCAGCGGTTCGAGGGCAGCCGAAAGGTCGGCTGCGGTCTGGAAGCGGTCGGCCGGCCGCTTGGCCAGGCACCGCATCACCACCGCCTCGAGGGCCGGCGAGATCCCGCTTCGCATGAGGCCCAGCGCCTTGGGCTCCTGCATCACGTGGGCGGCCAGCGTCTGCTGAGGATTGAGGCCGTGGAACGGCGTCTGGCCGCAGAGCATCTCGTACGCCATCACTCCAATGGCATAGATATCGACCCGGCCGTCCATGTGGGGATCAGCCGAGGCCTGCTCGGGGGCCATGTAGGCAGGAGTGCCGAGGGCGACACCGGCCGTGGTGAGCTGCTGCCGGCCACTGGCCTCGGTCACCGCCTTGGCGACGCCGAAGTCCATCACCATCGCGTGCCGGCCGGAGAGGATGATGTTCTCCGGCTTGATGTCGCGGTGCACGATCCCCGCCGCGTGAGCCACGCCGAGCGCCTCCGCCACCTCGCCCAGCAGTCGGACCGCGTCGTGCACCGGCAGCTCGCCGCTCCGGGCCAGCCGGTCACGCAGCGTTTCTCCCTCGACGTACGGCATGGCGTAGTAGAAGAAGCCGTCCTTGTCGCCGGCGTCGAGCACGCCGAGGATGTGGGGATGCTGGAGGCGGGCGGCGACCTCGATTTCCCGGCTGAAGCGCTCCGGGCCGAGGGTAGCCGCCAGCTCGGGCCTCAGGACCTTGACCGCCACCTTGCGATGGAGCTTCAGGTCCTCGGCGAGGTAGACCGTGGCCATGCCGCCCTGGCCGAGTTCGCGCTCGAGGCGGTAGCGGTCGGCAAGGGCGGCCGCGAGCCTGCTCTCTGGAGATGTCATGTGGGGTGCTGGAAGATGAACTCCGCCGGGCCGGATCGCCAAGGGGGCCGGCCGAGCGGCAGATTGCTACCGGAGGAGGTCAGGCCGGCCCCACCGATTTCCATCACCTAGCTCTCTCTCACCGAACTCCCATATTTCGGCGTTGCCGTATTCCCATATTCCCATATTCCCGGATTCACCTCATGAATCTCGACCGTCGCCACTTTGCCGGCCTCATGGCCGGCGCCCTGGGTGGAAGCGCCCTTTCCCTTCGCCACCATCTCCCGCCCGCCGCCCCGGTCGCCGACCCCTGCCACCCTGATCCGGCCGTCGCGGCGCTCAAGTCGATGACCGGCGATGCGGTACCGATCGGCGACGACGAGCGGAAGTCGCGCATGGCCAGGGCGCAGAAACTCATGGTCGAGAACGGCATCGGCGCCCTGATGTTCGAGCCCGGCACCACGATGACCTACTTCACCGGCCCGGGGATGCGCTTCGGGGTATCGGAGCGCCCGATCGTCGGCGTGCTCCCGGCCAAAGGCGAGCTGGCCTATGTCTGCCCCGCCTTTGAGGAGGCGCGCTTCCGCGAGCGCGCCAAGTTCTCCCAGGACATCCGCGTCTGGCAGGAGGACGAGAGCCCTTACAAGGTGATCGCCGGAATCCTCAAAGACCGTGGCTTGTCCGCCGGCAAGGTTGGCGTCGAGGAGCGGCTGCGGTTCTTCGTCGCCGAGGGTGTCCGCCAGGCGGCGCCGGCACTCACCTTCGTGCTCGCCGACCCGGTGACCGCGGGCTGCCGGATGTACAAGTCTCCCGCCGAGCTGGCGCTGATGCAGAAGGCGACGGACATCACGATTGCGGCACTCAAGGTGACCTTCCCGCTGCTCAAGGAAGGGATGAGCCAGTACGACATCGGCGCCATCCAGAGCCAGGCCATGGAAAAGCTGGGCGGAGAAGACACCTGGGTTCTGGTCGGACTCGGCGCTTCCTCGGCGTTTCCGCACGGCTCCGTCAAGCCGCAGCAGCTGCACGAGGGGGACATCGTGCTGATCGACACCGGCTGCGCGGTGCTGGGCTACCAGTCCGACATCACCCGCACCACCGTCTTCGGCAAGCCGAATGCACGACAGACCGAGATCTGGAACCTGGAGCAACGGGCCCAGGACGCCGCCTTCAAGGCGGCGCAGATCGGCGCCACCTGCGGGTCGGTGGACGATGCAGCGCGCAAGGTCATCACCGACGCCGGATTCGGCCCGGACTACAAGGTGCCGGGGCTGCCGCACCGCACGGGTCATGGCATCGGCATGGACGGTCACGAGTGGACCAACTTCGTGCGCGGCAACCCGGCGAAGATCGCGCCGGGGATGTGCTTCAGCGACGAGCCGATGATCGCGATCTACGGGGAATTCGGGGTGCGGCTGGAGGACTGCCTCTACATCACCGAGAACGGACCGAAGTTCTTCTCGCCGAGAAGCGAGGCCGTCGACAAGCCGGTGTGAGGGCAGGCGGGCAGGCGGGCAGGCGGGCAGGCGGGCAGGCGGGCAGGCGGGCAGGCGGGCAGGCGGGCAGGCGGACCTGAAGATCGCAGGGGAGCCGTCGCTGTCGACTCGTGACTCGCGACTCGCGACTAACTCCCCGCCACCAGCTTCTCGAACCGCGGATTGCCCTTGAGCGGCGCAAAGTTCGGATCGATCCTCAGCCACCCCGGCGTGAGGTCGTACGGGATCCTGAGCAGTTCCTCGAGCTTGTCCAGCGCCTTCTCGTTTTCCCCCGCCGCGATGTAGACCCGGACCAGTACATGCTGAAAGTAGGCGCCGGTCTGCTGATCCATGGCCGGCGTGAGCTGGCGGGCGCCCGCTTCCGCATTCCGGATGGCGTCCGCCTTCTGTCCGAGATAGGCCTGCGCGAGCCCGAGAAAGAGCAACCGCTGGGGATCATTGGGCGCCAGCTTGAGCACTTGCCGCAGGCTGACCTGGGCGGAGTCGGCGTAGACCCGTGCCCTCGCCTTCTCCCCCCGAACCCAGAGTGCCTGCGCGATAACGATCTGTGCCGCGCTCGCATCGCCATCGAAATCGGCCGCGGAGAGCGTGAACAGCAGTTGCTGCTGGGTCTCATCCAGCGCCCAGTAGAGGTCCCAGGCGTTCCCCATGTAGGCGGCCAGCGCCGCGGGTTCGACATGCTGGGCGCCCACCCGCAGGATGACGCGGGCGGAGTCGAGATTGCCCGCGCAGAGCTCGATCATGGCGCGCGCCTGGATGAGCGACAGCGTCCCCGGTACCCGTGCCAGCCCGCGGTCCAGCTCGAGCCGCGCCTGGTCATACTGTCGAATCTTGCGGAGGCCATTCCCAAGGCGGAGTGCCGCGAGAATGGACAGCGGATCGAGTCGGACGGCCTGCCGGGCATGGGCAACGGCCGAGTCCCACTGGCCGGTGATCGCCTCGAGCGACGAGATGCCGGTCAGCGCAAACGCATTGCGGGGATCGGCCTGCAGAACCGCCTCGATCTCCTGGCGGGCACGGACATTGTCGAGCTTGACGTCCCGGTAGTAGTACCCCATCGCGAGTCGGGCATCGACGAGGGAGGGGTCGATCGCCAGGGCCCGCCGGATGGCCGCCAGCGAGGCGTCGCCCAGCGCGGGATCGGGCACGCCGTTGCCGAACAGCAGGCTCTTCGCCCGTCCCAGCCGGGACCAGGCCATGGCGAAGTTGGAGTCGAGGTTGATGGCCTGCTGATAATAGTTGATCGCCCGTCGCAGGCTGGCGGGATCGTTGCCGGCCTGCGTAATGAAGATCTGCTCGCCGCGAAGGAAGGCGTCGTACGCCGGCAGGTTCGTGGTGGGTTTGGCCGCGAGTTTCTGGCTCACACTGTCGGCCAGCGCAACATCGAGGGCACCGGCCACCTGGCTCGCGATGTCGGCCTGCACCTTGAACACGTCGGTCAGCGCCGCGTCGAACGGTTGCTGCCATTTGGTAGTCGGCGTGCCGCCGGCAAGGTCGACCAGCTCGGGGCTCAGCTGCACCCGCGATGACCCGTCGGGATTCTTCGCCCAGCGCACCTTGGCCACCACCAGGTAGTCCGCGCCCAGTTCCCGCGCGATGTCCGGCAGCGGCTTGCTGCTGTTGCGGTAGGCCTGGCTGCTGCCGCCGGCGATGACCCGGAGGCTCGGCAGCGCCGAGAGCTTTCCGCGCACCGCGTCCGTGATGCCGTCCGCGAAATACTCCTGGCTCGAATCGCCCAGGTTCTGGAACGGCAGCACCGCGATGACCTTCGGTCCGCCTTTCGGGGTATGGCCGCCCCGCTTCCAGGCGAACAACACCCCGATGCCGATCAGAAAGCCGAGAATGAGAAGTGACAGGCCCGCGGGGATGCGGCGTCGAGGGACGGTGAGCGCAGTGGCTGTAACTGGCGTCGTCCCGGCGACAGGAGTCGCGACCGAGCCGGTGAGCCCGGAACCGAGGGCTCGCACCAGTTCGCCTGCCGAGGCCATCCGGTCCGCTGCTACCGGCGCGAGCGCGCGAGTGATTGCCGCCTCCACCGACTCCGGCACGCTTGGCCGCACGGCCCGGATCTTCGGCACCTCGCCGCTGAACCGCTTGGCGATGACGGCCTGCGCGGTAGGCCCGGTAAAGGGCGGCTCGCCGGCCAGCATTTCATAGAGCACAGCGCCCAGCGCATACACGTCGCTGCGGGCATCGAGCTGGTGCTCACCGGCTGCCTGCTCCGGGCTCATGTACGCCGGAGTCCCGATCGCCATCCCCGTTTCGGTCAGCCGCTGGTCGCTGCCCGCCAGCGCCCGCGCGATGCCGAAGTCCGCCACCAGCGTGTCCCCGTCCTTGGTGAGCAGGATGTTCTCGGGCTTGATGTCACGGTGGAGCACACCCTGCCGGTGGGCGTAGTCGAGCGCCTTGGCGGTTTCGGTGGCAATGCGCACCGCCTGCTCGACCGGCAGTTGTCGTTCGCGGGTGATCCGGTCCCGCAGCGACTCCCCGTCCACGAATGGCATGGTGAACCAGAGATGCCCGGCGGCTTCCCCCGAGTCGAACACGGTGAGGATATGGGGGTGCTGCAGGCGGGCAGCCATTTCCACTTCGCGGTGGAAACGCTCGGGCCCCAGGACGTGGGCCAGCTCCTGGTGCAGCACCTTGAGCGCCACCGGGCGCTTGTGCTTGAGATCCTGGGCCAGGAAGACGGTGGCCATGCCACCGCGCCCGAGCTGGCGCTCGATGGCGTATCCCGAAAGTGCGGATTGCAGCGTGCGGGCGAGGTCGCTCAGAGCCGAGTGCCTGATTAAAGGAAGGTGGGGGAAGTTATCGTACCCCCGGTTGAGTCACCAGCACCCCTGGTCGATCACCCGATAGACGCGGCGATGACTCCGGCAGGAGCAAATACAGTCACCCGGAGTCCGCGACAAGACCAGTTCGCAGCCCCTCCCCGACGGAATCCAGTGTCACAATCGCGTCGCTTCGCAACACGCTCCTCAACATTCCGACATTCGCCCCAGTAGAGGGTCTTACCGGCCCTCAAGGTTTGTAGTACTGTGGCATCGGGGATGGAACCCCGGTCCTCAGTCCTTCCATCGCGGTAGTCTTACGGCGCTCGCCGCGGGCGCCCACCGACTTCCAACCGGTGGTCATCACGCTGGAGCATCACGATGTTCCCATCCTTGTCTGTCTCGGCGCGCCGCCTCGGCCGCGCCACCCTTCCCTCCATCATCCTTGCCGCCTCGACGCTGCTCGCCCCCACGGAGGCGCGGGCCCAGGTTCCGGACTCGGCCGCGAAGGCCCCGGCGGCGAAGCCCAAGCCCCCGGCCAAGCAGGCCAAGGCGCCGCCCAAACCGGCCCCGGCCCCTGCCAAGGAGGAGCGGCCCGACGGCCTGCCGAAGAAGTTCAACTGGAAATTCAACTTCGACGCCGGTGCCGGCGTGTTCGGCTTCGGCAACTCGCTGTACACGGACGTCCGCCCCGATCCGTCCGGCGACCTGAGCGACAACTGGTTCGAGAGCTTCGTCAAGCCGGCGCTCTCCACCTCGATCGCCTTCAACAAGGGCGAGCTCTACGCCAAGGCCAGCGCGGTGGGCGAGCGCACGTTCGCGGCCCCGCCGCCGATCGTCGGCACCGAGGCCTCCTCGTTCCAGGTCGAGGATCTCTACCTCGGCTGGCGCTCCGGCACATCGATCGGCAAGACGGAGAATGTGCTGGACGTGACCGTGGGCCGCACCCCATACACCATCGGTCACGGCTTCATCCTGTGGGACGGCGGCGGTGAGGGTGGCAGCCGGGGCGGCTTCTGGAGCAACGCGCGCAAGGCGTGGAAAATGGCCGGCGTGGCCCGGCTCCATTTCGGCAATCACTCGATCCAGGGTTTCTATCTCGACCGCGACGACGTACCGGAAAACAAGACCCACACCGAGACGGTCGGCGGGAATTACGAGTACGCGTTCAACGATGCCAACACCATCGGCGCCACCTTCCTGCACTTCTGGGCCGACGGCGCCAGGCTGCCGGGCCGCGACGGGATGAACGTCTACAACGCCCGCGCCTTCCTGGCCCCGTTCAAGAAGCTGCCGCAGATCACCCTCGAGGGCGAATTCGCCCACGAGGAAAACGGCGACATCGTGAGTTCGAACGGCTGGACGGTGGGGGGCGGCTACCAGTTCCTCAAGACCAAGTGGAAGCCGCGCGTTTCCTATCGCTACGCCTCGTTCCAGGGCGACGACCCCGGCACGGCCAAGAGTGAAGCCTTCGATCCGCTGATCCCCGGCTTCTACGACTGGGGCACCTGGTGGCAGGGCGAAATCGGCGGCGAATATTTCCTCTCCAACTCCAACCTGATCTCGCACCAGGTCAGGGTGCACCTGACCCCGAGCGAGAAGGTCGGGACGGGGCTGATCGGCTACGTCTTCCAGCTGGACCAGCAGGGCGGCTTCACGTCGAAGAGCATTGCGACTGAAATCGACGCCTACTGCGACTGGAAGATGAACAGCAACTTCACCACCAGCTTCGTGGCCGCGTGGGCCAACCCCGGCACCGTGGCCCGCGAAGGCTTCAACCGCACCAGCGATTTCGTCTACGGGATGATCTATGTCGCCTACTCGTACTGAGCGGGCGGCTACGGGAGAACGGTCATGATCGAACGCAGCTCACGCGCCCTGGTCCGCCGGGTGCTGATGGTGGATGACGACCTGGCCGAAGCCACCACGGCCGGCGGCCG
>DATEHG010000134.1:0-5597 GCA_035279705.1 Gemmatimonadales bacterium
CGGAGCACCTTGATGGCGACCTTCCGGCCGTGCTTGAGATCCTCGGCGAGATACACCGTGGCCATGCCGCCCTGCCCCAGCTCCCGCTCGATGCGGTAGCGGTCGGAGAGTGCGGCGGCGAGAGTGTCGAGGGTCATCGGACCTCGGCCATTAGCCGTTGGCCATTAGCCGTTAGTAGTCAACAGCTGACAGTGAACAGTAACCCTCAATCTGCCTCCCGTTCCCCGTTCACGCAGTTCTCGCTCACTGCCCCGCTGCCCCCCTGCCCCTCCGATGTAAACCGCTCCGGAAACCGTGCCATCTCCCGGCGGAAGAGCGCCTGGACCCGGGCCACTCCCGTTTCCTCGTCCTGGTCCGCCGGAACGGGGACGCCGATGCCGAGCACCCGGTTGGGATAGTCGATCCAGACGGGCACGATCGGGACATCCGCGCCAAGTGCGATGCGGTGGAATCCGGTCTTCCAGCGGGCTGCGAGCTTCCGGGTGCCTTCCGGCGCGATCGCAATGACCCACTGGGACCGGGTGCGGAACCGCTCGATTGCGGCCTCGACCGTGCCGTGGCTCGCCGAGCGATCGATCGCCTCGCCACCGAACCAGCGCAGGATCGGACCGGCGGGGAAACGGAACAGGGTGTGCTTCCCCAGCCAGCTGGCACGCAGGTCGAGGATGAACATCGCCAGCAGGGCGATCCAGAAGTCCCAGTTCGACGTGTGGGGGGCGACGATGAGGACGAATTTCGGCAACGGCGGGAGCCACCCCTCGATCCGCCAGCCGGCGAGTCGCAGCAGCCAGCCGGCCAGCGATGGCATCATTCGGCCGCCTCGGCGGGGGTAGGCCTCTTCAGGGGCCATCAGCCGTTAGCCATTAGCCGTTAGCGGGGGAGAAAGGAGAAGGCAGCAAGGAGAACGGAGACGCGCCAATGATGGATTTCCTTTCTCCATTCTGCTTTCTCCTGCTGTTCTGCCCCCCTGCCCCACCGCACCCCGCAGGCGATCCTTCGCTTCGCTCAGGATGAGGTGCTGTGGCAGTTGCTGTCCGTCTTCCCGTCCATCCGTCTATTTCCCGGCTTTCACCCTCGCCTCCACCTCCGTGAGCCAGTTCAGCACCACGGTCAGCCGGTTGGCATCGCTCTTGGCCACCAGCGAACGCTTGAACATGATGAACGACTTGTCATCGGGCGTCACGTCATAGGCGCGGTGGAACGGCTGGATGGAGTAGTCCTGCGCGCCGAAGAGGGCGCGCTGGGGCCCGGGTTCAAAATCCCTGCCGGAAGGCACGGGCACCGAAATCATGCTGTCGGTCCGGCTGATGTAGAACAGCTCGTGGCCCGAGTGGGACCAGGCGGGCGAGGAACCACCGTTCGACGAAATCTGCCAGCGCGCCCTCGTGGTCTCGGGGAAGGGGCGGACGTACACCTCTTCCTCTCCCGATTCGATGGAGACATAGGCAATCCAGCGGCCGTCGGGCGAGATGGCGGGCATGTATTCGTCCGAGGGACCGGCGGAAACGGTGACCCGCGCCGAGTCTCCGTCCAGCCGTCGGGCGTAGATGTCCCGCAGGCCGCCGTTGGTGCCGGCGCGGTAGATCAGCCAGTGGCCGTCCCGCGACCAGTCGGCCTCGTCGACCTGATTCGAATCGCCGGTCGACACCACCTGCGGCTTGTCGCTGCCGTCTGCCCGCAGCCGGAACAGATAGGATTTGCTGCCAGCGGCGTCGCTCGTGTAGCTGATGGTGCGGCCGTCGGCCAGCCAGGCGGGCCGGTAATTGAGATTGCCGCTGAAGGTGAGGCGCGTCAGCGGCCCGGCGTCGAGCTGCTTGATCCAGATGGAGCTTACGGGACCATCGAGCAGGCTCACCGCCACCCGGCGACCATCAGGCGAAAGCGCCAGGCTGCTGAAGCGGGCATGCCAGGCGGGATCGAGAAGGCGGCCCGCCCCGGAGCGATCAACGCGGGCCAGCGCGGCGTCGCTGCCCGCCTGATTGGCGGGGAGATAGATCATGGTGCCGTCGGCGGACGCGGTGAATTCCGGCATGATCCCCAGCTCGAGATGCACGCCGTTGAGGACGGTCACCGGAGGGTGGACGAAGCGGCGCTTGTCGAGATCGAACTTCCCGGCCACGACGCTGCCGTCCTGACGGGTCACGAGCAGGATGCCATCCGGCAGGTAGATCCCGCCGATGGCCTGGGTCAGGACGGTGTCCCGCTGCAGCGTCTTCAGATTGAGCGTCGTCAGCATCATGCTGCCGCAATTGTTGGTGCAGAGCGTGACGAGAATCAGGTCCTTGCGCGGCAGCGCCGTCGGACTGCCCTGGCTCCAGGCCCCTGCCTCGGCGATCACGGTCGGTGCGCCGCCGTTCGATGAGATCGACATCAGGGCCGTACTGGCATTGGTGTACAGGATTCTGCCGTCATCCAGCCACGCGCCGGCGGCCAAGGCATCGGCGGCGGCATCCGCAAGGGCAATCGGCGGCGAACCACCCGAAGCCGGCACCTTGTAGAGCTTCCCGGCAGAGGTGTACGCGATCCAGGTGCCATCAGGAGAGAAGAAGGGGCCGTTGGCCCCATCCGTGCCCGCAATCAGCCTCGGCACGCTCTCGTTCCTGTCCTTGACCATCAGGTGGCTCGGCGTCCCGGCGACTTCGGAGATGTAGGCCAGCCGGGAGCCGTCGCGGGACAAGGCGATCGCGGCGCCATAGTAGCCCTGGTGATTGACCCGGACGTCCGGCAGGTCGAGCGAGTAGCGGCCCACGGGTGGATCCACCTCGTTGGCGGCCCGCCACCCGAGAAACGACGTGGCGAGCAGCGCCACGGCTGCCACTCCGGTCGCGATCAGGAGCAGCGGCCCCCGTTGCGCCCCGGGCGCGGCAGCGCTGGGCACCGCGACCGTCGCCCCCTGTCCCGTCAGCGCGGCCGCAAAGGCGGCCGCGGTGCCGAACCGGTCGGCCGGAAGCTTGGAGAGCGCCGTGATCACCGCGCTCTCCACCGCCGGCGGAACGCTCTTCCGCTGGATCCTGAGCGAGGTCGGCTCGGTCGTCATCACTTTGGCGATGATGGCCTGTGCGGTGGGCCCGGTGAACGGCGGCTCACCGATCAGCATCTCGTACGTCATCGCGCCGAGGGCGTAGATGTCGCTGCGGGCGGTGATCTCCCGCTCGCCCATGGCCTGCTCGGGACTCATGTAATGCGGCGTGCCGAGCGACATGCCCGTCTCGGTCATCCGGGAGCCGCCGGCGCTGCTCACCGCCAGCGCGATTCCGAAATCCGCCACCAGCGCCGATCCATCGTGCAGCATGATGTTTTCGGGCTTGATATCGCGGTGGATCACGCCATGGCGGTGGGCGTAGTCGAGCGCGGCGGCCACTTCGCCCGCGATTCTGACCGCGTCGGTCACGGGCAGCTGCTTCTCCCGCGTCAGCCGGTCCCGCAGACTCTCCCCCTCGACGAACGGCATCACGTAGTACGCCGTGCCCTGCACCTCACCCGAGTCGATCAGGCCGAGGATGTGGGGGTGCTGCAGCGCCGCGATCGTCTGGATCTCCCTGACGAATCGCTCCGCACCGATCACCGCGGCCAGCTCGGGCCTGAGCACCTTGATGGCGACCTTGCGCCGGTGCTTGAGGTCTTCAGCGAGATAGACCGTGGCCATGCCACCGGCGCCGAGCTCGCGTTCGACGCGGTACTGGCCGGACAGGGCGGCGGTAATGGCAGACAGGTTGTTGGTGCTCATGGCGCTCCGTGAAGGCTCGTCATCGAGTCGTGGCCGACCCGATGGTGCAGTCGGCCCAGGGCATCGGCAAACTAGTTGACTGCAGGCAGGTATTTCATGAAGGCGTTACTGCGCCTGCGACTTGAGCAGCCCAGGCAGGTTTTGCAGGTACACGATCTCCGCCGACTGGCCGGGCCGCCCCTGGCGCACCATCACGAAACTCTTCCCGTCGGGGAAGACATCGTAGTTGGCGTGCGGAATCGCGAACTCGAAGTTGGCCATGGTGAACAGGCGGTTCCGGCCCGTGACCCGGAACTCCCCGCTGGTCTCGACTGCGGCCGCGACCAGCCAAGGCTCTGCGGCGCTTCCCGACCGGTAGAACAGCTCCCGGCCGCTCCGCGCCCAGACCGCCTCGCTGCCGCCAGCCTGTGACACCTGCACCTTCGAAGCAAAGCCGGGAAAGGTCCGCACGTAGACCTCGTTCCGGCCCGACTCGTCCGACACGTAGGCCAGCCACCGTCCGTCGGGCGAGAGCGCGGGATAGGCCTCGTTATACGGCGTAGCGGCGAGCGTATCGATCTTGCCGCGTCCGTCCAGCGGCACCGTGATCAGGTCCGATTGCTGGCCGACGTACGATACCGCAACGGCGATCCGGCCATCGGGCGTGACAGTGTGGGCGGTGACCTGTGACCCGCTCATGAGCAGAGATTCCGCCGCTTGCCGGCCGTCGAACCGGCGCCGGAACATGCCGATAGCCGACCGGCGGAAGGCGCCGAACAGCAGGCCCCGGCCGTCGGGAAGCCAGGTCGGGTCATGGGCCGTGGAGTCGAATCCGAAGCGGGTGAGGGTCGAATCGGTCAGGTTGAAAAGCCAGACATCGCGCACCTGGTCGGTGAAATCGAGAGCGAGCCGGCGGCCGTCGGGCGAGACCCGCGGGCTGTGGTAGCTGCGGTCTGCCGACAGGATCGCGGTGGGCTGACCCGCCCGGTCCACGCGGGTAAGGATCCGGCTCCGTGTCGGGACGTACGTCATCGCACTGCCCCACACCGACACCGGCGGCGGAAAACCGAGGACGGACAGCACGGACCCGCCGACCGGACGGCCGGGGCCCGTCAGCCGCTTGGCTTTGAGGTCGAAGGGCGCCGCGAACAGGGTTCCGTCGGGCAGCGACCAGGCGAGAAATCCATCACCGGCGCCGGACCAGGCGGCGATCTGATTGACCAGGGTGACCAGACGCCCCGAGACCGGATCGACCGCCTTGACGGGTCCGTCCGGGGCGGTCTCCCAGGCCCGACCCAGGATCCATCCGTCCGGCAGCACCTGGTCCATGGTCGCGATGTTCGGAGAACCGGCGGAATCCGATGTCGATACGATGCGCAGTGAGCCATCGCCGTTCAGCACCGCCAGCGTGCCGTTGCCCAGCGCCACCGCGAAGCGGTCGGGACCCAGGTACTCGATCGACACGATGGGCGTTCCGGACGGGAGCGGGATAGCCACCGCCGCCCCTCCTGCGAGGGGAATCTTCCTCGGCTGGGCCCCGGCCATGAAGACGATCCACTGCCCGTCCGGCGAAAAGCTGATGGTCGAGGCACCATCGGAGCCCTCGACCTTCTTGGCAGTGAGTTCATCGAGGCGCCGGGTGAAAATAGCCAGGCGATCGCCTCCGCCCGCCGCGACGTACCCGATGGTCGAACCGTCGGGCGAGAGCCGCATCGCCACGGGAGACACTTCCGTCGGAAGCGTCATCGCGAAGCGCGCGGGCGGAATGCCGGCGGCGCGGGGCCAGAGCCAGCCCCATGCAGCAAGCGCGGCGACCACCGCAAGCAGGCCCAGATAGACAACGGGGGGGGCAGCGGGGCGGCTGGGCAGTGTGCTCGAGGTGTGCCTCCTC
>DATEHG010000135.1:0-4279 GCA_035279705.1 Gemmatimonadales bacterium
GAGGAGGATCGTGACGTACAGCCCCACGCACCACGACACCTCGAACATCGCCGACTGCTCGGGGGCCTGCAGCCCCAGCTGCCAGAAATGCCACGGCAGGCCGAGGTCGGCCACCAGGGTGACGGTGACGAACGAATAACTCAGCAGGCCCATGAGCACGGCCGACCGGCCCATCGAGTACAGGTCTTTTCGGCGGAAGACGTAGATCAGCCCGGCGGTCGCAAAGGCGCCGGCGGCGACTGCGATCCAGACCAGGTCGAAGACGATCCAGAGGCCCCACGCGTAGGTGTTGGACAGATTGGTGCTGCCGCCGAGTCCGAGGACGAAGCGGAGGACCAGGGAGAGGACGCCGAAGCCGACCACCCCCAGCAGGGCCTTGTTGAACGGGGTCCAGAGCGGGCGCTCGACCGGCGCGAAGTCGACGTGATGGTCCTCGGCGGCGTGCGGCTCCGCCAGCGCCACCCTGGCCGCCCGGCGCTTGAGGGCGGAGAACGTGGTGCCGAGGGCGGTGCCCACCGCGATCACGGCGGGGGGCACGGCGTGCAGCGCGAACTTGGTGAACGCGGGATACGCCTTGGTGCCGACATCGGGGAGGCCCAGCTTCTCGAACGGCACCGAGGAGAGGTACAGCACCGAGGTGCCCCCCGCCTCGTACTCGCCGTAGACATGGTCGATGTACTTGTCCGGGCGCGCCTTGATCCGGCCGTGGGCCTTCTCCAGCATCGCCTCCCGGGTCCCGAAGTGGAGGGCGTCCGCCGGGCACGCCTTCACGCACGCCGGGGCCAGCATCTTGTCGGTGTACTCGCGCAGCTCGAGGTCGCTGAGCGGCTCGCCGTTGCGGCTCGCCGGCGGCGGCTGGTCGGCCCGGTCGGCGCAGTGCGTGCACTTCTTGATCTTCGGGGCGAGTTCGTCCCACTCCGCCGCCGGCACTCCCCACGGGCAGGCCCAGATGCAGTAGCGGCAGCCGATGCACTTGTCGGCGTCGTAGCTCACCGGCCCGTCGGGCCGCCGGTCGAGCGCCGTGGTGGGGCAGGCGGACACGCAGGCGGGCGACAGGCAGTGCAGGCAGCGCTGCATGGTGAACAGGTACAGGATCCCACCGGGCGCATTCTCGTCGGGAATTTCGGTGCTGGTGATCAGCGTGAAGGTGTCCGCGCTGAGCGAGGGCGGGTTCTGGAGACCGAGGCTGGGCTGCAGCTGGGTCGACTCCCCCTCGCACTCGTTCCAGTTCTTGCACGCCACCTGGCAGGCTCGACAGCCGATGCACTTGGTGACATCGATGAGCGTCGTCTTGACGGGCACCGCGGTGACAGTCGCCGTCATGACCGCCGTCCCGAGCGGGCGGGGACGATCGGGTCCGCGTCCCGCACCTTGACCACGTTGCACAGGCACGCCTTGGTCTCCTGGGTGCCCGCCCCCGGATCCACCGCATCGATCGTGAGGTGGTTGACGCTGGCCCCGGTCGCGGCGCCCATGAAGCCCCAGTTGTAGGGCATCCAGACCACCGCCACGTCGCGCCCTTCCACCCGCATGATCTGCATCCGGGGCGTGACCACGGCCTTGACGGTGACCTCCCCGCGCGCCGTAGAGACGGCCACCCAGTCGCCCGTCCGCACCTTGAGCTGGCGGGCGAGCCCCTCCGGCATCTCGACCACCGGTTCAGGCACCATCTCGGTCAGCCAGGACACATTCCTCGTCGTCGACCCGCAGCACCAGTGCTCGGCGACGGTCGAGGTCATCAGCACGTGGGGGAACTTGTCCACCGTGCCGATGGGATGATGGCTCGCCACCCGCGGGTACTTGAGCGTCGGGTTGTTGCGCTGCCCCGGGTGGAGCGAGCTCTCGAACGGGCTCTCGACCGGCTCGTACATCTCGGGGAGCGGCCCGTCCTTGGGGACGTAGCTCGCATCCCGCGGGATGTCCGGATTCTTGGGATCCGGGTCCTCGTACGCCGCCGCGAACAGCCGCCCGACGCCCTCGGCGTTCAGGTGGAAGGCGCGCTGGCCGTTCGGCGTCTTCGGCCCATCGGTCAGCTTCGGCACGTCGGGCACATCGTGGCCCGTCCACCGGCCGGCCGCCTCGTCCCACCAGACGAGGGGCTTCGACCCGGGATAGGGATTTCCGTGCCTGTCGCAGGAGGCGCGGTTGTACAGGATCCGCATGTTGTTGGGCCACGTCCAGGCGAACTCCGGATACAGCCCCAGTCCGCTCGGATCGGTCCGCGAATCCCGCCGCTTGGTGAGGTTCTTCCCGCCGCTGAACACCCCCGCGTAGATCCAGCAGCCGGAGCTGGTCGAGCCGTCGGGCTGGAGGTCGGCCACCTTGCTGACCAGGTCGCCCTGCTTGAGGGTGGTGTTCGGGACGGTGTGGTACACCCGCCCGTTGATCTCCCTGAGCAGGTCCTCGGCGGTGCCGTACTGCCAGAACGCCTTCTGGATCAGGATGTCCCGCGGTTCGGTCGAGCCGGCCACCAGGTCGCGCACCTTGCGGAACACCATGTCCAGCATCTCGCCATCGGTCTTGGCCAGTCCCGGCGGGGCGACCGTCTTGTAGCGCCACTGCACCATCCCGCCCGAGTTGGCGATTGACCCGTTCTTCTCCATGAAGAAGGCGGCCGGCAAGAGCAGCACCTCGGTGTTGACCGTCTTGGGGTCCACGCCGGGCCGCTTCCAGAACGCGGCCGTCTCGGTCTCCCAGATTTCCTGCACCACCAGCATGTCGAGGCTGGCCAGCCCGTCGAACACCACCCGCAGGTTGGGCGAGCTCACCGCCGGGTTCTGCCCGACCACGAACAGCATCTTCACTTCCCCGGCCATCGCGTTCTCGAAGATGCCGCTGGACGAGTAGTCCTTCCTGGCGCTGCGCTTCGGCAGCCAGGCGTAGCCGAAGTCGTTCTCCGGCTTGGCATACTCCCCGTACCAGGCCTTGAGGAGGTTGACCATGTACTTGCGCCGGCTGGTGCCGTTCTTGTCGGTGAAGGCCTCCAGCGTCGGCTGGGTGTTGTCGGGGTTGTTCAGGTAACCCGGCAGGTAGTTGTTGAGCACGCCCATGTCGCAGGCGCCCTGCACGTTGGGTTCGCCGCGCAGCGCGTTCACCCCGCCCCCCGGCTTGCCGATGTTGCCCAGCAGGAGCTGCAGGATGGTGAATCCGCGGATGCCCTGGACGGCCGTGGTGTGCTGCGTCATCCCCAGCGCGTACAGGATGCTGCACGGGCGGTGTTTCGCCAGCTGGTCGGCGATCTGCTGGATCTGGGCGGCCGGAATGCCGGTGATGCGCTCCCCGGCCTCGAGGGTGTAGCGGGAGACGTGGTCCTTGAGCCGGGTGAAGATGCACCGCGGGTCGTCCAGCGTCTTGGCGACGCGCGGCTTGCCATCAGAGCCGAGCTGGTAGCCCCAGGTCTTGGTGCTGTAGCTGTGGGTCTTCTCGTCGAAGCCGCTGAACAGGCCGTCCTTGAACTCGAAGTCGGCGTCGCCCAGCATCAGGGCATTGGTATGGGTCATCACGTAGTCCTCGTCGTACAGCTTGTTGACGATGACATAGTTGATGACGGTGTTGAGGAAGGCGGGGTCAGCCCCGGGGCGGATCCGGGCGTAGATGTCTGCGCCCGCCGAGGTGCGGGTGAAGCGGGGGTCGACGTGGATCAGCACCGCGCCATCCTCCTGCGCCTTGCGGATCCACTTGAAGGCCATCGGGTGGTTCTCGGCCACATTGCTGCCTTCGACCAGGATCGTCTTGCAATGCTGGAGGTCGGCCCAATGGTTGGTCATTGCGCCCCGTCCGAACGTGGCCCCCAGACCGGGGACCGTGGGGCTGTGTCAGAGTCGAGCCTGATGCTCGACGTACACGACGCCGAGCAGCCGCATGGCTTTCTGAAAGAGGTAGCACTCCTCGGTGGTGTTCTGGGCGCCGCCCAGGAACGCGATCGCGTCGGTCCGGTTGACCGGGACCGTCTTGCCGCCGACCTCCTCGGTCGAGATCCACGATTCGTCCCGCGTCTTGCGCAGCTTCTTGGCGATCCGGGCGATCGCGTCGTCCCAGGAGATTTCCTCCCACTTGTCGCTGCCGGGGGCGCGATAGCGGGGCGTCTTGTTGCGCAGCGGGGAGGCGTGGGTCGGGAACATCGAGAGGCCCTTGGCACAGAGCGACCCGCGGTTCACCACGTGATCGTAATCGCCTTCGAGGGAGACCAGCTTGCCGTCGCGCACCGCGGCGATCATGCCGCAGCCGCACGAGCAGAAGTTGCAGGAGGTGGTGGATTCGGTGACGTTGGCGAGCCGGA
>DATEHG010000136.1:0-17920 GCA_035279705.1 Gemmatimonadales bacterium
CTTCACTAGTGAAGCCCCCTCCCCCCGTTCCGGCCTACACCCTCCCCGCCATCGCCAGCGCCCCGGCGACAGGCTCGAGTTCCTTCGGCGAGACGTGGATGCGCTGCTGCTCTTCGAGCTTGGCCTTGAGCACGCTGTAGAGCGGCCGGCCCGGGGCCACGAGACCGCCGTTGCAGGCCACCTCCACCATCTGTTCGGTGCCGAAGTGGGGAAGCAGGAACAGCACCAGCTGCGACAGCTCGCGGGCGGCATAGTCGAGAATGCCGCGCGCGGTGAGATCGCCCGCGGCCGCCACCTCCAGTACTGTCGGCGCCAGCGCCGCCACTTCGGAAGGTCCCGCCTTGGCGCACCAGCGGATCAATCCGTCGAGATCGGCAGACCGTGTCGCCAGGAGTATTCGCGGCGTGAGTGCAGTGGCCGGGCTCCGGCCGTCGGCCGCCCGGCCCACCGCGCCGAGGGCGCTTCGGCCGATCGAATACCCGCTGCCTTCATCGCCCATCTGCCAGCCGTAGCCGCCCGAGCGCCGGAGCGTGCCGCCGGGATCGCGCGCGACCGCCACGCTGCCGGTGCCCGCGGTCAGCACCACGCCCGGTCCCGCCCCGAACGCCGCTTCCAGCGCGATCGCGATATCCGTCGTGACCACGATCCGCTCGGCGAATCCCTCGCTGCGCAGCGAACTGCGGAGCTCCTCCTGTTCCTGGGGCCGTCCCGCGCCGGCGGCACCGATCACCAGCACCGCCGCCCGCCGCTGGCCGGCTGCCCCCAGCGCGTTCCGGACAACGTCGGCGATGGTGGCCGACGATGCGAGGACGCGCTCCGGCCGGAGAGCGGCGCCCGGCCCCTCGGCATCGGCCGCCGGCTGGCCGTCGACCGAGACCCGGGCCCGTGTGGTGGTGCCACCGACGTCGACACCGATCAGGACTGTGCTCATGACCGCTCGCTGCGGTGGGGGATGAGGCTGAGTGTGACCCCGCCCGCCAGCGTGAGCAAGGTCCCCAGCGGAACGTACCAGGGCCAGGCCAGCCGTCCCACGGGGGCCAGCCATTCGAATCCCGGGTCCGCGGCCAGGCGCCTGGCGAAGATGACCACCAGCATCACCGCCACGGTCATCATGAGTGCGCCGATGGCGTCGCGCCCCGTAGCCCGCGGCCAGCGGCCGGCCAGGATATAGGTGCCGAGCAGCCCGCCGCCGGTGACCGAGGCGATCGACAGCGCCAGAACCACGACAGGCGTGTCCCCCTGTTCGGAATAGAAGTGGAAGAACAGGGCCAGCAGAATGAGCACCATCCCCCACACCGCCGAGAACCGGCGGCCGACGTGCAGCAGATGAACCGGGTCTCGCTTGCCCGTCCACCCGGCGTACAGATCGTGGGTCACCGATGAGGCGAGGGAGTTGATCGCGGAGCTGTGCGTCCCCATCGCCGCCGCCAGGATGCCGGCGATGACGAGGCCGGCAAGGCCGACCGGGAGGTGGTCGATGACGAACCGGGGAAAGAGCTGGTCGGCCGGCGTTCCGTCCGGAGCGAGTCCCGCGGCCCAGATCGCCGAGCCGATGAGGAGGAAGAGGAGAAACTGGAAAATCACCATCACGCCGGAACCGACCAGCGCCTTGCGGGCCGCCCCGAGCGAGCCCGCGCCGAGCAGCCGCTGCACGATCAGGTGGTCGGTGCCGTGGGAGGCACAGGCAAGCAGGCCGCCGCCGATGAGGCCGCCCCACAGCGAGTAGGTTGTCGTGAAGTCGAAGACCGGATTGATCAACCGCAGCTTGCCGGCGGCGGCGGCGTGCCCCAGCGCGGCCCCCGCTCCTCCGCCCAGCCCCCACGCGATGAACAGGGCAGCGACGCCGCCGGTGAGATAGACGGCGAGCTGCATGACGTCAGTCCACACCACCGCCTTGAAGCCGCCGAACCAGGTGTACACCAGCGTGATGACACCGACCGCGGCGATAGCCACGGGAATCGACCACCCGGTGACCAGGGCCAGGGGGATGGCACTGGCAAAGACCCGGATGGCGTCTCCCAGTGCGCGGGTGACCAGAAAGACCACCGATGCCATGCGCCGGGTGTTGATGCCGAAGCGGCTTTCCAGCCTGGCATACGCCGTTTCCTGCTCCCCGCGGAAGTAGCCGGGCAGCAGCCAGCGGGCGACGGCGATGCGTCCGACCAGGTAGCCGAAGGCGAGCTGCAGAAAGGTGAGGTCGCCGCGCGCGCCGACCCCGGGCACCGAGATGACGGTGAGGGCCGAGGTTTCGGTCGCCACGATCGAAAGCAGGATGGCCCAGGCGGGAAGGTTGCGGGCACCCAGGAAATAGTCGCCGGCCGTGGCATGCCCCCGCGACACCCGGAGCCCGATCCCGATCGAGATCGCGAGGTAGAGCACCACGACGGCGAGATCGAGTGCGTGCAATGCGGGCTCCAGCTCTCGGGGGAGGCGTCCCGCGGAACGCGGAACCTGCCAAAGCAAAGACGGGGAGTCGGTAACCGCCCGCTCCCCGTCAGTCGTTCAAGACGATTCCTGCCCGCTCAGGCGGAGAAACTGCTCCCGCATCCGCAGCCGCCGCTGGCATTGGGATTGTTGAAGGTGAAGCCGGATCCCTGCATGGAGGAGGTGTAATCGACGGTCACACCCTGGAGGTACTGCATGCTGAACCCGTCGACAAAGACCCGGACGCCGTTGCACTCCAGGACCACATCGTCTTCCAGCGCCCGCTCTTCAATGTTGAGGCTGTACTTGAATCCCGAGCAGCCGCCCGGCATCACACTCACCCGGAGTCCCGAGGTTTCCACCGGTACCTGTTCGGCCACGATGAACTTGCGCACTTCCTCGGCGGCCCGGTCGGTCAGGGTCGGCCCGACGGAGGGGGCGGCGGTCGAAGTGGAGGTGGCGTCCATGTTGTTGTGCTCCTTTGGCTTGGCGGGTCCAGCCCGGCCTGCTGCCGGCGGCCCGCGTTGACTGAATCCTAGCGATTGTCACCCGGACAAGTCAACGCTTCGCTGCCAAGGCTGCTCATCCCGGAGCAGCGCCAGCACCCCCATCCCCGCGATCACCGCAGCCCCCGCCAGGACCAGCCCGAATTCAGGTCGGCCGGCGAGCCAGGCGCCACCAGCTGCTGTGGCCGCCAGCAATCCCGCCCCGCCGAAGGCCCAGACGAGCTGGCCTCGGCCACTGCCGGAGACATCGTCCTCCTTGTAGCCGGCCCACTTGGCCACCGAACCCCAGCCGGGGCCTCCCGGCCGTGCGCGACGGTAAAAGCGGATGAGGTTTGGCGTCGATTCCGGGGTGGAGACGAGGCTGATCACGATGCCCGCCGCGACTCCGGCCAGCGCGGGGATGATGATGGAAATCGTCAGTTCACCGGTGCCGCGATCCCAGAGATCGAAGCCGGCCAGATCGACGAGCGCCGTTGCACCCACGCCGGCCAGGAGCGCGGCCATCTCGCCCCAGGCGTTGATCCTCCACCAGTACCAGCGAAGCAGGAGGATCCCGCCCGACCCGGCCCCGATACTGAGCAGGATGCGCCCCGCGGCCCACGGGGATTCGAGCGCGAGGGTGACGGGGAGCGTAACCGCGGCCAGGGCGAGGATGACGGCCTGGATGAAGCTGGGCCGGGCTGCCAGCGGCAGGCGGGGAAGAAGGAACCGTATCGCGAGATCGTGCAGCAGGTACCCGGCGCCCCGGGTCAGCAGCATTGCCGTAATGGAGAAGTAGCTCACCATCGCGCCGGCCACGACCACACCCCGCAGCGGCGAAGGCACCGCGGGTGAGGCGATGGCCAGGAGCGGGACGCCGTCGGCCGAGGCGGAGACGCCGTTGAGCACCAGCACCGCGCCCACCACGATCAGCGGCCACGGACGGATGACGAATTGCAGCACCATGAGCCAGAGCAGGGCGATGGCGCTGGCGCGCTCGCTCCGGCAGGCCAGCAGGCGGGACGCCATCGCGCCGCCGCCCCCCGGCTCGGCATCGAAGGTGGTCGCGGACCACCAGGCGATGACGAAACCGGTGAGGAGCTCCGGGAGCTCGATCGCTGGTGTGAGTCCGGTGGAAGGAGTACCGAAATGGATCGACAGCCGCTCGAGGGCCGACGTCACGGCGCCCATTCCGCCGTACTGGCGGACCAGGAAGATGGCGAGCAGCACGCTGGCCAGCAGGCCGACGACACACTCGAAGACGTGCGCGGCGACCTGGCCCCGCAATCCGCCCAGCGCGGCCCATCCGGCCGCGATCGCCAGCAATCCGGCCGCGACCGCGAGCGGCGGAAGTCCCAGGGCTGGGGCGAGCTGAGTCGCCAGCAGACGGGTGAGCCACGCCGCGACGAACACGGTCACCGGCAGCCCGAAATAGAGAGCCCGGAACGCCCTGAGCAGTGCGGCGGGCCGGCCTCCGTACCTCAATTCCGCCAGCTCGGCATCGGTGATCACACCGGTACGCCGCCACGGACGGGCGAAGAATGCCGCGGTGAGCAGTCCGCCGAGGGCACCGCTCCACCAGAGCCAGCCGCCGATACTGCCGGGGCCGGTGAGGAGACCGGTGAGGAGGAGGGGCGCGCCGCTGGTGAGCGAGGTCGAAGAGAGCGAACAGCCGGCCAGCCATGCCGGCAGCCGGCGCCCGTTCAACAGGAACTCGGCCAGCGAGGCGGCCCGCCGGACTCGGAATGCCACCACCAGTCCGCAGGCGACGAGGACGATCAGCAACGCCGCGAGCAGGTCGCCGGCAGAGAGCGTCACGGCGCCTGCCCGTCAACGGCGGCCACCGCCAGATCGGCCACATGGCCGCGGATGGTGGCACCCCAGCGGGTGTTGCTGCGGGAGGGATGCACCCGGTTGCTCAGCAGGACGACGACGAGGTCCCGGATCGGATCGATCCAGATCGAGGTGCCGGTGAAGCCGGTATGCCCGAAGCTCTGCGGCGACATCCGGGTGCCCGCGCTCGAGTTCTCGGAAGGCGTGTCCCAGCCGAGCGCGCGGCTCGATCCGGGTGGCAGTTCCTGGCGCTGAATGAAGTCCGGCAGCGAGCGCGGAGCAGCGATGGCGAAGGATGTGACGTCGCCTCCTCCTGGAGCCCTCTTCTGCCCGCCCGCCCGCTTGGCCGCCTGGCCGCCCGAGAGCAGCCACTCCCCGAACCGCGCCAGGTCCTCGGCATCGCTGAACAATCCCGCGTGGCCGGACACGCCATCCATCCGCGAAGCATTCTCATCGTGGACTTCGCCGCGCAGCATCCGCCGCCGCCAGGCGGTATCTAGCTCCGTCGGAGCGATGCGCTGCAGCCAATCCACCGGCGGCAGCCACCGCGTCGAGCTCAGCCCCAGCGGCGCGAAGACACGCCGGGTAACCAGCGAATCCAGCCGCTGGCCGTACTCGGACTCGACGACCTGGGTGAGCACGATCGCGCCGAGATCGGAGTAGACGAACCGGGCGCCGGGCACCGTGTCTAGCGGAGTGGTGTCCGCCAGCGCCATCGCTTCGGCCCGCGAGGTGGTCGAGTCATACAGCCGCCGCCACCCGGGAAGTCCGCTCGAGTGGGTGAGCAGGCTCCGCAGGGTGACCTGGTCCTTCCCGGGACCCCGGAAGGCCGGCACCCAGTGCGCCACCGTACTGTCGAGCCAGAGGCGGCCCTCCTCGACGCCCATCATGATCATGGTGGTGAGCCCGATGACCTTCGTCAGTGAGGCCAGATCGTAGATCGTGTGGCCGTCGGGACGCCCCGGGAGGTTTTCGCCGAGGTGGCCGGTGCCGTAGACGAAGCGGCGGCCGTGCCAGCTGATGGCCACGACCGCGCCCGGAGCGGCCCCCGCGGAGACGACTGAATCCAGGTACTGAGTCAGCGGCCGCCAGTCAGGCTTCGCTGGCGCCGGAGGCAGCGGAGCGCAGCAGGCCAGCAGGGCGAGCGCGATCACGGCGCCTTTTTCACCAGGCCGCCGCCCACGGCGTACCATGGGGGCAGGCTGATCGGGAGGTGGCCGGTGATGTCCGCCTGGCCCAGTAGTGCCCTGGCCACTGCCGTCTCGGCAATCGAGGATGCAGCCCAGCCCAGCAGGTAAGACCCGGCGTTCGGCACCTGGGTCAGGAGGTACGGGCTGCCGAGGGAAATGAGGACCATCGGCTGGATGCGGGCGGTGCTGTCCGCCAGGGCGGCAAAGGCGTCGGGAAGGGTGATGGTCCCGCGCCAGGCCGTGGCGCGGACCTGGGCCGCGAACAGCGCGATGCCGCCGCGCCCGCTGAGCAGCGCCCGCGCGGAGTCGTAGCTCGCGGAACCGCTCGCGGGCCAGAGGCGGAATGTGGCGACCGAATCGCCGCCGGCTCGCAGCTCATTGGCCAGCGTCACGCCTGCGTCGCGGTTGTTCTCATCGCCGTAGATCACCAGGGTCACCTTGCGGCGCCGGGCCCGGAGGCTGTCCACCGTTCCCGTGGTATCCCGCACCAGGACCAGGCTGCGCTGCGTGATATCCTTCGCGAGATCCTGGAAGGCGGCGCTGCCGACGACTTCGGGAATGCTGTCGAGCGGTACGGTGCGCTGCTTGAACAGGCCGAGCCGGTACTTGATCGCCAGCACGCGGCGTACCGAGCTGTCCACCCGCTCGCGCGAAATCCGCCCCGACTCGACCGCGGCAACCACCGCATCGATGGCCACACCGGGGTCGGCGGGCTGAAGCAGCAGATCGGTGCCGGCCAGCATGGCCAGCACCGCGGCCTCACCGGTGCCGTAGCCCGACACGATGCCGCCCATGTTGAGCGCGTCGGTGACCACCAGCCCGCTGAAGTCGAGCGAGTCGCGGAGCAGGCCGGTCAGGATGTCGGGATTGAGGGTGGCGGGACGCGTCCGGCCGCTGTCGATGCCGGGGAGCGCGATATGGGCCGACATGACACCCGCCACGCCCGCCTTGATCGCCGCGCGGAACGGGACGAGTTCCACGCTGTCGAGCCGGCTCCACCCCGCCGTAATCACCGGCAGCGCGATGTGCGAGTCCGTGCCGGTATCGCCGTGGCCGGGGAAGTGCTTCACGGTCGCGAGCATGCCGTGTTCCTGCATCCCGCGCACCGCCGCCGTCACCAGCTTCGCCACCTGCAGCGGATCCTCGCCGAACGAGCGGGTGTTGATGATGGGGTTGGCCGGGTTGTTGTTGACGTCCGCCACCGGCGCAAAAGCGAGTTGAATGCCGACGGCCCGGCCTTCGAGCGCCGTCACCCGGCCCATCTGGTACGCATCCAGTTCCCCGCCCGCCGCGCCCACACCCATATTGGTAGGGAAGGGAGTCGAGCCTACCAGGCGGAAGGCGGCACCCGACTCGAGATCGGACGAGATCAGCAGAGGAAAGCGGGAGCGTTCCTGCAGGCGGTTGAGCTTCGCCGCCACATCGAGGGGCGAGCCGATCGAGATCAGCAGGCCGCCCACGTGCAGGGAGTCCACCCAGCCCTGGTATCTCCGGAAGGCGTCATCATCGAAGGCGGCGTAGTTTCCCGCCACCCAGGGCATGACGAGCTGGGCCACCCGGTCGCGGAGCGAGAGCGAGTCGAGCGTGCGCTGCACCTCCGCCGTGATCGCCGCCTCCGTCCGGATCTCCGGCGCCGACACCGTCGAAACGCCGACGGGGAAGATTTCCGGCGCGGGAGCCATCATGGGCTCGGGAGAGGTCGCCGGGCCGGCGGAATGACAGGCCGCGAGCCCGATGAGGAACGTCGATACGAGGATGCGATGATTCACTGGCAACTCGGCTTGATTGTCTGGTGCCTGGCCACGGGATGCACTCCCGCGGCGTCTCCGCCCGCTCCGGCCCGCCCGGGAGTGCGTCCCGGCATCGAGGTGCTGCTGAGCGACAGCCTGTCCCTCGTCGCGGGCAGGCGTGTCGGCCTGGTGACCAACCAGTCCGGAGTGGACAGCCACGGGGTGAGCGATGTGGAACGGATGCGGGAAGCCGGGATCCGCCTCACCGCCCTGTTCAGTCCCGAGCACGGATTCCGCGGCGCGGCCGATCCGGGTGAGACTGTGGGCTCCACCATCGACTCGGCCACCGGTCTCCCAATCTACAGCCTCTACGGCCGCAATTCCGCCCCCACCGACACGATGCTCGCCGGGGTGGAGGTGATGGTCGTGGATCTCCAGGACGCCGGGGCCCGGTACTACACCTACCTCTGGACGGCGACGGGAGTGATGCGCGCCGCGGCGCGTCGCGGCATTCCCGTGATCCTGCTCGATCGGCCCAATCCAGTCGGGGGAGCGGTCGAGGGCAACATTCTTGATACCGCGTTCGCATCCCCCGTTGGCCTCATCGCGGTGCCGATCCGTCACGGCCTCACTCTTGGCGAACTGGCTCTGCTGGCCCGGAGCGATTTCGGCATCAGCGTCAATCTCACGGTTGTGCCGGTCAGCGGATGGAATCGGAGCGCAGCGTACGACCAGACCGGGCTCCCCTTCATCCCGCCGAGTCCCAATCTCCGCAGTCTCGAGGCGCTGTACCACTATCCGGGCGTCTGTCTCTTCGAAGCGACGGCGCTGTCGGTGGGTCGGGGCAGCGACGCACCGTTCGAGCAGATCGGCGCGCCCTGGCTCGACACTACCCTGGTGCTCGCACTCCTCAGGAAGGCGAAGCTCCCGGGAGTCGGGTTTACCTCGACCACCTTTACTCCACGCAAGCCGGGGGACGGCAAGTACGCCGACACCCTGCTGGCCGGCATCCGGCTGCACGTGACAGATCGGGCCGCCTACAGCCCGACCCTCACCGCGGTCACGCTGCTGACACTGCTCCTGCGGATGGAGCCCTCCCGGCTTGGCTGGGCCGATGCCCGCTTCGATCGGCTGGCTGGCGGCAGCGAACTTCGCCGGAGCATCGAAGCAGGAGAAAGCGCCGGTGCCATAGTGGCAGGATGGCAACCAGGGATCCAGCGGTACCTCGAACGGCGGCGTCCCTTTCTATTGTATCCCCCCTGAATCAGACCCCCTTCGCGGCTTCCGCGAAGGGCGCTCGACGGTTATCCTTTGCGCCGTCTGACGGCCGGCCCCGGAGGGCCGGGAAGCGTTGGCACGCCTGAGGTTCCGGACCGGTGAGACTGATCCCGAAGTCCATCCAGCAGGGGTTCCAGTCGCTCACCATTCCGGTGGTGGACGGCCTGATCCGGGCGGGCATCGGCCCCAACCTGATCACCACCGTCGGTACCCTGGTGGTCGTGGCCTCGGCCGTGGCGTACGGCTTCGGATCGGTTCGGCTGGGCGGCGCGCTTCTCCTGGCCAGCGGCATTGTCGATACGCTGGACGGAGCCGTGGCCCGGAAAACGGGGCAGGTCACCAGGTTCGGCGCCTTCTACGACTCCACGCTCGACCGGGTGGGGGACGGCGCCACCTTCATGGGCATCGCGGTCTGGCTGCTCACGACTCCCGACGAGGTGGCCTGGCGCAACTGGGCCATCGCCGTCTGCATCACGGCGATCGTGGCGTCGATGCTGGTGTCGTACGCGCGGGCCAGGGCCGAAGGGCTGGGGCTCGACTGCAAGGTTGGCATCGCCCAGCGAGCCGAGCGGATCGTCGGTCTCGGCGTCCTGTCGGTGGTGGTGGGAGCGGGACCGCAGGCGCTGGTGCTCGAGGGGGCGGTGTTCCTCCTCACGGTCGCCTCGATCATCACCGTGGTCCAGCGTTTCGTCTACGTCTATCAGGTGACCGAGGGCACCTAGCGGTCCTCGGCGGTTTCAGGGAAAGGATTGCACCGTGGCCAAGACTGACGCCCGGCCGATCAAGCCGGCCAAGGGCAAACTCGGAGTACTGACCGTCGGCCTGGGGGCCGTCGCCTCGACCTTCATTGCCGGCGTCGAGAATGTGCGCCGTGGCCGGGGCAAGGCGATCGGCGCGCTGACCCAGCTCGCCACCATCCGCCTCGGCAAGCGCACGGACGAGCGCGCGCCGCTGATCAAGGACTTCGTGCCCCTCGCGAAGCTCGAGGACATCGTCTTCGGTGCGTGGGACCCGGTGCCGGACAACTGCTACGAGTCGTGCCTCCACTGCGGCGTGCTCGACAAGCACGAGCACGTCGAGCCGATCGCCGACTACCTCAAGTCCATCAAGCCGATGCCGGCAGTCTTCGAGCAGCACTACGTGAAGCGGCTCGAAGGGAAGAACGTGAAGACCGAGAAGGGCAAGCGGGCGCAGTACGAGGCGCTGCGCAAGGACCTCCGGGACTTCAAGGCGAAGAACGGCTGTGACCGGCTGGTGATCGTCTGGTGCGCCTCCACCGAGATCTTCATCGCGCCCGGCCCGCAGCACCAGACCATGGCGGCGTTCGAGAAGGCCGTGGACGCCAACGATCCCGTCATCGCCCCCTCGATGCTTTACGCCTGGGCCGCGATCATGGAGGGAGTGCCGTTCGCCAACGGGGCCCCCAACCTTTCCTGTGATGTGCCCGCGCTCGAGCAGCTGGCCCGCGAAAAGGGCGTGGCCATCGGCGGCAAGGACTTCAAGACCGGCCAGACGATGATCAAGACCGTGCTCTCGCCGATGTTCAAGGCGCGGATGCTCGGCGTCGCGGGCTGGTACTCGACCAACATCCTGGGCAATCGGGACGGCGAGGTGCTGGACGATCCCGAGAGCTTCAAGACCAAGGAAGAGTCGAAGCTTGGCGTGCTGGACTTCATTCTCCAGCCCAAGCTCTACCCCGAGCTCTACGGCGATCTCTACCACAAGGTCCGGATCAACTACTACCCCCCTCGCGGCGACAACAAGGAGGGGTGGGACAACATCGACATCTTCGGGTGGCTGGGCTACCCGATGCAGATCAAGGTGGATTTCCTCTGCCGCGACTCGATCCTCGCGGCCCCGCTGGTCCTCGACCTGGCCCTCTTCTTCGACCTGGCCCAGCGGGCCGGTCTGGCCGGGATCCAGGAGTGGCTCTCCTTCTATTTCAAGAGTCCGCAGGCCGCCCCCGGTCTCTATCCCGAGCACGACCTCTTCATCCAGCAGACCAAGCTCAAGAACACCCTGCGCTGGCTGATGGGCGAGGACCAGGTGACGCACCTGGGCGTGGAGTATTACGACTACGGAGCCACGAAGTAGACGGGAGACGGAAGACAGACATTGGCTTTCCCGTCTCCTGTCTGCCGTCTCCCTCAGCCTGAATCCAGAGGCTTGATGAAATACTTCCATCGTAGTCACGTCTCTCCCGACCAGGTCATGGTCCGGGCCAACGGCTTCTTCGGCAGCCGCCTGGCGCCGACGGAGGAGGCGCCCCGGCGGCGCCGCTTCACCGGGCCGGTGGGCCAGATCTCGGTGAGCGCCCAGGCCGAGGGCGGGCACTATACCCTGATCACGGTGGAAACGAATCAGCCGGGGGAGAGCGAAGCCGACAAGCTGGCCAAGCGGTTCCTGGCCGAGTTGCACACGATGGAAGAACCGGCGTACCAGGTCCGGGGCGCCTACTGACGTATCAATTCAACCGACCGCGGGCGGGCCGCGTCCCCGGTTTTCGTGGTAATCACTCGAGGAGATGGTTTCACATGATGAAGATGCTGGACGCCCTTCGATTGCGGTTGGCGCCCGTTGTCCTTGCCGCGCTGGCGATGGCCGCGGTGGCTCCCCGGCTCCTGGCCCAGGATGAGCACCGCCCCGGCGGCGAAGTGAACCTGCTGATTCCCGATCTCAGCACGGTCTCGTTCCTCGGGTTCAATGGCCACCAGATCCTGCTCTCGGGTCTCGTCGTCTGCGTGCTCGGCCTCCTGTTCGGCCTCTGGGGTTACACCGGCGTGAAGAAGATGCCGGTCCACAAGTCGATGTCCGACATCTCGGACCTCATTTACGAGACCTGCAAGGCCTATATGGTCACGCAGGGCAAGTTCCTGCTCCAGCTCTTCGCCCTGATCGCCGTCGTCATCATCGGCTATTTCATGCTGACCGGCCTCGAGCCGGGCAAGATCGCGATCATCCTCCTGTTCAGCCTGATCGGCATGGGGGGCAGTTACGGCGTGGCCTGGTACGGCATCCGGATCAACACCCTGGCCAACAGCCGCACCGCGTTCTCCAGCCTCGCCGGCAAGGGCTACCCGGTCTACGCCATCCCGCTCCGCGCGGGTATGAGCGTCGGCATGATGCTGATCTCGGTCGAGCTGCTGTTCATGCTGGGCATCCTGCTGTTCATGCCCAGTGACGTGGCGGGCGCCTGCTTCCTGGGCTTCGCCATCGGCGAATCGCTGGGCGCCTCGGCGCTGCGGATTGCCGGCGGCATCTTCACCAAGATCGCGGACATCGGGTCCGACCTGATGAAGGTCGTGTTCAAGATCAAGGAAGACGATGCCCGCAACCCCGGCGTCATCGCCGACTGCACCGGCGACAATGCCGGTGACTCGGTCGGGCCGACCGCCGACGGGTTCGAGACCTACGGTGTGACCGGTGTGGCGCTGATCAGCTTCATTGTCCTGGCCGTGACCGATCCGCAGGTCCAGGTCCAGCTGCTCGTCTGGATCTTCCTGATGCGGGTCATGATGGTGCTGGCCTCGGCCGGCTCGTACCTGATCAACGACGTGCTGGCCCGCGGCAAGTACAAGGACGCCGGGAAGTTCAACTTCGAGCACCCCCTGACCGTGCTCGTGTGGCTGACCTCGATCGTGTCCGTGATCCTGACCTACATCCTGTCGCACGCCATCATTCCCGAGCTCGGCGGCGACACGTCGCTCTGGTGGAAACTCTCGACCGTCATCACCTGCGGCACCCTGGCCGGCGCCATCATTCCCGAGCTGGTGAAGGTGTTCACCTCAACCAGCTCGCGGCACGTGCGGGAAGTCGTCACCAGTTCCCGTGAAGGCGGGGCGTCGCTCAACATCCTGTCCGGTCTCGTCGCCGGCAATTTCTCGGCCTACTGGCTCGGCATCACCATCATGCTGCTCATGACCGTGGCGTACTGGGTCAGCACGATGGGCCTCGACGGATTCATGAAGGCCCCGGCCATCTTCGCCTTCGGCCTCGTGGCGTTCGGCTTCCTCGGCATGGGCCCGGTCACCATCGCGGTCGACAGCTACGGCCCGGTGACCGACAACGCCCAGTCGGTCTACGAGCTCTCCCTGATCGAGACCATTCCCAACATCAAGCAGGAAGTGAAGCAGCAGTTCGGCATGGACGTGAACTTCGAGGTGGCCAAGGAGCTGCTCGAGGAGAACGACGGGGCCGGGAATACCTTCAAGGCCACGGCCAAGCCGGTGCTGATCGGCACCGCTGTCGTCGGTGCCACCACCATGATCTTCTCGATCATCATGGCGCTCACCCACGGCCTCACGACGGGCATGGAAAATCTCTCGATTCTCCATCCGCCCTTCCTGCTCGGCCTGATCACGGGTGGCGCGGTGATCTACTGGTTCACCGGCGCCTCGATGCAGGCCGTGACCACCGGCGCCTACCGCGCGGTCGAGTTCATCAAGGCCAATATCAAGCTCGAGGGCGCGGAAAAGGCCTCGGTCGAGGACAGCCGCAAGGTGGTCGAGATCTGCACCCAGTACGCCCAGAAGGGCATGTGGAACATCTTCCTGGGCATCTTCTTCGCAACCCTGGCCTTTGCCTTCGTGGAGCCGTTCTACTTCATCGGCTACCTGATCTCGATCGCCATTTCCGGTCTGTACCAGGCCATCTTCATGGCCAATGCCGGCGGCGCCTGGGACAATGCCAAGAAGATCGTCGAGACCGAGCTCAAGATGAAAGGCACCGACCTCCACGCCGCCAGCGTCGTCGGCGACACGGTCGGCGATCCATTCAAGGACACCAGCTCGGTGGCCATGAACCCCGTCATCAAGTTCACCACCCTGTTCGGCCTGCTGGCCGTCGAACTCGGTGTCTATCTCACCGCCACCAAGGGAGCGGCCCTCGGTCATGGGCTGGCGCTGGCGTTCCTGCTGGTGTCCATGTTCTTCGTCTACCGTTCCTTCTACGGGATGCGGATCGACTCGAAGTGACCCTTCAGGGTCATCCCGAGCCCTCCGCTGCGCGGAGGGCGAGGGATCTTTCGAACGGGTAACGCAGTACTACAGGGCGCCCCTCGGGGCGCCCTGTGGTGTTTTTCCGGTCGGTATCGTCCCCCCCGCGCCCGAGCTGGAACAAGCCGGCACCCGCAACCGTACTCCCGTCACCCACCATTCACGGAGCCCTCGATGCAGCGATCCCTCTTCACCGGCCTCCTCGCGGCAGCGCTGACCGCGGCCTCTCTCCCGGCCCAGCAGACCGCCGCCTTCGTCATCCGGCTGGGTCAGGATACCACCAGTGTCGAACGCTTTACCCGTGGGAAGGATGGCTGGGAGGTGGACCAGGTGGGCCGGGTGCCCCGCGTGTTGCGCCGCCACGCGGTGGTCACGCTCGGGCCCGATGGCGCACTGCGCACCGCCGACATCACGGTGACCCGGGTGGGCGGAGCGGCCGGTGGTCCGCCGGCCCAGCATATCCTCGCGGCCCGCGCCGGCGACTCGATCACCATCGAAGCCCACGTGGATACCAATGTGCGGAGGAACGCCAACGCGGTTCCCGCCGGGGCCGCGACTCCGATCATCTCGGGGTGGGTGACCTATGACGGCCTCGCCATGCGCCTCTTTGCCGGGAAGGGGGACAGCGTCCGGGTCCCCATGTACTACCTCAACTCGCCCGACCTGAGCTGGGTGGCCGTACGGCGCCTGGGAAAGGACTCGGTGGATATCGAGACGCAATTCGATCGCTATCACGCCCGGGTGGACAAGAAGGGCCAGATCCTCGGCCTCAGGCCGATCAAGGGCACCCAGCAGTACTCGGTGGAGCGAGTCGCGAGTGTCGACCTGGAGGCGTTCGTGTCCGCCTTTGCGGCGAAGGAAGCGCAGGGGGGAGCGGTCGGCGCACTCTCGCCGCGCGATACGGCCCGCGCCACGGTCGGGGCCGCCAACCTGTGGATCGACTACGGCCGGCCGACCCGGCGCGGCCGGGTGATCTTCGGCGGCGTGGTGCCCTGGGGTGACGTGTGGCGCACCGGGGCCAATGCCGCCACACAATTCAGTACCGACAAGGCGCTCCGCTTCGGCAGCGCCGCGGTGCCGGCGGGGAAGTACACCCTGTGGACTGTTCCCACGCCGACCGGCTGGACGCTGATCATCAACAGTGAAACCGGCCAATGGGGCACCGAGCACCACGCGGACAAGGATCTGTTCAAGATTCCCCTCTCGGTGACCTCGTCCTCGCCGCCGGTCGAGAAATTCACCATTCACATCGCCCCGGGCGATAACGCCGGCCAGATCCATTTCGTGTGGGATACACTGGTGGCCCAGGCAGACTTCACCGTCGCGGAGTAGCTCCGACAGCGGGATCGAACGAGAGGGCGGCCCGTATGAGCCGCCCTTTCTTTTCTCGCCTTCCGGCTCACCACTCGCGACTCGCCACTCTCGACTCCTAACTCATTGACGGCCAACAACCTGCCGCCTCGCCCCCGCACCCCCGCAACTTGACTCTCCCGGGGCCCGGGCCGATCTTTGTGCCTCGGCGAAGGCGACCTTTTCCCTTGAAGTCCGCATGCCCGCGAAGAGTCCAGCCAAGTCACTCTCTCACCCGATTCCGGCCGGGCTCAGCCGATCCCAACTGCTCGAGTTGTACTACTGGATGGCCCTGACGCGGGCCCTCGAGGAGCGGCTGGTGAGTCTCCACCGGCAGGGGAAAGTGGTGGGGGGATTGTTCCGTTCGCTCGGGCAGGAGGCGGATGCGGTCGGGAGCGCCTACGCCCTGGACCGGACCCGCGGGGACATCCTCTCGCCGCTGATCCGTAATCTGGGATCGATGCTGGTGCAGGGCGCCACGCCGCTGGAAGTGCTGCGCCAGTACATGGCGAAAAAGGAGAGCCCGACCCGCGGCCGCGAGCTCAATATTCATTTCAACGATCTCCACCGGGGCTTCCTCGGGCAGATCTCTCCGCTGGGCGATATGGTGCCGGTCATGGCGGGGGTGGCGCTCTCGTTCCGTATGAACGGCGAAGCCCGGGTTGGCATGGTGTACGTGGGTGACGGAGCAATGAGCACCGGCACCTTCCACGAGGGCATGAGCCTGGTGGCGGCGCAGCGCCTGCCGCTGGTCGTCGTGTGCGAACGGAACGGTTACGCCTTCTCGACGCCGCACCAGGCGCAGACTGCCGTGGCGGAGCTCCGGACCAAGGCGCTGGCGTACGGCATTCCGTCGCTGCAGGCCGACGGCAACGATGTCATCGCGGTGTATGAAGTGAGCCGGGAGGCGGTCGACCGGGCCCGGTCGGGCGGGGGGCCGACGCTGATCGAACTGATCACCTTCCGCCGTCGAGGCCACGCTGAGCACGACAACCAGTCGTACATGCCGCCCGGCCTCATCGAAGAGTGGGAAAAGAAGGACCCGATCGAGCGGTACAAGGTCCGCCTCGGCGCACATGGCTGGGTGACGACGGCCGAGCTGCTGCAGGCGGACGATCGCATTGCCGCCGAGCTGGATGCCGCGGTGGCCCGGTGTCTGGACGAGCCGCAGCCGTCGTCCGATATGGCGCTGGCCGGCGTGCTGGCCGAACCGGCCGCGGCAGACGCCGAGTGGTACCGGAGCGCGCGTGGCTGAGGTCACCTATCTCGAGGCGATCCGGCAGGGACTCTGGGAAGAGATGGAGCGCGACCAGCGCGTCTTCCTGTTGGGTGAGGACATCGGCGCCTACGGCGGTGCCTTCAAGGTGACCGACGGATTCCTGGCCCGGTTCGGCGAGTCCCGGGTCATCGATACCCCGATCGCGGAGGCCGCGATCGTCGGCGCGGCGGCGGGGGCGGCGCACATGGGTCTCCGGCCCGTCTGCGAGATGCAGTTCATCGACTTCATCGCCTGCGCCTACGACATGCTGACCAACTACGTGGCCACCGCGCGCTACCGGGCGGACCTGGCCACGCCGATGGTGGTGCGGGGGCCGTCAGGTGGCTACGTGAGGGGTGGGCCGTTTCATTCGCAGAATCCCGAGGCGGCGTTTCTCCATACGCCGGGCCTCAAGATCGTCTGCCCCGCGACGGCGCGGGATGCCAAGGGGCTGATCAAGGCGGCGATTCGCGACGACGATCCGGTGCTCTACTTCGAGCACAAGTACCTGTACCGGCGGATCAAGGAGGAGTTGCCCGATGGCGAGGAGATCCTGACCCCGATCGGCAAGGCGCGGATCGCGCGTGAGGGGAAGGACGTCTCGGTCATCACCTGGTCCGCGATGGTGTACAAGGCGCTGGAGGCCGCGGACGAGGTCGAGAAGCAGGACGGCCTTTCGGTGGAGGTGCTGGATCTCCGCACCCTGCTCCCGATGGACGACGAGGCGATCCTGGCCACGGTCCGCAAGACCAGCCGGGTGCTCATCGCGCACGAGGACACCCGCACGGGCGGGGTGGCAGGCGAGATTACCGCGCGCATCAACGATCGCGCGTTCGAATGGCTGGATGCGCCGGTGAAGCGGGTGGCGGCTCACGATGTGCCACTGCCATTTGCCCCGGCGCTCGAAGACTACGTGCTGCCCCAGGCCGCCGACCTGGTGGCGGCGATTCGGTGGCTGGCGGCGTACTAGACGGACAAGACGGACGTGACGGACAGGTAGAATCAATTCAATCCTGACCGCCCTGTCCGTCATCTCAGGATCTCAACGCAAGGACCGGAGCACCCATGGCCCGAATCGACGTCATCATGCCCCAGATGGGCGAATCCATCACCGAGGGCACCCTCTCCCGCTGGATCAAGAAGGTCGGCGAGGAAGTCAAGCGTGATGAGCCCATCTTCGAGATTTCGACCGACAAGGTCGACGCCGAGATTCCGGCACCGTCAGCCGGCACGCTGGCGGAGGTGCTGGTGCAGGAGGGCCAGACGGTTGCCGTGCAGACCGTGGTCGCCCGGATCGAGACCGAAAAGGGCGCGGCGGCCAGCGCTCCGGCAGCCGTGCCGCCTCCGGCCGCGGCCGCGCCAGCTCCTGCCGCGCCAG
>DATEHG010000137.1:0-11458 GCA_035279705.1 Gemmatimonadales bacterium
GCAGCTTACCACAGATGACACGGAAAAGGACGGATGATCCCTTGCCATGCCTTCGTTACATCTCTCTTGGCGGAATCAATCTGTTTGTAAACAACAACAACAGCCCTGACTGACGGAGCGAAGTTCAGGAAAGTGAGTGAACTATCCGTGTCATCTGTGTCATCTGTGGATTCTGTTGCTGTTCAAGGCGTGAACGAACGGTAGTACTGCATCCCGGACAGTGTCGCTCTGAGCGCCTTGCCCTCTACTATCTGGTCGAACCTCACCCGCTCGGCGGATTGCGGATCGCCGACTCGGAACTCGCCGGTCGGAAGCAGCGTCATCGCCTGCTCCTCGCCGCCAGGGCTGACCCAGAAGAGCTTCCCCTTGCGGACGATCACCCGGAAGTTGGGCTCCCAGTCCTGCGCGATGCGCCAGTGCCCGACGTACGAATCCCACGCCTTGGGATAGGTGAAGCGCTTCGGCCCCTTGTAGGCGCCGCTCGTGTACCACTCGCCGCCGTACGTCACCTCCGTCACCACCCCCTTCGAGCGCCGGAATGCCAGCGGGAAGAGCGGGAACGAGTCGGCAGGCCCCAGCACTTCGTCGGTTCCGTCAGACTCGAGGGCGATTCGCTGGTCACCGCGGACCAGGTAGAGACGGCTGCTGTCCGCCTCGAAGGTGAGGGTCTTTCCCTCGGGGCTGGTAAAGGTGCCGGCCAGCTCCCTGGCATTCGCGACGTCGAATGGATTGATCGCGGCCGGCAGTTCCGGCAGCGGCGCGCCACCCCGTTCCGCCTCCATCACCTTGAGCGCAAACCGGGAGACCGCGCTCGGCTGCGCCGGCCCGTTGACCAGGACGATGACGCCGAGCCCACTGTCGAGGTCGGCGAGGAAGGAAGTGTAGTAGCCGATCATCCCGCCCGTGTGGGCCAGCTGGTGGTGGCCGTGGCGGCTCAGCACCTCGATCCCGTAGCCATACCACGTCGTCGTGTCGGACTTGTCCGGCAGCGCTCTCCCCTTGGCAAACTCGGCGAACCACTTCTCGGGCACGATCTGACCGCCGGGTCCCTTGCCGCCGTTGAGCAGCAGGCGGAGGTAGGCCGCCATGTCCCCCGCGGTGGAAATGATGGCGCCATCGCCGCCCGCGTACTCGAGCCAGGTGCCGCTGTAGAGCGGTTCTCCCGCCCGGTTGGGCCGGTCGTCGTACTGCGTGCTGTAGCCGATCACCATCGAGGGACGGTCCGCGTGAGTCCACCACCCCTGGCTCTCGGTCATGCCGAGTGGAGTGAGGAGCCGTTCCTGGACAACCTGGGCGCTGGGTTTGCCGGCGATGTGGGTCAGGGCGTATCCCAGCACCTGGAAGCCGACGTTCGAGTAGGACCAGTAGGTGCCGGGCGCGGAGCCGGCCGTGCGCTCGCGCACCACGTACGCCTGCGCCGCCGAGGAAGGAACGTCGTCGCGGTCGGCAGGGAAACCGGCCGTGTGAGTGAGGAGATCCTGGCCTGTGATCGGACGGTACTTCGACTGGATGGCAAACCAGGGCAGGGAGGCGGTGATCGGCTTGGCGGGGTCGAACTTACCCTCAGCCGCGAGCTGCATCAGCGCCAGGGCGGTGAAGGACTTGGAGACGGAGCCGATCTCGAACCGGTCATGCGGGGAGACCAGTCTCTTCGCCGAGAGGTCCGCATAGCCGAAGGTGGCAACGCGGAGCGTGCCGTTCCGGTCCGTGATCGCCATGGCGAGCCCCGGGGTCCCATCCGCCGCCATCAATTGCTGGACGTAGCGGTCGATGAGGCGGAAGGCGGGGGAGTCCTGAGCCGAGAGCGGCGGCGCCAGGGCGATGAGGGCCGAGAGAAGCAGCGCACGCGACCGGCGGGCGGGAAAGCGCATAGGGGCGAATTCTGGTCCAGGATTGTTGGGACGAGCAGGACATCTGGTCCATCAAGAAAGTGCGCCGATGGGAGAGGGGGAAGGGGTCGGTGAGTCAGCTACTTCCCGTACCTCACCTTCACCACTTCGCCCAGCACCGCCAGCGCGGTTTCCGCCGGTCTCCTTCCCCCGATATCCAGTCCGATCGGTCCATGGATCCGCGCCAGGTCCGACTCGCTGAACCCTTCGGCCAGCAACCGCTCCCGGCGAGCGGCCTGCGTCTTCCGGCTGCCGATGGCGCCGATGTAGCGCGCGCTGGACTTGAGTGCGATGCGCAGCGCCGGCTCGTCGAACTTGGGATCGTGACTGAGCAGGCAGATATGGGTGTTCTGATCGATCCCGATCTCATTGAACACGGCGTCGGGCCAGCCCAGGATCAGGCGATGCGCGTCGGGGAATCGCTCCTGCTGCAGGAATGCCTCCCGCCCATCCGCCACGATTGTCTCGAACCCCACTCTCCGTGCCATCGGCACAAGTTCGGCGGCAATGCCACCGGCGCCGAAGATGATCAGCCGCGGGGGACGGGGAATTACTTCAAGGAAGAAGGGAAGGCCCCCAATGTCGGCAGTCCGACTCGACTCCGCTTCCAGAGATGCGTTCGCGGCACTGAGGATTTCCGGCAGGAGGGGGGAGAGTCTTACGGGAGTGTTCCGCTCCGAAATCTCGTCCCCCGAAAAGGCGGGGAGAATCCGCGGAGAGGCGCCGTCGTCGCTGACGAGCACGGCGCCGCCTTCGTCGGCGAGGACGGTCGCGAGCACGATACCCACCCGCCGCCGGAGCAGCGGCAGCAACTCGGGTCTCACCGCGGGCTCGACCAGGATCCTGATGCTCCCGCCGCAGGCGAGCCCCACCGACCACGCCTTCTCCTCACTGACCCCGTAAGACAGGAGCCTGGCGCTGCCGCGTCCAATGGCAGCCTGGATCTCCTCCACCACCGCGCCCTCGACGCACCCGCCGCAGACCGAGCCGGCCATCCGCCCGTCCGCCGTCGCCAGGAGCACGGCCCCCTCCGGCTCCGGTGCCGACCCCCACACGCTCGTCACCACGCCTCGGCCGAGCGGGGTGCCGCCGGCCATCAGGCGTTCCAGATCGGGAATCAGGTTTCGCATCGAACCAGCTTACCTCTGCCGACGTCCCGAGGGCAAGAATGGTCAACTGCTTTCCACAGATGACACGGATGGAATGGATGATCCTGTCTCGTGCCGGCTCCACATCTCTGGAACGACTATGGGGTGTTGTTTTTCAACAGCAGATGGCAGATCTTCGCGGGAGATACGCGACAGCATCGGTGCAGGGAGCCATCTATTTTTTTCCGTGTCATCTGTGGTAAAGTCAGGCTCCAGGCATGAAAGCACTCGACCCAGGGATCGAACCTGAAATGCGCCTTTCTCCCGTCCTGACCGTCCTGACCGCCCTGTCCGTCCTGTCCTGCAAACCGAGATCTCCCACGCCGGACGAGCTCAAGGCGATGCTGGTGGCGCACCCGGACATCCTGTTCGAGGTGATCAAGGCGCATCCGCAGGAATTCTTCCAGGTAGTCAACCGCGCGGCGCAGCAGCTGCAGGAGCAAGCCGGCAGCGCGGCGCGCCAGGATTCGCTCCGCCGCGAGGACGATCTCCGCAATCCGCGGAAGCCCGCGCTTGGTCCCGGCCGAGCCACGATCGGCCCGGCCGGCGCGCCGATTGTCATAGTCGAGTATTCCGACTTCCAGTGTCCCTACTGCCACCGCTCGGTGGGAGTGGTGCGGGACCTGGTGATGAAATACGGCGACAAGCTGCGCCTGGTGCTCAAGGAAGCCCCGCTCGACATGCATCCGCAGGCCATGCCGGCCGCGCGCTACTTCGAGGCGGTACTCCGCCAGGATCCGGCCAAGGCCTGGCGGATGCACGATCTCCTCTTCGACAACCAGGCCCGCCTCGGCAAGGAGGGCACGGCGTTCATCGAGGAAGCCGTCAAGCAGGTGGGCGCCGATCTCGACAAGGCGCGGAAGGACGCCACTGGTCCCGACGTCGCCGCGACGATCGCGGCCGACCTCGCCGAGTTCCAGGCGATGGAGTTCAACGGAACGCCGGGGTTCGTGGTGAATGGAGTGCGGGTGTACGGATCCCTCCCCACCGATTCGATGGTCGCGGTGATCGGGAGGACCCTGGAGGCCCGGTAGGGAAGAAGGAGGAGGGCCGCAGGGAGGAAGGCGGCTCGTCCCATCCTCTCTCCTCCTTCCTCCCTCTCCGACTTCCGGCCCCCACCCGCGGCGGATAGCTTGGTCTCCATGCAGAAAGTCGCCCCCGAGGAACTCCGCCAGCGCCTCCAGGACGCCGTCCAGGGGGAATTCGAGGTCGGCCGGCTGCTGGGCCAGGGCGGCTACGCCTCGGTCTTCCTGGCCCAGGACCTGATGCTCAAGCGGGACGTGGCCATCAAAGTCCTCGATCCCAATCTTTCCATTTCAGGCGATCACTCCGAGCGCTTCCTCACGGAGGCTCGGCTCGTGGCGCAGCTCGAGCACCCCCACATCGTTCCGATTTACCAGGTCGAGCAGAAGAACAACCTGCTCTACATCGTGATGCGCTACATCCCCGGCACCTCGCTCGGCGGGCTGCTGGCCAAGGAAGGAAAAATCCCGCCAGCGCAGGCGGCATCCATCGCCCGTGAAGTCGCGGACGCCCTCGATTTTGCCCATCACCACAAGGTCATCCACCGCGACATCAAGCCGGACAACATCCTGCTCGACTCGAGCGGCCACGCGGTCGTCACCGATTTCGGCATTGCCCGCGCGGCGGCAGCGGCGCGCCTGACCCAGGAAGGAATGGTGGTGGGGACGCCGCAGTACATGTCCCCCGAACAGGCCTCCGGGGAGGAGATCGACGGCCGCTCCGACGTCTACGCGCTGGGCGTCGTGATGTACGAGATGCTGGCCGGCCACCCGCCCTTCGGAGGGCGGACCGCGGCCCAGATCCTGGCCAAGCACCTGAGTCAGAAGCCGCCATCGCTGTCGGAGAATTCGAAGGACACCCCGGAGATGCTGAGCGAGATCGTCTCCAAGGCCCTGGCCAAGGACCCGGGCGATCGCTTCGCTACCGCGCGCGCCATGGCCGAGGCGCTGGGGGGGACGGCGGCGCCGGGAGCGCTGGATTCGGGAGCGCAGCAGCGCAAGCGCAGGGCGGGGAAGCGCCGCAGGACTGTGCTCGTCATCGTGGGCGTGCTGGCGCTGCTCGTGGTGGCGTTCGGGCTCGGAACCTTTGTCCTGGCCCGTGCTCTCTTCACCGGCGATCCACCGGCCGTCAGCATGACGGGCTCCAATATTCCGCCCGTGCTGGTGCAGCTGGCGCGCGAGAAGCTGCAGATCCCGCCTACCGACAGCATTCGCTACTTCTTCGTGGCGCACGGCCGCCCCAACACCGACGGCGTGGTCATCACCTCGCGTGAACTGATCCGCGCCGACTCCACGGGAGTGAGGCGCCTCAAGTGGGGCAACCTGGCCTTCAACCTCAATACCAAGCTCACCGGCAGCAGCGGCAGCGTCGTCGTGCGGGATCAGGAATCGGGGAAGGTGGATACGATCCTTCGCGGCCTGAACACCCGGGAGTTGTCAGTCTTCGGCCAGGCGCTGAAGGAGCTGGAGAAGCCGGTAGGGGACAGCGGGAAGTAGTCGAGAGACGAGAGACAAGAGACGAGAGACAGGACTGCGGAGAGAGATGAGAGGAGAGAGAAGAGAGGAAAGAGGAACAGCCTGCAATGCACTATCGTTGTAGCTACCCGTCTACCCGTCTACCCGTCTACCCGTCTACCCTTCTACTTGATCCTCCTCTCGAACTCCGCCAGCTGCGCCGGCGTATCCACATCCGGATTGCTTCCCGCCTGGTCGACGAGGAACACCAGCTCCGGCTGGTCCCGCAGCACCGGACCCAGTCCCATATCTCCCGAAGCCGATTCCGCCAGCGACCAGACCCCGCGATCGAGCAGCAGGGGATGTCCCGGCTGATTGGGATGTTCCAGGTAACGGGGCCGTACCACGGGGCCCGCCCCCCCTCGCCAGGCGTCCACCAGGGCCGCAACCGTCTCGGTGCGGAGGCCGGGTTGATCGCCGAGGCAGATGAGGGCGGCGCCGACCGGCTGGCGCGAGGGTGCTTCGAGGGCGTTGAGCCCCGAGCGGATCGTGTGGGACAGGGCCGCCGTTGCACCCGCGGCGAGGATCACCGGGTCCATACCCTCGTCGATGGTGTCGAGCATGGCGCGCTCGCGGGCGGGGAGCACCACGACCACACCCGCCAGGTGTCCCGACTCGCGTGCGCGGCGCAGGGCGCGCAGGCACCAGCTCAGCATCGGCCGCCCGGCGAGCGGGGCCATGAGCTTCCCGCCGCCGAAGCGGCGCGATTCCCCCGCGGCCAGGACGATGGCCCACACGGTTTCGGACCCGCGATCGGAGATGGATGTGCTCATGAGTGTTCCGGGGATTGACGGCGCCGGATCCGGGGTCTAATGTACTCGCCCCATGATGAACCTGAACGCGGGCTGCCTCAATCGAAATCTCACCGGCAATCACCGGGGGGTCCGGGTCTAGGGGTATATCTGGAGAGTATGGTCCAGCCCCGCCCGGTACCTCGGGCGGGGCTTCGTGTTTCAATGGGGTGTAGCTCAACTGGCAGAGCGCCCGGCTGTTAACCGGGAGGTTGCAGGTTCGAAGCCTGCCGCCCCAGTGTCAAAGCAAAGGCCCGGCCCCCGATGGGGAGCCGGGCCTTCCTGCTGTCCGCAGGACTCAGCTGCCGGGGGTGGGCTTGAGGCTCGCCATCACCTCTCCCACGATCTGGTTCACCTCGTCCTGGCTCGGCGGGTGATCCGGGGCGTCGCCCTCGACCGTGCCGCGCCACGCCAGCTTGCCGCTGGAGCGTTCGACCAGGTCGATCAGCAGGCCACCCTCCTTGAACTGCACCGGCCGGGTGGTGCTGATCCCGCCGGAGTAGCCGTAGCCCCAGCCCCAGCCGTAGTACGGGCCGGCATAGCCGACCGAACTGGTGACGTAGCTGGTGCTGGTGCGGAGATTCAGGAAATACCGCACCAGGAACCGGGCACTCGCCGAGTCGGCGGTATCCTTGAAGCCCTTGGCCTTGAGGTTGTCCCGGATCGCGTTCTGGATCCGCTGGTGGACGAATTCGTTCTTGCCGGTCGGGTCCTCACCCGTGTTGGCTCCCTCGTTGGTCTGGGTGCCGCCGAGGAAGGCGTAGGTGGCGCCCATCGGCACGGGGATGTTGGGGTCGCTGTCGCTCGAGATCTGGGGCCCGCCGCAGGCCGCCAGCACCACCGTGGCGCAGGCCACGAGATGGGTGGTGAGCCGTCTGGTCGAGGCGACTGGAGGGGTTCCGCGCATGAGCTCCGGTCCTGAATGGGGTGAGGGTCGATCCTTGGCTACAACCTACTGCGATTCATCCACCCTGCCAGTGCCGCCGGCAGGCATTCTTCCTGATTGATGACGAGGGCCGGGGCGCGCGTCGCACGTGGAAACCCTTCCGGCCCCTGCTAGTATTGAGACGTGCCCGAATCCCCGTCGGACTCCCCGCCCGAACCTGCCAGGCACGACAGCTACGCCGCCCTCCGGATCCCCGCCTTTCGCTGGTTCATCGCGGCCGTGGTCACCCAGACCCTGGCGAGTCAGATGCAGGCGGTGGTGGTGGGGTGGCAGGTCTATGAGATAACCAGATCACCGCTTTCGCTGGGATTGATCGGTCTTGCCGAGGCCATTCCGTTCATCGGGACGGTACTGCTGGCGGGGCACTGGGCGGACCGGAGCGATCGCAAGCGACTCGCTGTCCTGGCAACGGCGCTGCTCTGGACCTGCGCCGCGGCGCTGCTCTGGCTCACCCTGGGCCACGAGTCGGACAAGCTCCGCCTGACCCTGATCTACGTGGTGGTGTTCGTCAGCGGGCTGGCGCGGGCGCTGCTGATGCCGGCCCGGACGGCGCTGGCGGGAGACATCGTGCCCCGCGAAGCGCTGGTCAACTCGGTGAGCTGGCGCTCGTCGAGCTGGCAGCTGGCGGCGGTGATCGGCCCCGCGATCGGCGGTGGACTCTACGCCCTGAGCGGGGCGTCGCTGGCCTACGAGGTCGGGATCCTCCTGCTGGCGGCCGGCACCATCGCCTACATGAAGGTGCCCGCGGTGCCGATGAAGGCCGCACCGGCGCGGGAACCGCTCCGGCAGGCACTGGGGCAGGGCATCGGCTTCGTGCGCAGCCAGCCGATCTTCCTGGGTGCCATCACCCTCGATCTCTTTGCCGTGCTGTTCGGCGGCGCCGAAGCGCTGCTGCCCATCTTCGCGGCCGATATTCTCAAGGTGGGCCCGCAAGGCCTGGGCATTCTCCGCGCCGCCCACTCCGCGGGCGCCGTGGCCATGTCGCTGTACCTGTCCCACCGGGCGCCGCTGCAACGCCCCGGGCGAGCGCTGCTCTACGCCGTGGGCGGGTTCGGCCTGTGCATGATCGGCTTCGGCGTGTCGAAGTTCTTCCTGCTTTCGTTCTCCCTGCTCTTCTGCGCCGGGATGCTGGACAACGTGAGCGTGCTGATCCGCTCCTCCCTGCTGCAGACCCTGACCCCTGCGCACCTCCTGGGCCGGGTCGCCGCGGTGAACAGCGTGTTCATCGGGAGTTCGAACGAGATCGGGGCGTTCGAGTCCGGCGTCGCCGCCTCGCTGATGGGCACCGTGCCGTCGGTGGTGTTCGGCGGGACGATGACGCTGGTCGTGGTGTTGCTGACGGCGTGGCGGGTGCCGGAGTTACGCAGGTTGGGGCAGATACGGTGAGCTCTGAGCCGTAGGCCTTAAGCCTTAAGCCATAAGCCATTGGCCCTTTCGCCTTTCGCTTTTCGCCTTTCGCTTTTCTCCCGCCGCCCTCCTCCCTCCTCCTTCTTGCCGTCGCATACATCCGATTCCGCCCCTCCGGCGTAAGTACCCCGAAGTCACCCTACACCCAACCGGAGGCAACAATGCAGCGCAGGTGGCAGCAGTTCCTGGCCGTGACGCTCCTCACCACCGCAGTGGCCGCCTCGGCCCAGGCCCAGATGGACAAGAGCAACCCGATGGTGGGCGGGATGGCCATGATGGCCAACCGCGACATCGTCGACAACGCCGTCAACTCTCCTGATCACACCACGCTGGTCGCGGCGGTCAAGGCGGCCGGGCTGGTGGACGCCCTCAAGGCCAAGGGTCCGCTCACGGTGTTCGCCCCCACCAATGCGGCGTTCGGACTCCTCCCCGAGGGTACGGTCGCCAACCTGCTCAAGCCCGAGAACAAGGCCCTGCTGACCGGGGTGCTCACCTACCACGTGGTGGCCGGACGCTGGGACGCCAAGGCGCTGATGGATCTGATCAAGCAGGGGCATGGGACGGGCGTGCTCACCACCGTCAACGGCGCCAAGCTCTGGGTGATGATGAACGGCGAGCGGAACATCGTGGTGAAGGACGGGAAGGGGACGGTCGCCGACATTTCGGTGTACGACGTTTATCAATCGAACGGTGTCATCCTGGTGGTCGACAAGGTCTTGATGCCCGCCTGACAAACCGCAACAGCGGAGATAGAAGATAGGAGATGGGAGATAGGAACTCCTCGGTGGGGGCGGTTCCCATCTCCTATCTCCCATCTACTATCTCCGTTGTTTACAGTCCCGCCTCCTCGCGAATCACGATGGCCATTCCCGCGAAATCGATCTCACCGCGCCCCCGTTCGATCGCCGTCTCCAGCCGGTCCTGCACCAGTTCCGCCAGCGGCATGGGCACGGCCGACGCTTCGGCCGCCGCCAGGACCAGTCGCACATCCTTGAGGCCAAGGCGCAGCGTGAAGCCCGGCGGCACGAACTCCTGCTTCACCAGCCGGGCGCCATAACCCTTCACGATCGGTGAGGCGAACAGCGTGCTGCTCAGGAACTCCTGCAGCTTCGCCGGTTCCAGTCCCCCCTTCTCGGCGAGCACGAACGCCTCGCCCAGCGACTCGATCGTCGCGGCGATCAGGAAGTTCCCGGCGAGCTTGGCCAGCGCTGCGTGCCCGGCGGTGCCCATGGGGAACACACCCTGGCCCATGGCTGCGAACAGCGGCGCCGCCCTCGCCAGGGCGGCATCCGGTCCGCCGGGCACGATCCAGAGCAGCTTCTTCTCCGCAGCGTCGGGCCGGCCGAACACCGGTGCCGCGATGTAGCCGCGCCCCTTCTCCGCGTGCGCCCGCCCCAGTCGCTCGGTCGTGGCCACGGAAACCGTGCTCATTCCGATGTGAATCGCGTCCGGCGCCAGCGACTCGAGCACCCCCCCGGCCTCGTATGTCACCGCGTTCACCGCCGCGTCATCCGCCAGCATCGACACGACAAACTCGGCGCCTTGGCAGGCCTCTGCGACGGAGGCGGCCGGATCAAGTCTCTCGACTCTCGTCACTCGACTCGCCGTCCTGTTCCACCCTCGAACCGCAAACCCGGCCGCCGCCAGGTTGCGGGCCATTGGTGCGCCCATGGCGCCGAACCCGAGAAAGGCAACTGACTGAGGCATGGCTTCACGTCCGGGATGAGGGTACGGAGACGGCAGACGGGAGACGGGAGATGGGAATCCATCGATCGGTGCAGTTCCTCTCTCCTCTCTCCTTTCTCCTCTCTCCGCAGTTCGATGGCTTCCAGTATCGCCCTGCCGAGCCGGGGAAGGGAGGGGGACGCGAAACCGGCGCGGCCTTGCTCCCGTACGACCGCTCCGGCAGGTTATACCTAGCTATTTAGGCTTGGAGCCGTCGCCCAGTGACGAAACCCCGCAACGACATTCTGCAGGGCACCCTGGCCCTGCTGGTCCTCAAGTGTCTGGCGGCCCAGGGCCGCATGCACGGCTACGCCATTACCGCCCACATCCAGCGCATCTCGGCGGACCAGCTCAGGGTGGAGGAGGGTTCGCTCTATCCCGCGCTCCACCGGATGGAGCAGGCGGGGTGGATCAAGGCGGAGTGGGGCACCACCGAGAAGAACCGTGAGGCCCGCTTCTATAACCTGACGACCGCCGGCCGGAGGCAGCTGGCCTTCGAGCAGGAACAGTGGACCCGGCTCACCGATGGGGTGAGCCGCGTGCTGCGTCACGCCTGAGGGATCGGAGCACCGAGATGAGTCTCTTCGCCCGCCTGCGCAACCTGGTGCATCCCGGCCGCCACGGCCGGGAGCTGGACCGCGAGATGGACTTCCATATCGCGGAGGTGGCCGATGACCTGGTCGCGCACGGGATCGAGCGGGCCGAAGCCGAGCGGCAGGCCCGGATCCGCTTCGGCCACCGGGATGGATTGAGAGAGGACACCCGCGCCATCGGCATCGTGGGCTGGGTCGATACCCTGGGGGGGGACATCCGGTACGCGCTCCGCGGCCTGCGGAGCAACCCCGCCTTCACCGCAACGGTCGTTCTCTCGCTTGCGCTCGGCATCGGGGCCAACACCGCCATCTTCTCGCTGCTCAACGCGGTGCTGTTCAAGACCCTGCCGGTTTCGCATCCCGAGGAGCTCGTCCAGGTCACGATGAACGACCCGGACAACAACACCTTCACCAATCCGCTC
>DATEHG010000138.1:0-2083 GCA_035279705.1 Gemmatimonadales bacterium
GGCGGGGGCGTCGCGGGACCGGCAATGAGTCCCGCGAGGCGGTCGAGATACTCGCCCGCCTCCAGCACGAAGAATTCGTTGACGCCCAGGGGAGAGGTCATCACTGCCTCACGACGAGGGGGAGCGACCGCGCCTGAATAGTGGCCGCCGGCCTGAATCCGGTCAACGCGCCCGGGCCGCCGAGATCAGCCCGCGCATCTCGGCGACCGCCGCCTCCATGCCGATGAACACCGATCGGCTCACCAGGCTGTGACCGATGTTGAGCTCTTCGATTTCCGGAATGGCCGCGACGGCCGCGACGTTGCGCGGGGTAAGGCCGTGCCCCGCATGGACTGCCAGGCCGAGGGCGCGGCCACGCCTGGCGGCTTCCTGCACCTGGCGGAGCGCCTCATTTCCCGATTTCCAGCTGTGCGAGTAACGGCCGGTGTGGAGCTCGATCGCGGGAACGCCCAGCGCCGCGGCGGCCTCGACCGCGGCGGGTGTCGGGTCGATGAAGAGGCTGACCCGGATCCGGGCCGCCGCCAGCCGTTCGATCACCTCGCGGCGGCGGTCCTGGTCGCGCCCAAGATCGAGGCCGCCTTCGGTCGTGACCTCCTCGCGCCGCTCCGGCACCAGCGTGGCCTGATAAGGACGGAGGCGGCAGGCCAGGTCCACGATACCGGTGTTCATGGCCAGCTCGAGGTTGAGCACGCTCTGCACCTCGCGGGCCAGGCGGACGACGTCCTCATCCTGGATGTGGCGGCGATCTTCGCGCAGGTGAGCCGTGATGCCATCCGCCCCGGCCGCCTCGGCCGCGCGCGCCGCCTCGACGGGGTCGGGTTCATCGGTGCGACGAGCCTGGCGCACCGTCGCGACGTGGTCGATGTTCACATACAGGCGCAGCGGTGTCATTGCCCGGGTCAGGGTGTGCGTTTAAAGTTCGGCCAACCTTCAGCGCAGAGGTTGGCGGCATGCGAAATCGGCTGTGGATCGGCGCCCTGTTGGTCATGGCCTGCGGTGGCAGCAAGGCCGGCTCGGTCGATCCCTCGTCCGCCGTTCCACCGACGCCTGAAGCCGCCGTGCGATCCTTCCTGCAGGCGGTGGCCGACAGCAACATCGACCGGATGGCCTCGCTCTGGGGCAGCGAGAAGGGCCCCGCCGCCCGCACCAAGCAGCCCGCCGACTACGTCAAGCGCATGGAGGTGATCCAGATCTACCTCCGCAACGCTTCCTACACCATCGGTGCGGTCAACAAGGTCGAGGGCGATCCGTCCCGCAACACCGTCAACGTGGTCTTCGACCGGAAGGCGTGCGTGCGGACCATGCCGGTCACGGTGCTGCAGACCTCGAAGGACGGCTGGATCATCAACCAGCTGGATCTGAATCAGGCCGGCAGTCCCACCCGGCCCTGCCGCAACGCCGGCGACGACGCCATCAAGCCCAAGCCGTAGCCGGGGAACCTCTCCAGCCATTCCGTCGTTTATCCACCGTCGGTGAGTTCGAGCAGGATGCCACCAGTCGCCTTGGGGTGGACAAAGGCGATGCGGTGGCCGGCGGCGCCCTGGCGCGGGGTTTCGTCAATCAGCTGGTAGCCGGCCCTTCGGCAGGCCGCCAAGGCTGCGTCGAGATCGGGCACCCGGTAACAGATATGATGAATGCCCGGCCCGCGGCGGGCGAGGAAGCGGCCGACCGGAGTATCCGGACCGAGAGGGGCGAGCAGTTCGACCTCAGAATCCCCGAACGGGAGCGAAACGATCGTGGCCCCGTCTGCGGTTTCCGGGGGATGGGGATGGAGGCCGAGCACGTCCCGATAGAAGGCCAGGGCCAGATCGAGATCGGGCACGGCTACGCCGATGTGAGCGATGCGAGGCTGGTCGGACACGGCGGCGGAATCCGGTCAGAAGGAAAGGGCTTGCCGACGGGTGTATATTTCAGGTATGAAGCTAATGGGCGCGGAGACCGGAACACAGGGCCGCACATGACCGATCAATAGAAGGAATGGAACCGATGGCGAACAGCAACACGGTGCAGGTGACGGACGACTCTTTCGCGGCCCAGGTAGAGCAGGCCGACGGACTGACCCTGGTGGATTTCTGGGCGGTCT
>DATEHG010000139.1:0-34412 GCA_035279705.1 Gemmatimonadales bacterium
GCGCAGAAACCGTCCAGCCACAACGGTCTAGGGGGCTCGGGGGCGGTTGCGCTGGCTGGCGCTTCGCCGCAATTTCGACCTCTCACTCCATGACATTCGACCTGTTCGACTCGGCCGGCAAAACCGGCGTCTACGACTGCCTGGAACAACTGGTGATGACCCTGCGGCGCAGCCCCAATGATGCGGCGGCGCGGGACGCCGGTCTCCGGGCGCTGGTGGCCGCCGCCGCAGGCACGGCCACGGTGCTGGAGGCTGGGGTCGAGAACTCCTTCGAGACCGAGCAGCAGAACCTCAAGAGCCGGCTCCTGGCCCGGCGGGTGGACCAGATCACCATTGCCGCCGGCGCCGGGGCTGATGAACTGCTCCGGCTGGCCCGGGCCCTGGCCGATGAGGTCACGCCGCTCGAAAGCAGCGCCGCAATCAAGGTCGAATTGGTGCCGAACCTGCAGCCCCCGCCCCCGCCGCCGGTGGCCAATCCCTCGCCCCGAGCCTCCGATGCCTACCGCACCCCCCGCGGCAGCATCGCCGTGCCCGACGGTTTCGGGCCTCCGCGCCGAGAGTACACCTCCAGCAGCCTCGCCGAATCGATCGCGCAGATCTCCGCCTCGCTGAGCGACGAGCTGCAGCGGGGCGCGTGGCGTGCCGCGCTGCACGATGTGCAGGCGCTGATCCGCCTGGTGCCCGCCGTGCCGGAAAACCAGCGGCGCGGCTTTTCCATCTCGGTGCGGCGCTACCTCACCCGCTCGGTCTTCAACTACTTCATCGATCTTGCCCTCAGGGCGCCGGAGGAACAGCCCCGCCTCGTGGAAGTGTTGCGCTGGACGGGCCTCGACGCGGCGGACGTGGCGCTCGACGTGATCCGCGGCTCGGAGGCCGTGGGCACCCGGGAGTTCCTGTTCGTGATGCTGGGAGAAATGCCCGAGGCGGCCACCCTCGTGATGCCGATGCTGACCAGTCCGCGCTGGCACGAGGCCCGGCACGGCGCCGACCTGGTCGGCCGGATGGCCTATGTGCCAGCCATTCCCGCGCTGCGGAACCTGCTGGACCATGCCGACGAGCGGGTCGGCTATGCCGCAGTGGAAGCGCTGGGCCGGATTCCGGACAAGGCCGTGGTCGAACCGTTGCGGCAGGCGCTCACCCACCGCTCGCCGCAGATGCGCATGCTGGCAGGCTGGGCGCTGGGCAACCGCCGCTCGCCGGCCCTCGCCATGCCGCTGCTCGCCGCCCTCGAACTCGAGCGCGATGGCGATGCCTGGCGCGAACTGCTGACCGCGCTCTCCCAGATCGACTCTCCCGAGTCCGCCTCGGCGCTGGTGCGGCTGGCGCTGGACAAGAAGACGCTCTTCGGACGGGGCGGACGGCCGACGCAGCAGCGGCTGGAAGTAGTGGGTGCCCTGTCCCGCGCGGACACCCCCTCGGCCCGGCTGGCGCTGCAGCGGATCGTGCACGAGGGCGATGCGGCGGTGAAGGAAGCCGCGGAGGACGCGCTGAGACTGCAATAAAGCGAAACGCGAAAGGCGAAAAGAGAAAGGAAACCCTCGCCCTTTCTCCTTTCGCTTTTCTCTTTTCGCTTTTCTCCTACTTCTTCACCTCGAAACTCTCGACATGCAGGCTCAGGTTGTGATTCAGCCTGAGTCCCGCGATCCCTGCCGTGTTGGCCACCGTTCCGCTCCAGACTTCCTTGCCATTGACCAGGAACCGCACCTTGGCCGCCTCGACGGCCACGCTGATGCCGTTGACCACCGGCCCGTCGGCCTTGCCCTGGACCACGGCGGGAGAGGCGGTCCATCCCTTGGTCACATCATCGGCCTTCGCACCGTTGCGCTGCTTGATCTTCCAGGTCCCGTCACCACGAATCAGGAAGTAGGTGTACGCCTGGCTGGCCCCGTCCAGCCCCTGGCCGCCGATGAAGACCCCGAAGGCTTCGGCGTGGTCCCCGCTGCCGGGAAAGAGATGGATCTTGGCGTTGACGGTGTAAGGGGCCGACACCTTGTCGGCGGCCCGGTAGATGATGGCGGCGCTGCCCAGGGTGGCATGCCAGCCGGGCGCCATCGGTTCGAACTTCACGTCGGTGAGCTTGCCCCCCTCGTCCGGCCGGGCCGACCAGCCGGTGGGGAAGGTGCCACTGCCCTCGATCTTCATCCCGGGATCGTGGGCGTGTTCCTGGGCGCTGAGGGGGGCCACCGCAAGCAGACAGAGCGGCAGCCACAGGAGGCGGGAGGGTCGGGCGTTATAGCAGCGAGCAGGCATGGCCAGGGCTCCAGTAGGGTCGGGGGTCGATGTTGCGGGTGGTTCGCGGCCGGTGTAACCTACCCGCCGAAGGGAGTCCGAGTTTCACCCGGTCCGGGAGGGCGTGATGGAGCTGTTCGGTCGGATCTTCGCGGGGATCGGCGCTGCCGCCATCCTCTTCGCGCTGACCTTCGTGACGCTGCTGGTGGGCGGCCTGGTCAACGGGATGCTGGTCCTCTACGGCGAGAAGACGATCAACGAGTTGCTGGCGAAGCGCGCCCGGAACAGGAAGTAGCCGCCCCGGCGCCTATGCCGTTCCGGGCCCCGGCTCGGTTCCGGATGGACGCTCGGGTGTTGATGCCGCCCGCATCGCCCCCTCGTAGTTGACCTTCAAGGATCCCAGCAGCTCCCTGAGCCCTCGCACCCGCATCTGCTGACCCCCGGTCCGCCGGCCGATGGTCACCATGTTCCCGGCGGTATCGGCCAGGGCGGCCATGCTCATCTGGGCCGCTCCGGCCTTGATTTCGTCGAGCTGGCGGCACATTCCCCGGATCGCGGCGTCGTCCGCCTGGAGCACTGCCATCTGCTCGATGACCCGGGCGATGTTGGCGAACTTGAGGGGAAGCTGCTCGAGGAAGCTGATCTGCTGCAGTTGGCGGGACGAGAGTTTCTGGGCCATGCTGAAGTGTAGGTAGTCCGGCCGCCGGGGGGGAGGCGGCCCGGCTGAAACCCGGCGGGGCAGGCCCCGTCTGAGTTCGGGTCCCCCGTACGCATCCCATTCTGTCGGCGTGGCCATGAAACTCTCGGACCTGTCGATCCGCCGTCCGGTGCTTGCCAGCATGGTGAGCCTGGCGCTCGTGCTCTTCGGCGCCATCGGCTACACGCGCCTGTCCGTGCGCGACTACCCCGATATCGATCCCCCGATCATCTCGGTGCGCACGGTGCTGCCGGGCGCCAGCCCGCAGGTCGTCGAGTCCGCGGTCACGGACGTGCTGGAGGAAGAACTCAGCACCGTTCCCGGCCTCCGCACCCTCACCAGTTCCAGCGCCGAAGAATCCAGCAACATCACCCTCGAGTTTACCCTCGACCGTAACGTGGACGTGGCTGCCCAGGACGTCCGGGACAAGGTGTCCCGCGTCCGGGGCCGGCTGCCGCGGGACATCGAGGAGCCGGTGGTGGAAAAGCAGGAGGCCGACGCCCAGCCGTTCTTCTGGCTGGCGCTGTCGGGCGCCAACTACGACCTGCTCCAGCTCTCCGATATCGCGGACCGACGGGTCAAGAACCGGCTGCAGAGCCTGCCCGGCGTCGGCAATGCCCAGATCTTCGGCGAGCGCCGCCTGTCGATGCGGGTCTGGCTCTCGGCGAGTGAGCTCGCGGCCCGCGGTCTCACGGTCGAAGACGTCGAGCAGGCCATCCAGAGCCGGAGCGTCGAAGTGCCGGCCGGCCGCATCGAATCGGCCCGCCGGGAATTCTCGGTTCGCTCGCTCGGCGAGCTCAAGACGCCGGGCGAGTTCGCGGACCTCGTCGTGTCCAACACCGATGGCCAGATGATCCGGCTGCACGATCTGGGTCGGGTCGAGCTGGGCGCGCGGGACGAGCGCAGCATGCTCCGCTCCGATGGCGATCCGGCGGTGGCCATCGGCGTCGTGCGCCAGTCGAAGGCCAACCTGATCAACGTCGCCAGGGAAATCCGCGACGAGCTTCCGGCCATCCAGGCTTCGCTGCCGCCCGGGGTGAAGATCATGACCGCCTTCGACGGGTCGACATTCGTGACCCGCTCGATTCGTGAAGCCCAGGAATCGCTGGTGCTGGCGGGCATTCTGGTGGTGCTGATCATTTTCGTGTTCCTGCGGAACCTCCGGGCCACGATCATCCCCGGCCTGGCCATCCCGGCCTCGATCATCGCGACCTTCGCGGTGATGTACTTCCTCAACTTCTCGATCAACAACCTGACGCTCCTGGCGCTGACTCTGGCCATCGGCATCGTGGTAGACGATGCCATCATCGTCCTGGAAAACGCCTACCGGCACCAGGAGGAGCTGGGCGAGGACCCGGTCACCGCGGCCACCAACGGCACCCGGGAAATCGGCTTCGCGGTCATAGCCACCACCATCGCGCTGGTGGCGGTGTTCACCCCGCTCGCGTTTCTCAAGGGCAACACCGGCCGGCTGTTCAACGAGTTCGGCATCGCGGTGGCCGGCTCGGTGATCATCTCGGGATTCGTGGCCCTGACACTCACACCGATGCTGTGCGCTAGGGTACTGCGCATTCCGAAGCGCCATGGCGTGATGTACCAGGCGCTGGAGAACGGCTTCCTGGCCATCACCGTCGGATACACGAAGGCGCTGGCCTGGGCGCTGCGGCACAAGACCGCCATCGTCGGTGGTGCGCTGGTCAGCATCGTGGGCGCCGTTCTGCTGTTCAGGAGCCTCAAGCGCGAGTTCATCCCGTCTGACGACCAGGGATGGTTCGTGGTGATCATCATCGCACCGGAAGGTTCGTCGCTCGGCTATACCGACGGCTACCAGCGCCAGGTCGAGGACATCCTTCGGAAGACGAAGGACATCCACAACGTCTTCAGCGTGGTGAACATCGGCAGCGGGGTGAGCGGCGGGATCGTCTTCGTGAATCTCAACGACTGGTCCGTGCGCAAGCGGTCGGTCCAGGACGTGCTCAACGAAATCCAGCCCCAGTTCTTTGCCATCCCGGGGATCTTCGCGTTCGCCAACGCTCCGGGTGGCTTCGGAGGCTTCGGCAACCCGGTGGAATTCGTGGTGCAGAATCCCGACTTCGGCAAGCTGGCGGTCGCCATGGACACGCTGGTCAAGCGGGCCCGTCAGGTCAAAGGGCTTCAGAACGTGGATACCGACCTGCGCTTCAACAAGCCGCAGCTCTCGGTGAGCTTCGACCGTGACCGCGCGGAAGACATGGGCGTGCCGGTCGGCGAGATTGCCGCCACCCTCCAGGTGCTGCTGGGCGGCCGGCGGGTCAACACCTTCACCCGCGACAACAAGCTGTACGACGTGATGGTCCAGCTGCTGCCCGACGAACGGGCAACACCCTCGGACCTGTCCGGCCTCTATGTGCGCGGCAAGGACGGCCAGCTGGTGCAGCTCTCCTCGCTGGTCAAGCCGCAGGAAGGGATCGCCCCGCGGCAGCTCAACCACTTCGACCGGATCGCTTCGTTCACGCTGACCGCAGGCCTGGCCCCCGGCTTCACGCTCGGTGAGGCGCTCGATACCCTCAACCGCCTCGCCGCCGAAGTACTGCCGTCGGGAAGCACCACGGCGCTGGCCGGCGAATCGCGCGAGCTCACGGAGTCCGGCAACGCGCTCTACTTCGCGTTCGGCCTGGCTCTGGTCGTGGTGTTCATGGTGCTCGCCAGCCAGTTCGAGTCGCTGGTCCATCCGTTCACGGTACTGCTGGCGGTGCCGCTCGCGGTTACCGGCGCGCTCGCGACGCTCAAGCTCACCGGCTCCACCGACAACCTGTACAGCCGCATCGGCATGATCCTGCTGATCGGCCTCGTGACCAAGAACTCGATCCTGCTGGTGGAATACGCCAACCAGCTCAAGGAAAAGGGATTGAGCGCGCTCGACGCGATGCAGGAATCGGGTCGGATCCGGCTCCGCCCGATCGTGATGACATCCGTCGCCACCATCACCAGCGCCATTCCCGTGGCCCTCGGTCTTGGCGCCGGCTCGACCAGCCGCCGGCCGCTGGGCTACGTCATCATCGGCGGGGTCATGTTTTCGACCCTGCTCACGCTCTTCCTCGTGCCCGTGGTCTACGTGATCCTCGACCGCCTGCAGAGCCGGAAAAAGGTGCCCGCCGCCGTCGCCGAAGTGCCCGCCCACGTGGAGGCCACGTGATCCTCCCGCTGCTGGCGGCGCTGCAGGTGGCGGCCACCGCCACTCCGGTCCTGATTCACGATTCGATTCCGACGCTGACGCTGGCCGAGGCGCTCGAACGGGGCGCCGGACTCGATCCCAACTACGTCGCCGCCCTCGGCCATGTCGGCGAGGCGGAGTGGGGCCGCCGCAATGCGGTGCTGGCCTTCGTGGCGCCGGCGCTCGACGTGTTCAACGACTGGACCTACTACTCGACCGAGTTCTTCAACGTCGGCACCGGGGAAAACCAGCGGAACCTGGTGACCGGCCAGCTCAACCTGCGGTACGAGATCTTTGCGCTCAGCAAGTTCACCGAGCTGGGCCGGTCGCGCGCGGCACTCGACGCCTCCGAGGCCAGCGAAGTCAAGCAGCGATACCTGGCCGCGCTGGTGGTGGAGCAGGTGTTCTACCAGGTGCTGGCCGACAAGGCGCTGGCGTCGGTCGCGGCCGAACGGGTCCACCGCGCCGACGAGCAGCTGGCGGTGGCGCGGGCCCGCGTCCAGAGCGGGGCGGTGGTGCACTCGGATTCACTTCAGCTGCTGCTCGAACTCACCCGGGCCCAGGTCGACCTGCTGCGCAGTCAGGCGCAGCTACGGGTTTCCCAGCTCGAGCTCGGCCGGCGGACCGGCGCGTCCGATGCGGTGGACGCCGCGCCGCTGGGTGAACCGGTGCCCGACAGCCTGCCGATCACGCTCGATCAGGCGGTGACCGAGGCGCTGGAAACCGGCCCCGACTGGCGGCTGGCGCGGGCCCAGGCCAGCGCGGCGGAGCATTATCTCAAGGGGCTCAAGGGCGAGTACCTCCCCAAGCTGGATCTGTCCTTCACGGCGTACCGCTTCGACGATCACTTCTTCCCCAGCGCCCGGTCCGTCTCGGCCATCGATCTGGTGGTCCGCTGGAATATCTGGGACCTGGGCCGGCGGGAGCTCGCGATCGCGCAGGCCAAAACCACCCGGGACGTGACCCGCGCGGTGAGCCTCGACCTGGCCCGCGCCGCGCGCCACGATGTGGCCCTGGCGTACGAGTCGTTCACCACGGCGCGCGCGGCGCTGGATCTCACCACGCAGGGACTCGTGGTGGCGCAGGAGAACTTCCGGGTGCAGGAGGAGCGCTACCGGGCCGGTGCCGCGACCATCCTGCTGCTGCTCGACGCCCAGGTCGGCCTGACCCAGGCCCAGGCCGACCAGGTGCAGGCCGTGTTCGTGGCCCGGCTGGCGTGGGCCGGCCTCGAAGCCATCCTCGGCCGCCGCCTTTCTTCTCCAGCTTAGGGACCGACCCGTGAAATTCCTTGCGGTGATGTCGTTGCTCGCGCTGCCGCTCGTGGCCTGCAAGGGAAAGCAGGCCGCCCCGGCCGGTGATCCGGCGGCCGGCGGTGGCGGCCCGCCCGCGATGCCGGTGGAAGTGGCAGCCGCGAAGATGCAGACGGTGGTGGACGCCATCTCGACGACCGGGCAGATCGAGGCGGTACAGTCGATCGAACTGCGCCCGGACGTGGAAGGCCGGCTCACCGAGATCCAGGTGCAGGAGGGTGCGCCGGTTTCCCAGGGCCAGCCGCTCTTCAAGGTGGACGATGCGGAACTGAAGGCGCAGGTGGCGCGGGCCGAGGCGGACCGGGACCTGGCGGACCAGGCGCTCAAGCGCACCCAGGAATTGATCGACAAGAATGCCTCATCGGCCGCCGACCTCGAGCAGGCGCAAGCCACCGCCAAGGCGCGTGCGGCCGAGCTGGATCTGCTCAAGGTCAGGCTGCAGCGCACGGTGGTCAGGGCGCCGTTCGATGGCGTCGCCGGGCGGCGTTACGTAAGCCTCGGCGACTACGTGACGACGAGCACCCGGCTGGTGAGTCTCCAGACCGTGGATCCCGAGCGCGCCGCCTTTGCGATTCCCGAGCGGTTTGCCAGGCGGCTCCATGTCGGCCAGCGGGTAACGCTGACCGTCGCGGCGATTCCCGGGGCCAGCTACTCGGGCACGGTGGATTTCGTGGATCCGGTGGTCCAGCTCCCGGCCCGCACCATCCTGGTGAAGGCCAGGGTGCCGAACCCCCGGCGTCAGCTGCAGGCGGGAATGTTCATCGAGGCGTCGCTGCAGGCCGAGGTGCGGCCCAACGCGGTGGTGGTGCCGGAGGATGCCATCGTGCCGCTGTCGGGCTCGAACTTCGTCTGGGCCGTGCAGGATGGCAAAGCCTCACGGCGCGACGTTCAGCTCGGTGTCCGCACCAGTGGCTTCGTGGAACTGTTGAGCGGAGTCAAAGCGGGGGAACAGGTCGTGGTGGGCGGCCAGGAGCGTCTGTTCGACGGCGCGGCGCTCATGCCGAAAGTCGTCGAACGCCCTGCCGCCCCAGCCAAGCCCTGAATCGGGCCCGCGGCGAGATTCATAACCGCCGCGGGTCGGTGGGAACCTCCTCGGTGTGCCGGGGCGTGGGCAGGCCCAGGTGGAAGCGGATGGCCAGCACCCGCGTGCCCGTGCCAACCACCCAGCCCATCAGCGCGCACGTCGTGGTCGAGTAACCGGCGCTGACCGCGCCGATCAGCGCCCAGCTTCCCAGGAATGCCGCCGTGGCATACAACCCGCCCGGCACGAACATCAGCGGTACCTCGTTGCACACGATGTCCCGCAGCACCCCGCCGAATGTGCTCCCGATGACCCCAAAGATCGACGCGATGAAGAGCGTCGAGCCGTGCTCCAGCGCATAGAAGGTGCTCACCACCGAAAACAGGCCCAGGCCAAGCGCATCGAGCACCTGCTCGGGCAGCACGAGGTTGGGGTGACTGGCCGCCCGGCGAACTCCGCTCGGTCCATACAGGTAGATCACCGAGAGCGCGAAAATCACGATCGCGTAGTAGGGCTGTCCCTGCCAGTAGAAGGGCCGCCGGTCGAGCAGCAGGTCGCGCAGCGTGCCGCCACCGAACGCCGTGATGAACGCGACGGCGTAGACCCCCACCAGGTCCATCCGCTTCCGCCGGGCCTCGACGATGCCGGAAAGCGCGGCCAGCACGACGCCGGCCCCCTCGATGAGGGTGGAGGGGTGGAGGTTGATCATGCGGACCTGGCCATCGGAAAACTCCGGATTCGGGTGCGGCTGTCGCCGGGCCTCGGCGTCCTTATCTTTTGGCGCGTCGGCGCCGAATTTCAAGTCCGCGGATCGACTCCTACTCTTCCGGGCCCCCTGAACTTCTCGTTTCGATCATCTGTGGCGCTGTTCGCCGCTCTCACGCTGGCCTCCACCGCGCCGCTCCGGGCCCAGGAGGAGGTGCGGTTCGTGCTGGTGGTCACGGGCGGGATACCGCCCTACCTGAGAGGTGAGCTGCGCCTTGCGCGGAACGGGGCGGACTGGCGCGGTACCCTGGCCATGGAGGACCGGGATTCGCTCCTTCCCGTGACCGGCATAGCCTTCCCCGCCGACTCGGTCCTGTTCGAGACGCCGCTGCTCGGTGGCATGCACTTTCGCGGTCGGCGCCAGCAGGAGAATGTCGCCGGCGAAGCGGTGGCGGCAGATGGAGTGGTGCGCGGCTGGACCGCCAATCGCCTGAGCCGGTCCCAGGAATACTACCCCTCGCTGCCGCGCTTTACCCTGCGCCAGATCGTCGTCGCGGGCGTACGCACTTCGAGTGCGCTGCCGCCGGCGCTGCAGGCCCTCCTGCGGCCGGGCGAGGAGGTGGACAGCCTCTACCGTGCCCGCTCCACGGCAGCGGGCTGGCGCGCGCTCAGCGGAGCCGCGTTGGCCGCCGATCGCGGCCCGCGGGCTCTGGGACTCTTCGATCGCTCGGCAAGCCGCGCCGTGCAGCAGGGGGCGCTGGTGGCCATTGAGTCCGGCATCGCCGATCCGGCGGTGCGCCGCCACTTCGTGGCACTGTTCCACCCCGCGGGCAACTGGATCGTCGACATCCACGACGCGGCGCTGCGTTTCGCCCAGCTGGCGCAGCCCGGTTTCCGCCTCGAATCGATCGCCCCTGCGCTCGAAGTACTGGCCGACGGCGCCCACGACTCGCTGACCGCCGAGCAGATCGTGGCGGCGGTCTACCGGCTGGTTCAGCTGCGGGAGACCGATTCCGCCGCCTTTGCCCTCATGCTGCAGGATTCGGCCGCGGGCCCTGTCGCCACCCGTCGTGCCCTCGTCACGCTCGTCGATGCCTATCGCCCGGCGTTCGAGTGGCACGCGGCCGCCCTGCGCTTCCTGCTCACCGAGCGCTGGCTCCCCGCCGGTCTGCCTGCGCCGACGATTGCGGCAATGGTGGCCGCGCTCCCCTTTCCCGGCGGCGACACGATTCCGCTGCTCCGGGCCCGCCTGATCGGCTATGCCCAGGCCTACCCCCACATCCGCCCGCCCGACCGCTGGGTCGATTCGCTCGTGCAGCCGGAGAATCCCAATGCCGGAGCCTGGCGCAATCGCCATGGCCGGAGCGAACTCCTCCAGGTGCTGCACCGCCTGGTGCCGGCCTTCGATACGGGGACGGTGGTGGCCGAGGGCGGCAACGAATACCGGCTGACCACGATCGGACAGCAGGGCGTCGAGCGGGAAACCGGTTTCCTGGAACCTGCCGACGTGATCCTGATCGAGCCCGCCTTGCCGCCGCTCCTCGCCGTTCAGACAGTCGTGCACGAGTGGATCCACATCCGCCACGAGCACGCCCGTGAAGCGGCCGGGCTGGCCTGGCGCATCAGCCGCGGTGGGGTCGCCACCTACCAGCCGGTGACTCCGGTGCTGGCCGAAGGAGTCGCGGAGTGGGAGTCCGAGCGGGTGCTGGCCCCGCTGACTGACCGGCTGCCCCTGCTCGGCGTCTTCGAGGCGGAGAAACGCGCCGCCATGCTGGCAGGAAGCCCGGAGGACTCACACCTCCTCGGCTTCCGCCTGGCGGCCGGCCTCTCGGCCCGCCTCGGCGAGGCGAAGATCCTGCCGCTCCTGGTCCGCTACGCCGGGGATCTCGATGCCCTGGCCCGGGACCCGGCGGTGGGAGGCCCGGGCGCTCGGCCCGCGCGTTCCGCAACCTGGTCAGCTCCGTTCCTGGTCCCCGAGACCCGATTCTCGGTCGATGATACCACGCCTGAGGTGATCGGTACCCGGGTGCGGGTTCCCATCGCCGGCGGCCGGCCACGGCAGTAGTCTCCGCCTGCCTGCCAACTTTCCGCCGGCTTCTTACCTTTCTCCCCCCATGCGCACCGCACTCTTCCTTCTGCTGGCCGCCGCTCCGCTTGCCGCGCAGCAGACCCGCCCCGAACGCACCGTCGGCGCCGAGACCTCGAGTTACGCCGACGTGGTGGGCTTCATCGACTCGCTGCAACGGGTCGGCGCCCCGATCCGGGTCGGCACGCTTGGCACCAGTCCCGAAGGCCGGACGATTCCGTATCTCGTGGTCGCGCGGCCGATGGTCGATGATCCCGGCGCCGCCGGCCGGAGCGGAAAGCCCGTGTTCTATATCCAGGGCAACATCCACTCGGGAGAGGTCGAGGGAAAAGAGGCCCTGCAGATGCTGGTGCGGGACCTGGCGGTGGGCCCGCTCCGGTCGCTGCTGGACAGCGTCATCGTCGTGGCGGTGCCGATCTACAACATCGACGGCAATGAAAAGTTCGGTCCGGGGGAGAAGAATCGCCCCGGTCAGAACGGCCCGGCCGTCGTCGGCCCGAGCACCAACGGGCAGGGGCTCAACCTCAATCGCGACTACGTCAAGCTCGAGGCGCCGGAAACGCGGGGTTCACTGGCGCTGATCGCCGCGTGGGATCCCGATTTCTTCATCGACCTCCACACCACCGATGGCAGCTATCACGGCTACGAGCTGACCTACGCCACGGGGCTCAATCCCAACAGCCCGCCCGCCAATGAGTACATGAAGGACAAGTTCCTGCCGGTCATCCGCGAGCGGATGAAGCGGCGCCACCACCAGGACATCTTCTGGTACGGCAACTTCCGCAACCAGGAGCCCGACTCGCTGGTGGCGGGGTGGGAGACCTACGATGCCCGTCCCCGGTTCGGCACCAACAGCTTCGGGATGCGGGGGCGCCTGGCCATCCTGAGCGAGGGGTACAGCAACAATCCGTTTCCCCGCCGGATCGACGCGACCTACAACTTTCTCCGGGAAATCCTGAGTCTCGCCGCCGAACAGCGGGTGCAGCTCAAGGCTGCGATTCGCGCCTCGACGGGATGGCACCCCGACTCGGTCACAGTCCGTTCGGTCTTCGCCCCGCCGGTGGTCCAGGACGTGATTGCGGAGATCACGGCGGCCGACAGCGACGGGTCCAGCGGCTTTTCCCGCCGCCGGCGGACCGGTGAGTTCCGCACCATCAGGATGCCCACCTTCCTCTGGTTCACCGCGGCCCGGCGCGAGGCACTGCCCGCGGCCTACCTGATTCCGCCGCAGTACGCGGACCTGGCCGGGCTGCTGCGCCGCCAGGGTGTGGTCGTCGACCGGCTGCCATCGCCGTGGCAGGGACAGGTCGAGGCCTTTCACCTCGACAGCGTGATGGCCGCGCCGTTTCCGTTCGAGGGCCATCGGCAGGTCACGGTGCAGGGACGGTGGAACGCCAGGGACGGAGCCGCGGCGCCGGGATGGTTCGTGGTGCCCACCGACCAACAGCAGGGGGTGTTTGCGGCGTACCTGCTCGAGCCGGCCTCGGAGGACGGTTTCGCCAACTGGAACTTTCTCGACCGTGAACTCCGTCGTGGCGGCGAGTTCCCGATTCTCCGGGTCCGCCAGCCGCTGGCGGTCCCGCTCGAGATGCTGCCCTGATTCCGGGCGGGCTGGCGGGGGCGGTGGGGGCACCGCTAACCTCCGGTCCCTCCGGAAGACGGGATTCGGTCGCCTGATGCTGAAGGTGGGTGCCGAAGCACCGCTCTTTACCCTGCCCGATGACCAGGGGCGGCCGGTTGCCCTCGAGTCGTTTCGCGGGCAGCGGGTGGTGCTTTTCTTCTATCCGAAGGACAGCACCCCGGGGTGCATCGTGGAAGTGTGCGACTTCCGCAACAGCTGGCAGGCGGTGCAGCAGGCCGGCGCCACGGTGCTCGGCGTCTCGCCCGACGGAGAGGCCTCGCATCGCCGGTTCAGCAGGCGCCACCGGCTGCCCTTTCCGCTGCTGGCCGACGAAGGGCACGCGGTGGCGTCGCGCTACGGCGCCTGGGGAGAGAAGTCGCTGTTCGGCTATCGGTACCAGGGAATCCTGAGAACGACATTCATCATCGATCCCGCCGGCCGCATCTCGCGGATTTTCGAGCGGGTCCGGCCGGTGGGTCACGCCGGGAAAGTTCTGGAGGCATTGCACGGATGAAGCGGATCGGTTGGCTGCTGCTCCTGTCGGGCTGCGCGGGCACCCACTCCCCTGCGGCGACGCCCGCGTCCACCGCCATCATTCAGCCCGAGCCGGGAGAGCGTCACCTGGCGCACATTCGCCAGCTGACGTTCGGCGGCAACAACGCCGAGTCCTATTTCAATTCGAAGGGCACCCAGCTGATCTTCCAGCGGCAGGAAAAGGTCGACAGCGCCTGCGACCAGGAATACATCATCAACGTCGACGGCACGGGGCTCCGCCGGATTTCCAACGGACTGGGCCGCACGACCTGCGGGTATTTCTACGCCAACGACCAGCGGGTGCTCTACAGCTCGACCTTCAAGCACTCCTCCGAATGCCCGGTCAAGCCGGACCGCTCGCAGGGATATGTCTGGCCGCTCTCCGAACTCGAGATCTACACCTCGAAACCGGACGGCACCGACCTGCGGCAGCTGACGGACAACGGCGCATACAACGCCGAGACCACGCTTTCGCCCGACGGCAAGCGGCTGATCTTCACCAGCACCCGGGACGGCGATCTCGACCTGTACACGATGAATGTGGACGGAACCGACGTCCGGCGGATCACCAACCGGGTGGGGTACGACGGCGGCGCGTTCTTCTCGCCCGATGGCAGGCAGATCGTCTGGCGCGCGGGCTACCCGGGCACCCCCGCCGACTCGGCCGATTACCTGCGGCTGCTGGGTCAGCGCCTGGTCCGGCCCTCACGGGTCGAACTCTGGGTGGCCAGCGCCGACGGCAGCAACCCGCGTCAGATCACCAGCCTGGGCGGCGCCAACTTCGCCCCGTTCTGGCATCCCGATGGCAAGCGGATCATCTTCTCCTCCAACTACAAGGATCCGCACAGCGGCCACTTTGATCTCTACATCATCAATGCCGACGGAACCGGGCTCGAGCAGGTGACCACCGCGCCGGAGTTCGACGGATTCCCGATGTTCTCTCCCGACGGGAAGAAGCTGGTCTGGGCCTCCAACCGGCACGGCCACGAGTCCGGGGAGACCGACCTCTTCGTGGCGGACTGGGTCGAGTGAAGCAGCGCCTGATCGAGGGCCTGAAGACCATCACGGTGGCCTTCGGCGTCTGGCTGGTGATCAGCACCTTCCTGGTGCAGGGCTACCGCATTCCCAGCGAGAGCATGGAGGGCACGCTCCTTCCCGGCGACTGGCTCTTCGTCACCAAGGCGCTGTACGGCGCGGAGGTGCCGGTCATCGACCGGCACCTGCCGGCCATTCGCGAACCGCGCCGTGGCGACATCGTGATCTTCCACTCCGTCGAGGAAGATCTCATGGTCGTCAAACGGGTCATGGGCCTTCCCGGCGATACCTTGCGCATGCAGGACGGCGTGGTCACCCGCAACGGCGAGCGTCTCTCCGAGCCGTACGTGACGCCGCCGCCCGCGCTCCGTTCCGAATCGCCCCAGGTGCGGGAGCGGATGCGGCGCTGGCAGGCCGCCCACTTCGCGGGCCCGGTCCCGGCCGACTACCACCCCGATCTCTACCAGTGGGGACCGATCGTGGTGCCCGCCGAGTCGCTGTTTGTCATGGGGGATAACCGCGACTTCTCCTACGACGGCCGCTACTGGGGCTTCCTCCCCCGCCGCAATGTCCGCGGCGCGCCGCTCATCATCTACTACTCCTACGATCCAGGCAGCTGGCGCCCCCTACCGTTCCTCAGCGCCATCCGCTGGGGCCGCCTCGGCAGCCGGCCCCGGTAGACGGTCATGGCCGCCACCCAGCCTCCCCAGGCCCCGGCTCAGCCCGAGGGCGTCAATCCGGCGCTCAAGCTCACCGAGCCGCCGTCCACCGGCCGCTACGTGGTGGAGTGGATCAAATCGATCGGCGTGGCGTTCGTCATCTGGTTCCTGGTCCGGACCTTTCTCATGGAAGCGTTCCGGATTCCGTCCGGGAGCATGGAAAACACCCTGCTGGTCGGGGACTTCCTGTTCGTCAACAAGGCCGTGTACGGTGCCGAGGTCCCGCTCATCCACAAGTCGCTGCCGGCTTTCCGGGAGCCGAAGCGCGGCGACGTGCTGGTCTTCGACTCGGTCGAACAGCCCGGTCTCAAGGTCGTGAAGCGGCTGATCGGCGTGACCGGAGATACGCTGTCGATGGAGCACGGCCAGCTGTACCGCAACGGCAAGCTGGTCGAGGAGCCGTGGGCCCAGCATACCGACCCGACCAAGAGCGAGGATCCGGTCTACCGCTCCAAGATGCGGCAGTGGCAGATAGCGCACCTGGTGGGCAGGGACCCGGCCACCTACCAGCCGGACCTGCACGATTGGGGGCCGATCGTCGTGCCGAAGGATTCGCTGTTCATGATGGGAGACAACCGGGACAATTCGTACGACGGGCGCTACTGGGGCTTCCTGCCGCGGGAAAACGTGCGGGGCACGCCGCTCATCATCTACTACTCGTACGATCCGGACAGCTGGCGCCCCCTCTCGTTTCTCAGCGCCATCCGCTGGAACCGCTTCTTCACCCACCCCCATTGAGGCGCGGCGCGCCCCTGGCGGCGTAGCCCCCGACAGCTCCCGCCGCGGCCACGGCGGCCATCGCGAGAAAGGTGGCGGAGCTGCCGAGCGCGGTGCTGAGCGCGCCGGCAAGCACGGGCCCGATAACCCGCGCCACCGAGCCCGCGCTGGTAAGCAGTCCGAGCGCCCGCCCCTGCTGTCCCGCCGCCGTCAGCCTCGAGACATAGCCCGACGTACTCGGCGAAATCAGCCCCGGGCCGAATCCCATGAGCAGCAGCACGAGCATGAGCCCCGGCAGGTGATACGGCTGCGGCGCGCGCGGGCTCGTGACCACCGGCAGCAGCAGCAGGCCGAGGGCCACGATCAGGCACCCCGCCTCCATGACCCTCCGCTCGCCGAACCGCCGCACCAGCCGCCCGACGAGACCGCCCTGCACTGCGGCGGTGACCAGGCCGAGCAGCGCGAAGAAGTAGCCGGTGTGATGCCGGTCGTATCCCATGGTCCGCTCGAGATAGAGCGGGAAGACCACGTACATCACCGTGAACGCGATGGCCGAGAGAAACACCACCAGCGCCGGCGCCAGGAGCAGCGGCCAGTCGATCGGTGCAGCGTCCGTGCTGCGGGCGCCATGGCGGACCGGCTCCGGCAGGCGGAAGAACGCCAGCACGAAGTTGCCGGCGCAGAGCGCCGCCGCCACCAGGCCGGGCAGTTCATCGCCCAGGTGACTGGTGATGCCGCCGATCGCGGGACCGACCACGAAGCCCAGACCGAACGCCGCGCCGATCAGCCCCATCGCGGCGGAACGCCGCTCCGGCGGCGTCACGTCGGCGAGATAGGCCTGCGCCACGTTGATTGTGGCCCCCATCGATCCGGCCAGCACCCGCGAGACCAGCAGCGCGAGGAAGCTGCCGGCAAAGGCGAACACCAGGTAGGAGAGTGCGCTGCCGGCGAGGCCGAGCAGAATCACCGGCCGCCGGCCGATCCGGTCGCTGAGCCGGCCCCACCAGGGGGCGAGCAGGAATTGGCAGAGGGAAAAGCTGGCGACGAGGACACCGATCCCGGTATCGCTCACCGACATGCGCGAGGCATAACTCGGCAGGAGCGGGAGCACGATCCCGAACCCGATCATGTCGATGAAGACGGTGATGAAGACGGGAAAGGCGGCGCTGCGGGTGGGACGAGGGGAAGCGGAGTGAGCCACGGCGCCGGTGACGGACTCCTCAGAGATTGGCGCCGGGGGCCTCGGGGGAGGGGGGAGGATCGCCGGGCGCGAGGTAGACGGCGCTGCGCCCGCAGGCGGCGCATTTCAGGGTGATACGGCCCCCTTCCTGGCTGCCGCGCCGGGGGCGGCGTTCGATGGCAGCTCCGCCGCACGAAGGGCACAGCAGCGGCTTGTGATCGCGGTCCGCCGCGATCAAGGTGAGGGCTTCGGCCGGGCGGTACTCCTTGATCCCGCGACGACCCACGACAGCGTCCTTCCGGCGGGCGGTGGAGGGTTGTGCGACCCTTGGCCCGCCATCAGCCAATCTACGGGCCGCCCGGCAGGGGCGCAAACCGAAGGCCCCCCGGCGCGGTTGCCGACCTTCCCATCGGCCGATACATTAGCGAAACCCTTCTCCAACGAGCCCTCCCACGGGGGCAGGCAGGCACGAATGCGCTTCTGGCGAGCGACGTTTCTCGCAGCGATGGGTGGACTGCTTCTGGGCGGCTGCAGCAGCAATCCGAAGCCCGGCGGCGTCACTCCCGCGGACATTCCCGAGCTCGAGGCCGAGCGGGCCAAGCATCCCACGAATCCCTCGGTGCTGACCCGGATCGGCATCGCGTACTACGAAGCCAAGGACTACACCCGCGCCCAGGATGCGCTCAAGGGGGCTCTCGCCGTCGAGAAGGGCAACTACCCGGCGACGGTCTACCTCGGCATGTCGCAGGAGGCCGCGGGCGACCTGGCCGGCGCCCGGACCAGCTACAATGCCGCGGGCACCATCGCGAAGACGGACGCCGAGAAGCGTGAGGTCCGCGGCCTCCTCACCCTGCTTACCCGCAAGGACCTGGAAGCGGCGTCGAAGGACGCCGTCGCCCGCGAGGCGGAACTGAGCAAGCAGCCTCCCGCCGACAACACCGTCGCGGTCTTCCCCTTCCGTTACCTCGGCGCGAATCCCGATCTCAAGCCGCTGGAGCGCGGCCTCACCTTCCTCGTGGTCACCGATCTGTCCAAGGTGTCCCGCCTGACGCTGCTCGAGCGCGCCCGGGTGCAGAGCCTGGTGGATGAAATGGCCCTGACCGAGGCCGGCAAGACGGACCCGGCGAGCGGGGCCCGCAGCGGACGGATGCTCCGCGCCTCCTCGGTGGTCCAGGGCGCGCTGCAGGACGGCAGTGCCGCGGACAAGCTCAAGCTCGACGCGAACGTCGTGGCGACCACCAGTTCCTCGGTGGTGGCCACCGGCACCGCGAGCGACAACCTGCAGAAGCTGTTCGACATGGAGAAGGCGGTCGTCTTCCAGTTGCTCCAGAAGATGAACATCGCCCTCTCCCCGGCCGAGCAGCGCGCCATCAGCGAGCGGCCCACGGCGGACATGCAGGCGTTTCTCGCCTTCAGCTCCGGCCTCGAGGCCGAAGACCGGGGAGACTGGAAGACGGCCGGCGATGCGTACGGCAGGGCCGCCGCTCGTGACCCGAGTTTCAAGAACGCTGCGGACCGGCAGGCCGCCGTGCAGCCGCTGGCCGGCCTCGGCGTGGCCGCACCGGTGGCGCTCGGCAGCCTGGGCGCGGTGCCGGCCGGAGGCGAAGGCGGGAACCGGCCCAGCTCGACCGGCACCGGCGATCTGCTGCGCAATCTCATCGGCGGAACGGTGCCCGGCACCGGCCACCAGGTCGAGATCGCGGCGCGGCCGCCGGATGAGCGCCACAACGTGCCGGAGGTCATCGGCGGCAACATCACCGATCCGGCGGGCGGGCTCACGGGCACCATCGTCATCATCATCAACCGGCCCTGAGGATCCAGCCTATGCGCTTCCGCTCGATCCTCGCCCTGGCGGCCCTCGCACTTCCCGCGGCGCTCGCGGCGCAGACCACGTTTGCGGGTGATGCGGGCGCCTCGGTCGGGTTCCTCTACAAGCGGTACAACTTCGGCAGCACCTACCCCGTCAAGAATGTGGCGCAGTACGCGGTCCCGGTCGGGCTGGTCATTCCGATCGGTCAGCGCTTCACCGTGGATGTGGGGACCTACTGGGCCAGCACCACCTCGCACGATGCCGCCACCGGTGATGGCCACACGATCGACGGCTTCACCGACACCCAGCTGCGCGGCTCGTACGTGCTGGGCAACGACATGGTGGTGCTGAGCCTGATGCTGAATCTGCCCACCGGCAAGGAAACCCAGAGCCTCGAGGAAATCGCCGTTTCCAGCGCCATCTCGTCGAACTTCCTCCTCTTTCCGGTGGCCAGCTACGGCAACGGCTTCTCCGGCACGCTCGGCGCCGCGGTGGCCTTCCCGGCGGGGTCGTGGAACCTGGGTCTTTCCGCCAGCGGCCGCCTGAGCGGCAAGTATCAGCCCTACAGTGAATCGGGGCTGACGGATCAGCGCTACGAGCCGGGATTCGAGGGCAGGGTCCGGGTGGGACTCGACCGACTGGTCGGCGCCTCCCGCCTGGCCTTCGGCTTTACCTACAGCACTTTCGCCGACGACCAGTTCAATGGCGGCGCCACCACGGGCAGCTACCGCCCCGCCACCCGCTACATCGGCGAGGCCAGCCTGACTTCCCCGGTGGGCAACGCCACGATGTCGGTCTATGCCTGGGACTACTATCGGGCCGGCAGCAATGACGACGCCACGCCCGGCGCCACCAAGGAAAATGTGTTCAACGGCGGGCTGCAGTTCGCGATCCCTGCTGGTGCCACCGTCACGATTCAGCCGCTGGCTGAGGCCCGGCTGCTCGGTGCCGCACCCGCCAACGGCACCGGCATCCTGTTCGGTGTCGGCGTGACCGCCCCGATCCGGGCCGGCAACAAGTTCAGCATCGTGCCGGGCGCCAGATATGACACCGGCCACATCGAATCGGATGTGGTCGGAAAGCCCAGCGTCAATGGATTCGAAGGGACACTGCGCTTCCGGTACGCCTTCTAGCCTGGACGTCGTAGCAGTTACAACTACGAAGCGGAAAATCGAGCGTGTCCCGAGCTATCAGGCTCTGGGGCACGCTTTTGCTTGACGCCGGACCCCGACCGATGGTACGTTGGGCGCCGCTCGACTGCCGTTCCGGCGGGCGAGCCACCCCACGCCAGGCCGATGGGCCCCGCGAAGGAGTAGATTGTGGCTTCTGAACTTGGCGGATCCCAGATCTCCACGCTGCTGGAGACCCTCCCCGGCATTGCCAATGTGCTGCGGAGCCCGGTGGCGGACGCGCTGCTCAACATCATCCGGGCCGCGGCCCGGCTGGGCGAGTTTGACGAGGCGGACGCCGATGAGGTGGTGAAGTACGCCACCCGCCGCGGCCTGCTCGGTCAGGAGGAGGGGGATCGGGTGATGGCGGAACTCAAGGAAGCCCGCCAGAAGAAACAGGACCGTGCCGTGGTGAAGGCCGAAAAGGGCGGCAAGGGCCACCACAAGCCCAAGCCCCGCCACCCCGCCGCCAAGAAGGCCACCAAGAAAAAGCGCTGAGCCGGCGGCTCAGACGCGGAACTCGGCCACCAGCTTGGTGAGCCGGGTCGCTCCCTCCAGCAGTTCACTGGCCGACGCGGCCATGTCCTCGGTGGACGCACTCTGTTCTTCGGCGGCCGCCGCCACCTCCTGACTCGACGACGCATGTTCCGACGCCGACTGGGCCACCTGTGAGGTGCGCTCGGCCAGGCGGTCCACCACGCTCTTGTTGAGTTCCGCCTCGCGCGAAACCACCGCGGCCGCTGCCTGGACCTCCTGGACGACCCGCCCGATCTCTTCCAGTCCACTGGCTGCGCCCTGCGCCACGTGCTCGATCCCGCCGACTTTGGCGGTGCCCACTTCCATGGTGCCTGACACTTCCCGGATCTGGTTCCGGATGAACTCAACCGTCTTGGTCACGTCCTCGGCGGCCTTGGCGCTCGAATCGGCGAGATGGCGCACTTCCTCGGCAACCACGGCAAAGCCGCGGCCATGCTCGCCGGCGCGGGCCGCTTCGATGGCGGCGTTGAGGGCGAGCAGGTTGGTCTGCGACGAGATCTGCTTGATCAGGTCGATGAACTCGGTGATCGAGCCGGACAGCTGGGCCAGCTGCTGCACCTGCTGCGCGGAGGTGCGGACCACCTCGCGCACATCGAGCAGCGTCCGGCCCGCGGCCTCGACATCCCCGCGGTGCCGGCCCGCGACGGCGCGGATGGCTTCACCCAGCTGCACCACCTTGGCCGAGGCTTCGGCGTTGGTCGCCGCGGTCTCGCGCAGCTTGGCAAGCAGTTCGTCGGCATCCTGCATGCCGCGCACCTGATGGTCCGCGCCCGAGGAAATCTTGACCATGGCGGTGGAAATCTCGCCGCTCGAGGCGGCCAGTTCCTCGCTCATGGCGGAGAAATCGCCCGCCCGGCCGCCGATCTGCTGCGATTCATCGACCACGGCGGCCACGATCGTGCGGAGCTGGCTGGCCATGGCCCCCATGGCCTGGGCCAGGCTCATGAGTTCGGTCGGCATGTCGCTGAACTGGGCCGTGCGGAGATCGCCCGCTCCCATCTGCTCGGCGGTGCGGATCAGGCGCCGCAGCGGCTGGTCCACCGAGCGTACCGTGAGGAAGGCCGCCACGGCGCCGACCACCAGCGCGATGCCGAAGAGGAACCACACCATCGTCTGGAACGTGGTGCCCTGCTTGCTCAGCTCCTGGCCCTGCTCCTCGGCGCGGCGTCCCTGTGACAGGGCCAGCACCCGGACGTCCGCCACCAGCGTATCGGTGGTCTCCTTGGCCTTGCTCGCCAGCGCCCGCGACTCGGCCACCTTGCCGACATCCGCCAGCGCGTGCGAGGTGGCGTAGGCCACTTCGATCGCGGCCTGGTTGGCGCCGATCCGGTTGATGATGTGCCGCTCCTCGTTGGTGAGGGAGGGGAGGTCGCGGAACTTGCGCTGGAAGGCGTAGGCCTGGTCGCCGCTGGAGGTGAACTCGGCCTTGAGCGGCTCGTCGGGTGTGAGGAGATACTGCTCCGCCGAGCGGATTTCGCTGAGCACCGAAGTAACGAGCCCGTTGGCCGTCTCGCTGCCGGTGCGCAGGGAAGTCATGTTGTCGTTGACGACCCGGGTCATCGAACCGATGGCGCTCGAGCCGAGAATGGTCATGACCAGCACCAGGGCCAGCAGCACCGCCATGGTGGCGCCGATCCGCCGCCTGAGACTCCGGAAGAAGTTCATTACTGGCCTTCCGCCGGGCGTACCCGGCCGTTCCTGACCACGCCGATGACGACCTGCTGACGAGGCACATCGCCGTTGAAGTCGAACGCGATGGTGCCGGTGACTCCCTCAAAGGCCGGCGCGCCATTGCCGACGACGGCCAGCCGGTCACGGATCTTGGCCCGGTCCGTGCCCGCCTTGCGGATGACATCGGCCAGGAGGTAGAACGCGTCGTAGGTGGCGGCCGCAGGCTGGTTCGGCGCGCCCGCCGTCGGGTAGCGGCGCCCGAAGGCCTCGACGAACTTGCGGTTCCGCGGGCTTTCGATCACCGCCATGTACGCGGCCGAGATGTAGCTGCCGTCGGCCAGCGCGCCGGAGGATTCGAGGCCCTCGAGTCCGTCGCCGCCCATCACCGGGATCTTGAGTCCCTTGGCCCGGGCCAGCCGGAGCACCTCCGCCGCCTCGGGGCGGTTGCCGGCCACCAGCATGAACTGCGCGTCTCCGCGCTGCGCCAGCCGGTCGATGTAGGGACCCACATCCGGCGTGCTGCCGAGATACGGATCGCTTTCGGTGATGACGCCGCCGAGGCGGCTGAATTCGGTGACGAAGGTCTGGCGGATCCCGCGCCCGTACTCGTCATTGAGGTAGAGCACCGCGCCCCGTGCGTACTTGAGATTGCTGCGGGCAAAGCGCGCCAGCGCCACGCCGTGTGCCATGTCGCTCGGGCAGATCCGGAAGGTGTAGGGGCCCGCGTTGGTCACTTCGGGCGAGGAGGAGGAGGGCGACAGCTCGACCACGGGGTGGCGGGCCTTGTTGTACACCGGTGCCGCGGCCAGCGTGGGTCCGCTGAAGACGTGCCCCACCACCGCCACCACGCCGGCCTGCTCCATTTCGGCCGCGGCCGCGACGGCCGAATCGGGATCGGCATAGTCGTCGCGCTCGACGAGTTCGATCTTGCGACCGTTGATGCCGCCCTGCCCGTTGATCTCATCGACCGCCATCTCGGCGGCGAGCTTCATCGGCGCGCCGACCGGGTCGGTGAAGGGCCCGGAAAGGCCGATCCGGATCGTGCCGCTGCCAGCGCCGCAGGCGGTGAGCAGTACCAGGAGCGAGGCGGAGACGAGGCGGCGGCTGGAGGGCAGCAGAGCAGGGGGCAAGCAGTGCTCCGGACAGAGGCTGCGTTCGAAGGTCCGCCGTGCACAGGCGGCAGGAGAGGCCCCGAAGGCGATCAGCAGGGCGCCGGAACGCTACTCTGGCGGCCGGGGCGTTGCAATCCCCGCGGAGCGAAGTTGCACCAGGAGGCATGCATGCTGGATTGGACCGATCGATCGCCGTCAATGGTGTTCGATCTGCACGGCCAGACCGTGCTCGAGGCCGAGCAGAATGCCCGCCGCTTTCTCGAGGCGCAGCGCAAGGCGCGCCCGGGCGAAGTCGTGCGCCTCATCACGGGCCGGGGGCGCGGCGGCGGCGGTGCCCCGGTCCGCACCCGGGTGCGCACTCTCCTTCGCCAGCTCAGGGACGCGGGGACGATCGTGAGGGATTTCGAGCTCGAGGCGAGCGAAGGCAGCTTCCTGGTGCGCCTGGCCGGCTGACTCCGCGTCAGCGCCGGATGGGCTGAGCGGTGTCGGCCGCCGTGCTGTCCGGCCTGGCTTGCCGCCGTATCCGCCGCTCGGTGCGCCGGCCCCAGGCATCCAGGCGCGCGCCATCCACCAGGCTCACACTGGCCATGGTCTCGTCTCCCTCGGGCCGCCAGGTGAGCCGAAGCATGGTGTTGGCGTGAATCCATTGCATCGCGTGCTGGGCGCCCTGCTGAACCTCGCGGGCCGATCCGTGGCGGGTGAGCAGTTCGCGCTGCCACCCTGCCAGCTGCACCGCACTAACCCGGGCGGCGATCGTCATCACGCTGGCACCGCTGTCCACCGCCGAGAGCCAGAGATCCATCCGCCGTCCCGCCGAATCCGTGAGCTGGGCGCGGCAATCGTGGAGGGTGGGATCGGAGCGGCTCCGGTCGCAGCGCAGGCTGCCACCCAGCGCGCCCGCCCGCCCGGCCACGGCCGACAGATTCTGGCCGACTTCGAACCCGGAAAACTGGAGCGGTGGACGGGGCCGGGGGCGCGCGGGAGTCTGAGCGGCGAGGGGGGAGACCAGCCCGGCCGAGCACACGGCCATCGCGGCAACGGCCGACCGGACCGCGCGAAGCTGTCGCGCGGCCGGCCGTGGATTTGTGAGCTTCAGAGGGAGAAGTGCGGCGAGGCCAGTGTGCTCGAGGCGATTCACGCCTTCCGGACGTTCGAGGCCTGCAGGCCCTTGGGTCCTTCCACGATGTCGAATTCCACCTGATCGCCCTCGCCGAGCGAGCGGAATCCCTCGGCCACGATGGCGGTGTGGTGCACGAACACGTCCTTGCCGCCTTCCTGCGCGATGAAGCCGAACCCCTTCGCGTCGTTGAACCACTTCACAGTACCCTTCGCCATCGCTGCGCCCTCGAGTCTGAGTGTGGAGCCTGGAAGCCCCGGGTGTTCCCGGTCCCGATTGCCGGGAAAAAGAAACGACACCGCGCCGACCGTGGAGCCAGGCGGTGTCGAGAGGGTCAGGTGGAAAAACTGAGTAAGGCAACTGCCGACATGGTTTCTAACTTCTGGATCGGTCGAAGCTTTGTCAATACGGCCGCCGGGGGGGGGCGGCGCTAGGTGAGGACCAGCCCGGTCATCCGGAGCTCGTGGTCGAGCAGCCAGCGCTTCCTGGTGAGCCCCCCGCCGTACCCCACCAGCGTCCCGTCCTTCCCGACGACCCGGTGGCACGGGATATAGAGGGCCAGGTGGTTGGCGCCGCTGGCCTGTCCCACCACCCGCGGCGTCAAGCCGGTCTCCTCGGCGATCGCTTCGTAGGAGCGGGTCTCTCCCACCGGGATCCGGCAGAGAGCCCGCCAAACCGCCTCCTCGGCGGGGCTCGGCGCGAACAGCTCGGTCAGGGGCTCAGGGTAGTAGACCGGCCGTGGACGCCGCTGGAAATAGGCCGCGAGCCACCCCGCCGTGGCGGGGCAGGGACCGCTGTCGATCGGCAGGTCGGGGTGCCGCTCCCGGAGCCGGTCCATCCAGCGCATCCGGCGCCGCTTCTGGGCAAATTCGATCACCAGCGGCTGGCCGGCGGTTTCCACCAGCAGCAGCGTACCGACCGGGGAGGGGAGGACGGTCCAGGCGACCTTCATCCCCTCGAACATGCACCGAAGCGACCCGGGGGTGCAAGAGCGGGGGCCCGGCGACCGCTTATATTGCAGGGACCATGACCGCGCCCACGACGTTGACTGTCCGCACCTTTACCGAGCGGCCCGAAGCGCTCAGCCATTTCATGCTGCGCGCAGGGGAAGCGCCCCGGCTGCTCGCTCTCGATGATTCGGTCGGCTGCCCGATGGACACCGCGCTGGCCGCGCTCGAGTGGAGCAAGGTCGTGGGCATTCTGCAGGATGACGATCTTATTCACGCCGCGCGCCTGACCAGCGAAACCGCCATCGCGGTGATCGAGCGCAAGAGTGATGAGGGACGGCGTTACGTGTACCTCGGCCCCCGCCTCGACGCCCCGCCGATGGACAACTTCGAAGGCGCCGTGCTGTTCGATGAGCCGGGCGTCCGGGCCATCGAATTCTCCCAGCGGTCCCACGCCGTGGCCCACTTCCTCCGTGCCACCGGTGGCACCGGCCAGCTGCTGGCCATCCTGAGCCGCCGGGCCCCCGAAGTCCGCCACATGCGCCGCTGGTTTGGGGCGATCCTGGGGGAGCTGGACGACGGGCGGGGCCTGATCGCCGGGTGGTTTGCCGCCTCCTCGGCTGGAGCCCTGTTCATCTCGAACGGCGGCGAGACCAGCTACCGTTACATCGAGGTCGGCCTCGAATCCTGACGCCCCACCTTCGGGGTGGGGAGAATGTGGATCAACATCTCCACATTGTGTGGAGAGCCGCTCTATCCACATGCCCGCCCCCCAGTTGGAAATCCACATCGCCAACACATCGAAGTGACGTAAACCGAATAAATACAGGCACTTGCAAGGTTTCTTCGGGGCCCTATCTTGGGGGTGCCGACAATGGGGAAAGTTCGAACCCTCCGGGGTGAGGAACAGACCTGTTGGCGGATCCGGGAGGGGCGGGGGAGGTCACTGACGCTTCAAGGGCTCAGGTGACTGTCGATCCCGCCCGTCCTGCCCGGGTTTTCGAGGGGGCCTGCCGCGGGCCCTTCCACTCCGATCTGGCGCCTCGGAGTGCCTTGCCGGGGGGCGGTCCGCGACCCGCCCCGACCCGCAGCGCTCACCGCCAGTCCCAGCACGGGTGAGAAACGGCCGCCAGGCAGACCTGCCCGGCGGCCGTTTCGCGTGCGGGGAGGCCGTCCCTCAGCCCGACTCGGCCGTCCGCCCCCAGTCGCTCGTACCTCGGAACACCCGCCGGTTGTCCAGTTCCCAGATCCGCCTGGCGCTCACGTCGCCCTCGCCGCCGGCGAAGTTGTCCGGATCATCCAGGGCGTCGGCGAAGCTGGTGAGCTTGGCGCTGGTGTTGTCGGCGTAGTGGAGAATCTCGGCCTCGGGAATCATCGGCAGCACCGGGGAGCCGAACTCGAGCCGGCCGTGATGAGAGAGGATCAGGTGTTCGAGCAGGGCCAGTTCCGGCTGGGTGCAGGGCGCCGTCGGCTCCTGGGCGACCCGCCGTTCCAGCATCCGGAGGCCGAGCACCACGTGCCCCAGCAGGGCGCCCTCGTCCGTGAAGGTGAAGCCGCTTTCCCAGCGATACGCCTCGAGCTTGCCGATGTCATGGAGCAGCACCCCGGCGAGGACGAGGTCGGCATCGGCCTTCATGACTTTGGCCATGGGCCGGGCGATGGCGGCGATCTCGGCGGTGTGCTTGAGCAGGCCGCCCAGCTCGGCATGGTGCCCGGCGGTGCTGGCAGGGCACTGCTCGTAGCGGCGGCGGAATTCCGCGTCTTCGTAGAACAGCGCCAGCACCGCAGCCAGCCTCGGCCCCCGGATCTCGCGGCGCCAGCGATCCAGTACATCCCAGTAGCCGCTCACTTCGCCCACGCTGGGGAGGAGCTCGTGCCACGGGATTTCGTTCCGGGGGAGGGTGCGGATGGAGGAGATCTTGAGCTGCCGCCGGTCGCGGTAACTCCCTACCTCCCCGATGACCTGGACCACATCCCCGCGGGCGACGCCCGCGATGCGCTGCGCATCCGAGGCCCACACGGGGGCGCTGGCGATCCGGCCGGAACGATTGCCAAGGGTCAAAATGGCGTGAGGATTGTCGCCTCCCCGCTGGTCCACCTCGAGGACCAGGAGGGGGTCCTGGACCCGGGAACCGATTTTCAACGTTCGGAGGTCGAGATTCGTATTCATCGGCGTGTGGCCAAAGCCATGGTATACCAAGTTAGCGGATCGCCCGTCCGGCGTGCGGGTTGCCGGGCAGCGCTCGTCACCCCTGTCGGCCGGTGCGACCCGGCCGTCCCACCGGTGGATGTCACCGGAACCGTCCGATAGGTTTGTTCCTTAGATGAAGGCTGCGCATATGCTTCTCGTTGATCTCGATCCCGTTCGCCGCGACCAGCTGGCCGCGGCTCTCCGTTCGGCCGGCTACCAGGTAGTCACCGCCGGTTCCGGCCCGCAGGCCGCGGATGCCCTTGGGGTTCCCGGGCTTGGCGCGGTGGTGCTGGACCTCAACCTCCCCGACCTCGACCTCGCGGCGCTGCGCAAGGCCATTTCGCCGGCGACCGACGCGGCCCCGGATGCGCTGGAAGCCGCCGAGCGCCGGCACATCGCGGCGATGCTGCGCTACACCCGGGGCAACAAGCGCCGCGCCGCCCAGCTGCTCGGCATTGCGCGCTCGACCCTGCTGGCCAAGGTGCGGAAGTACGCGCTCGAGCCCGCCGGTTCCGAAGTCGGGAGCTGATTCCGCCCGAACAACTCTGCAGTACCGCGGCGCACCCGGAGCCAACTTGGCCTCCGGGTGGCCGGCCGGCGGGAGGTGCCGTCAGAGCCTCCACACCGGCGAGCCTCATTCGATCCGCAGCCGTCCCCACCTCGAAACCACCAGCTTCCGTTCTGCGCTTCCCCGGCTCACCACCCAGGTGACGTTCGACACACCGTAGGCCACGCCGGTCGGGGCGAACCAGAGGGTGCGTGTCGCGCCGCTCACCCGTGCCGCCATGGCCGCGGTGCCTGGTCCGGCCCAGCGATTCAGCGTGTCGCTCCCGGCGATGACCTGGATGAGAATCGAATCGGACCGCACGGTCAGCCGCACCGGGCGGCTTTCCACCATTGCGATGAGCCGGGCCCGCCCGTGCACCCCGGCGAGGTCGTAGATCACTCCGTCGACAGCCAGCCGGTCCCGGATACCGAGCAGCGGTGGCAGGGCAAAGGTCGCGATGATGCCGGCCACTCCGAGCACCAGCACGAGTTCGATCAGGGCAAATCCGCGTCGCATGGGCGACACGATAAGTCACGCTCCGGAGTGTATCGTCATCGCGGCGACGCGGCGGGCCGTTCCAATCGCGCGCGCCCTTGCCTCGTCTGCCCGCACCAGTCATACTAGCGGCCATGCCCCGAACGCGGTTCCTCTTCCGAGGGCGTGCCCCGTGATTCAACCTGCCGAGCTTGCCGTGTGCTGCACCGCCGATGAAGCACGGCTGGCGCCGGTGCTGGCGCGCGCGCGGCATGCCCGGACGTCCGGTCAGCGGCGCGGCTGTCGCGTGGCCCTGGTTGCGCACCTCGTGCTCCGCCGCGTGAGCCTGGCATCCGAGACGCAGGGCGAAGGCATCGCTCGGCTGCGCGGCGAGCTCGAGGTGCCCGGCGGGCCGGGCGAGGAGGCGCGTCACCTGCTGACGATCCTCGATGCCCTCGAGGCCGTTCCCGGGGGGTGCTGTCTGTGCCAGGCGCTCGGCGGTTATGCCAGGTACCTCAGGGATGAAGGTCTTTGCGAAGAGGCGCTGGTTGTGGTGCGGCGCCTGCTGCAGTCGCTTGACTGCTTCGGCACCCCATCGATCGCGGCCGACCTGTCCCTGCTTGTGGCACGACTCGACATCACGCTGGCCCGCTGGCCTTCCTCCGCGCGAGCACTCGAGCTCGCGGAGGCCGCGGCCACCGCGACCGAGGAACGGGGCCGGCTCCGGCTGGTGCAGCTGGTGCGCGCCATCGCCTGGGTGGCGCAAGGACGGCTCACGGCAGCGCGTGACCTGATCGAGTCCGTGACCGGCCGACCGGATGACGGAGCCCCGGCTGACCAGCTGGCGGATGCCTGGTCGGCGCTGGGCGAGGCGCTCGAGGCGCGCGGCCTCCTGCTCGAGGCGCTCCAGGCCCACTTCCAGGCGTTGCAGCATGCGGCGGATGGCGCGCCGCGCCGCCGCGCACTGGCGGAGCTCGGCGAACTGCTGCGCGGCCTCGGGGCGGGAAGCGCGGCGCGGCAGGCCTTCACCCTCGCGCTCGCCGGTCCGATTCCGTTCGGCGAACTGGTGGCCGCGCGCCTCGAACTGCTGGATCTCGCAGCCGGGCTGGGAGACCGGGTCGCGTTCGAACGGCAGCGGCGGGAACTGGCGGCGTGGCAGGAGCGGATGCCTCCGGCCGTGGCGGTGGAGTTCCTGGGACGCGCCGCGGCAGGGCTCGCCGCCTTTGGCCAGCGGCGCCGTTCGCAGGAAATGCGGGTGGCCGCGATGGACCTCGCCGAGCAGCACCAGCTGCACGCCATGTGGTTCCGCCTCGACCGGCAGCGGCGTGACGCGGCCATCGCCGGCAGGATCCCATTCGAGGGCATTGGCGGCGGAGATCTGCCGCTGCCGTGGGAATATCCCGAGATCGCCATGGTGGCCGAGGCCCTTGATCAGCAGGCGGAAACGCTGGCGGCGCTGTCATGACGGCACCGGAAGCCCGCGGCGGCGATCCCCTGGCCAATCTGCGCGGCTACGCCGCGCTCGCCCCGTGGAACCTGCACGACCTGGCAGGCCTGGCCGGCGCGCTGCTGGACGCCTCGGGCATCTATCCGCTCAACGCCGCGGCGCGGGCCCGGCCCACCGAGCGGACCATCCGGTTCTATGTGGCGCAGGGTCTGGTCAACAAGCCGGAGGGGCGGGGAACTGCCGCGACGTACAACTACCGTCACCTGCTCCAGGTACTGGCCATCAAGCTCCGGCAGATGGAGGGCGCCACGCTGGAGAAGGTGGCATCCGAGTTTGCCGGCCTCACCGGCGATGTGATCGAGCGGCGGGTGGCGAGCGCGCTGGGTGCCGCGCTGCCGCCTCCAGAGCGGCTGTCGGTGACGCCGGGCGAGAGCGCCCCCAGGGGGCGCGTCGGGCGGGCGATGCAGCTGCGGGCCATGCCGCCCGGCGAGGCCGGCCAGCCCCGCTTCCGCAGCACCCAGCGCCTCGAGGTGGCCCCCGGCGTGGAGCTGCTCATCGATGCCCATCACCCCGCGCTGCGCCGCGATCCTGAAGGACTGGCGCGCGCGGTGCGTGAGGCCCTCGGGCACCCCGGTGACGCCACCGGCGAGCCGTAGTTTCCCCCAGCTTCCGACCGAAAGGACGCGCGCGCGGACATGCTGATCCTGGTCATTCTCCTGGTGGTCGTGGCGCTGTGGGGCATTTCGGCCTACAACGGCCTGATCAAACTCAAGAACGACGTACTCAACGCCTGGAAGCAGATCGACGTGCAGCTCAAGCGGCGGCACGACCTGATCCCCAACCTGGTCAACACGGTGAAGGGCGCGATGGACTTCGAGAAGAGCACGCTCGAAGCCGTCATCTCGGCGCGGAACCGGGCCGTGGGTGCGACCGGGGTGCAGCAGGTGGCCAAGGCGGAAGGAGAGCTGACCCAGGCGCTGGGCCGGTTCTTTGCCCTGAGCGAGGCGTACCCGCAGCTCAAGGCGACGGAGAACATGAAGCAGCTGCAGGAGGAACTGACCAGCACCGAGAACAAGATCGGGTTTGCCCGGCAGCTCTACAACGACGTGGCCACCAGCTACAACACGAAGCAGATGCAGTTTCCCACCAATCTCCTCGCCGGGATGGCGCAGGCGGCGCCGGCCGAACTGTGGGAGATCGAGGACGCCGGCGAGCGCGCCGTACCCAACGTCGACCTGTCGAGCGCCAAGCCGCCGGCGTGACGGCCGCCAACCTCTTCGCGCAGCAGGAGTCCAACCGCCGGCACACCGTCTGGCTTGTTTCGCTGTTCGTGCTGTTCTTTGCCTGGGTCGGCTTCGGGGGCGACCTGGCGATGTACGTCAACACTGCCGGCGGCCCGCCAGGCAGCTACCACCACACCATTCCGTTCATCGGCGTTGCCGCCACGCTGTTCGCGCTGGGGGTGTGCCGCTATTCGTGGACCCGGGGCGCCGACCGGGTGCTCTGGGCCACCGGCGCCGAAGAGATCGTCGAGCCGCTGGGCGAGGCCCAGCAGCAGCTGGTCAACGTGGTCGAGGAGATGGCAATAGCCTCGGGGCAGCCCAGGCCGCGGATCTGGATCGTGCCGGACGACGATCCCAACGCCTTTGCCACCGGCATTGATCCGGCCCACGCCAGCATCGCGGTGACGCGCGGCCTGCTCGGCCTGCTCAACCGCGAGGAGCTGCAGGCGGTGGTGGCGCACGAAATGGCGCACGTCCAGAACTACGATACCCGCCTGATGACCATGCTGGCCGCCATGGTGGGGGCGATCGCGCTCATGTCCGACGGGTTCGGCCGCTCCATGCGGTTCGGCGGAAGAAGCTCGTCCAGCGGCAGCGGGGGCAAGGACAGCAATCCGCTGGGCATCATCATTCTGGTGGCGTGGCTGCTGACGCTGATCATCGCGCCCCTGGTGTCGAATCTCCTGTCCATGGCCGTGAGCCGGAAGCGCGAGTACCTGGCCGACGCCACCGGTTCGCAGTTCACCCGCAACCCGGGCGCGCTGGCCTCCGCTCTGCAGAAGCTCGATGCCGCGGCGGAGCCGACACGTGCCATTACGCGGGGCGCGGCGCATCTCTGCATCGTGGATCCGGCCGCCCGGAAAATCAGCGAGCGGGAAGGATTGCTGGGCGACGTCTTTGCCAGCCATCCCCCGATCCGCCAGCGGATCATCCGGCTCAACGGGATGGCGTACCAGATTGCCAAGACCGGCGGTATCTCTGTCCCCTCAGCCGAGTAGTCTCATGCGGAACTGGCGAAGAGCGATGCTCCGGGGCGCGCTCCCGGTCATCTGGCTGGCGGCCTGCGGGGGAGATGACGGCGGCAGCGCGCCGCCGCCGCCCAGCCCGCGCCTGGCGTTCGTCACCCACCGCACGGGCAACGACGACATCTTTCTGATGCGGCTGGACGGAACGGATTCCGTCAACCTGACCCGGGCGGCCGGCATGGACGAAGAGCCGGCCTGGTCCCCGGACGGCGGCGCAATCGCATTCGTGTCCGATCGGAGCGGGCATTTTGAAGTGTGGGTCATGGATACGCTCGGCGGCCACCAGACTCAGCTGACGAACAGTCCCGGGAACAAGGATCGTCCGTCCTGGTCGCCCGACGGCAGCCAGATTGTCTATGCCCGGAACGACACGCTGTTCATCATGATGGCGGACGGCTCGGGGGCGGCCCCCGTGCCCCACTCGGAGGGGGCGGAGGAGCCGGCCTGGTCTCCGGACGGCCACCGGATCGCCTTTACCAGCGGGGGGTACCTCTATCTCATCGACCCCGACGGCGAGAACGCCAGGCGGGTGACCAGCGACTCGCTGGGCCCGGAGGCGGAACCCGCCTGGTCGCCTGACGGCGGCCGGCTGGCCTTCTTCCGGCTGACACTCCCTGGCGACAGCTATTTCGTGAACGTGATCGATACCAGCGGGGCCGGGGAACTCAACCTGACGCGGGCGCTCGCCTCACACGGAGTGGCGTCCTCGGTGGAGCCGGCCTGGTCTCCCGACGGGAAGACCATCGCCTTCACCTGTGACATACCGCCGGTCCAGGACGGCCACAACTTCGAACTCTGCCTGGTTCATCCGGACGGGTCCCACTTCGCCAACCTGACCCAGACAGTGGCCCCGGAACATTGGGCGGCGTGGGCGCCGTGACGTGCCATGACGCTGTTTCGATTGCTGCTCCTCCTGCCCGCCGCCAGTCGTTCCGGGGGTGTGGTTATTCGGTGAACCAGCCATGACTAGTGACCTGTTCGCCCGAACCCGGTGGATCGCGGTGCTGGTCCTGCTTGCTTCGTGCAGCGGCAGCGGTCCCGACGGCCCTTCGGCCCCCGGCCGGCGATTGTTGTTTGTCAGGATCCGGGACGGCCGCGAGAGCATCCACCTGATACGACCACCCGCCACCGCCGCCCAGAATCTGACCGATTCACTGGAGGGGAACGAACGGCCGGCCTGGGCACCGGATGGCAGCCGGATCGCGTTTGTCTCCCACCGAACTGGCTACGCCGAGATCTGGCTGATGGACTCGCTCGGAGGAAACCAGATCCAGGTCACGCACGATTCCGCCTCCGCCGCCTGGCGGCCGACCTGGTCGCCGGACGGCTCCACGCTCGCCTACGGGTCGGACGGGACGCTGCGGAGAGTCCCGGCCGACGGATCGGACTCGTCAATCCTGCTGGCGTCGTGGCTGAACTATCCGGCATGGAATCCGCACGGCAACCGGATCGCGGCCAGCAACGGGACGGTCATTTTCCTGATCGATCCTGACGGCGCGAACGCGACTACGGCCAATGTACATCTGGGACTTGCCGCGGGCGGGCCGTCGTGGTCGCCCGGCGGCGAGCAGCTGGTATTCTGGCGGGTGAATCAGGATGGCTACCACACGATCGTCGTCAGCGACACCGCTCGCCTCTTTGAACACGATCTCGACAGCGCGCTGAGCGCCAACCACGTCGTCGGAGCCGGCGACCCGACCTGGTCTGCGGATGGAATCATCGCGTTCGTCTGCGAGGTCGACGGCGACTTTGATCTCTGTCTCATCCATCCGGACGGAAGCCACTTTCAGCATCTGGCCACCGGGCCGGACGCGGACCTAGAGCCGGCGTGGGCGCCCTGACCTGATCAGATGACCCTGCTGCAACTGCTGGCCCTGCTCGCCCTGCTCGTCGCCGCCGCGCTGGTGGCGCTCTGGCTCTGGCTCCGCACCAGGCAGGCGCTGCGGGAACGGCTCCGCGCCTCCGCCCTGAGCCGCGCGCGCCGGTTCCGGCTCCGGCTCGACCGCTACAAGCTCGTGGAGCGGGACGAGATCCG
>DATEHG010000140.1:0-5218 GCA_035279705.1 Gemmatimonadales bacterium
GCCTGCAGTTCCGACGGCTTCGGCCCCGCCCCTCGCACCCGCACCTGGCGGATGGGATTCTCGGCCTTTCCGCCCAGACCCGACCAGGCCGTGGCCCTGCAGGCGCTCAACCTCTGGGTGACCAGGGCGGATGCGGCGATCATCAACTTCGACGTGCCGTGGGCCGCGCTCCTGGCCGACACGGCGCCCGAGGTTCAGATCGCGAACAGCGTGCTTCCGCTCGCCGACTTCTACCGCGCCCACCATCTCGATGTGGTGGTCACCCTCGACGTGACCAACGGACTCGACCGATCGGCCGAGTCGCCAGCGCTGGTCGCCGCCGGGCGGAGCATCACCGATACGGCCATCCAGCGGCTGTATCGCAACTACGTGACGGCCATCGATACGCTGGTGCGGCCGAGCTACCTCGGACTGGCGCTTGAAACCAACCTGGTCCGCGTCGCGGCTCCCGACTCCGTGTACCAGGCCGTGGTGGCGATGACCAGCGCGGCCGCGGCGGACCAGCGCAAGGTCAACACCGTCGTCAAGCTCCTGGTGAGCGTCCAGGTCGAGGTGGCCTGGGGCCGGCTCGGAGGCGGGGGCAGCTTCGTCGGCGTGGACCAGGACCGGATCGATTTCCCGTTCATCGATGCGCTCGGGCTCTCCAGCTATCCATACCTTGGCGGGTTTGCCGATCCCGCCGAAGTGCCGCTCGACTACTACTCGAAGATCGCGCAGGGAAACCCCATCCCCCTGCTGGTCACCGAGGGCGGCTGGGCTTCCCGGTCCGCCGGCTCCTTCGTTTCCTCGCCTGAAAAGCAGGCGGCCTGGATCCACCACGAGGGGGACCTGCTGGACGCTGCCTCCGCCGTGGCACTCTTTCAGCTCGACTTCACCGACCTCGCGCTGAGCTACTTCCCGCCCCAACCGCCCGGCTCGATCCTGCCGCTGTTCGCCTCGCTCGGGATGGTGGATACGGTCCTCGCCCCCAAGCCCGCGCTGGCCAGCTGGGACTCGCTGTTCCATCACCCCCGCTACGCGCCATGACCGTCAAGCTGCTCGCCTTTGCCGCCTCGCTCCGCGCCGAGTCGCTCAATCGGAAACTGATCCAGGTGGGGGCGGGGGTGGCGAGGGAACTGGGTGCCGAGGTGGACCTGGCGGAGTTCCGGGAGTTCGAGATGCCGATCTACGACGCCGATCAGCTGCACGCGTCGGGCTTCCCGCCTGGGGCGGCCCTGCTCAAGGAAAGGATCGAGGCGGCCGACGGCCTGCTCATCGCATCCCCCGAGTACAACTATTCGCTGGGCGGCCCGCTCAAGAATGCCATCGACTGGGTATCGCGGGCCCGGCCCATGCCATTCAAGGGCCGCACCGCCTTCCTGATGTCCACTTCGACCGGGATCTACGGCGGGGTGCGCGGCCTGTGGCAGCTCCGCATTCCGCTCGAGGGGTGCGGCTGTTTCGTCTTTCCCGACATGTTTCCGCTTTCCAGCGGTCCCCATGCCTTCGAGGCCGACGGATCGTTCAAGGATCCCGCTCACCTGACCCGGTTGCACGGATTGATGGCGCACTTCCTCAAAGCCACCGCCGCGCTGGCCGCCATTCGTCCGTCCTGATCCCTCTGCCGTGCTCCGGAGTCCTCCGCGGAGTTCGCTGTGGTTCGTGGATCCGCAGACTGAATCCACAGATTACACGGATGACACAGACTGATTATTCAATAGTCTTGCTCCGCGTGTCTCTGCGCCCTCCGCGCCTCCGCGTTTCCAGTTCGCGTTCAGGAACCTGAATCGGCGACTTTCGCCCAGTGCCTCGGCCCGCCGAATCCCGCCCCGAAATGCAGGTGCAGTGCCACATTCGGCACGTTGGCGTGCCCGTTGGCCACCGGGACCCTCGCATACGAGAACGAGACTCTCGAATCCGCCACCAGGAAGAAGCGGTCGATGACCCGGAACTGGTGGCTCAGCCCCATCTGTACCGTGGCGCCGGCCAGCATGTAGCCCGCATTCCACGGACCGCCCTCGTGTCCCCGCACCTGGCCGTGGATTTCCGAGAACGGATTGCCGATGACGGGTCCCGCGGCCACGCTGTAGATGAGGCCTTTGCTGTAGAAGGCCCGGCCGAAGGCAAACTGGTTGTAGCCGTAGGTGATCCGGAACTGCTGGATGCCCGCCGGCGGGTTGGTCAGGTAGACCTTGTGATGGGCGTAGTCGAAGATCCACGCCTTGTTGCTCTTCCCGTTCCAGAGCGCCAGCCGGCCGGCATAGTAGTACGTCTCATAGAACGGCTTGGTCTGGTAGTGGGCCGTGAAGTCGAAATCGTCAAAGCCCGCCTGCGTGATATGCAGCGGCGTCGGCAGGCTGAAGCTGCTGCCCCCGAAGACGGACAACGCCAGCTGCGCCCGCGCGGGGCGGGCGGCCAGCAACAGCACCACGGTGACGGCCAGCGCGCGAAGGCCCTGGCCGGCCGGCAGAGAACCACGATTCATTATTGGCTATTCGAGTAGGAGTGCGTCGAGCTCGATGTTGGTGTTGCCCTTGAACAGGTTGGACACGGGGCAGCCCAGCTTGGCCGCCTCGGCCGCAGTGAGAAACGCCGCCTGGTCAACTCCCGGCACCTTGCCCCGGACTACCAGCTTGATGTTGGTGATCCTCGGCGCGCCGTTGACGAAGGACATCGTGACCGACGCGGTCGTGGTCACGCTCTTGGCCGGGGTGCCGGCCTGCTCCAGCCCGGCCGACAGCGCCATGCTGAGGCAGGCGGAGTGGGCGGCGGCCAGCAACTCTTCGGGGTTGGTGCCCTTGGCCCCCTCGAAGCGGGTCGGGAAGGAGTAGGCGCCCTGGAAGACGCCGCTCGCCCCCTGAAAACTGCCGTTGCCGCTCTTGAGCCCGCCCTGCCAGATGGCGGTGGCTGAACTGACGGTCATTGCTTCCTCCTCGTAAGGGGCTCAGGGCCCGATCTTGTGCTCGCCGCTGGCGTGGGCCGGGACCACCGGAGTCTCGGGGGCGCCGGTTATCCGCCGCACCAGCTTGATGAATGCCGTCCGCCAGTCGTCCAGGATTTCGTAGACCGTCGGAATTACCAGAAGGGTCAGCAGGGTCGAGGTGATCGTCCCGCCGATCACTGCCCGCCCCAGAGGCGCCTGGAAGTCGGCGCCATCGCCGAGGCCCAGCGAGACGGGAATCATACCCGCGATGAGCGCCACCGTGGTCATCAGGATCGGGCGGAGCCGGGTGGCGCCCGCCTCGATCAATGCCTCACGCCGGTCGATGCCCTTTTCGGTGGCCCACTGGGCAAAGTCGATGAGCAGGATGGCGTTCTTGGCCACGATGCCCATGAGCAGGATCACCCCGATCAGGCTCATGATGTTGAGGGTATCGCCGGTAATGATCAGCGCCAGCACCACGCCGATGAGGGAGAGCGGCAGCGAAAGCAGGATGGCCGTCGGCGTGATGAAGCTGCCGAACTGCACTACCAGGATCAGGTACATGAGCAGGACCGCCACGCCGAGAGCGGTGAAGATCCGGGTGAAGACCTCCTTCTGGTCCCGGGTTTCACCTCCCTGTGAAATCTCGAACCCAGCGGGGAAGTTGAGCTTGGCAATCCGCGCATTGATGTCGAGCGCAACCTCGGTCAGCGCCCGGCCCTGCACGTTGGCCTGGATGCTGATCACTTTCTTGCGGTTGAGGTGATCGATCTGGGCCGGGCCCAGTCCCTGCCTGATGCTGGCCACCTGGCCCAGCGGCAGCGTTACCGGCGCGCTGCCCTGGGGGCCGTTGAGCACGATGGGCAGCCGCTCGAGATCGGCCGGGCGCTCGCGCGCTTCGGGGGCAAGGCGCACTTCGACGTCCCGGGTCTCCCCGGAGGGATCGACCCAGTCTCCCGCGTCGATCCCCGCAAAGGCGGGGCGGAGCGCCTGGGCCACCTGGCCCACCGTGATGTCCAGCTGGCCGGCCAGCGGGCGGTTGAGCTCCACCTCGAGCTCGGGCTTCTGACCGCGGGTCGAGAGCCCGATATCCACCGCTCCGGGCACCTGCTCCGCCTCGTGCAGCGCCTTGGTGGCCAGGTCATTGAGCGCCCGGGCATCGGGCCCGGACAGCTGCACCTGGATCTGCTTGATCGCGCCGCCGAAGCCGCTGGTAAAGACCGAGATCTTGGCCCCGCCGATCCGGGCCATTTCCTCACGCAGCACCCGCCCGAAGGCATCCTGGCTGAGCTTCCGGTCCCCCTTGGGGATGAGTCGCACATAGACCTGGGCCTGGTCCACACCCGGCGTCCGCATCGGGAGCGGAGTGCCCACGGAGGTATAGGTGTAGGCGACTTCGGGGTGGGTGCGGCAGAGGCGCGCCACCTCCTCCGCCTTGATCCAGGTGTACTTGAGATTCGAGCCTGGTGGCGCCTCGACGATGATGTTCACCTCCGCCCGATCGCTGATCGGCACGAAGCCGGCGCCGCCGACCGTGGCCTGCAGGTAGATGGCGCCGAAGAAGCTCATGGCCGCCAGGCCGACCATGGCCCAGCGGTGGTCGAGCGCCCACCCGATGATCTTGCGGTAGCGGTCCGAAAGTCGGTGGAAGCCGTGATTGAACCGGTCCAGCGCCTTCGTAATCCACGCCTTCTCGTGCTCCGGCAGGTGCGGGTCCGTCCAGTACGCCGACAGCATCGGGTCGAGCGAGAAGGAGACGAACAGCGAGACCAGCACCGCGCAGGCGATGGTCAGTGCGAACGGCTTGAACCACTGGCCTGCTACGCCGTACATGAAGCCCACCGGGACGAACACCGCCACGATCGAGAAGGTGGTGGCGGCCACCGCGAGACCGATCTCGTTGGTGCCTTCGCGTGCGGCGAGGAAGTGGTCTTTGCCCATTTCCAGGTGGCGCACGATGTTCTCGCGCACCACAATCGCGTCGTCGATCAGGATGCCGATGGCCAGCGACAGGCCCAGCAGGCTCATCGTGTTGAGCGTGAAGCCGAAGGCCCACACCGCGATGAACGACGCCAGCACGCTGACCGGCAGCGCCAGGCCGGTGATCACGGTCGAGCGCCACGAGTTGAGGAACATGAACACCACCAGCACGGTGAGCATGGCCCCGATGACGAGCGTGTGCTCCACGTTGGTCACGGCATTGTTCACCCGCTTGCCGGCATCCTGCACGATCTCGAGCTTGGCGCCCGCCGGCAGGGTCTTGCTGATCTCGGCCAGCTCCGCCTTGAGCGTGGCGACCACGGTGGTGGTGCTGAA
>DATEHG010000141.1:0-2505 GCA_035279705.1 Gemmatimonadales bacterium
TCGTCGGCGGAGGCATCATCCTCTTCCGCTGGGTCATTCCGCCGCGCCTCGGCCTCTCGATGGAGTTCTCGGTCGGGCTCATGCTGATCCTGCTCGGGATCATGAACCTCTCAGGCTTCTGGCGGGTGTACCGCGACCGGAAAGCGCTCGCGCAGGAGCACAGTCACACCCATCCGCACAACCACGGCGACTACGTCCATGAGCACAGGCACGGCCATGATCCGGAGCAGCATGGTCACGACCCGAACCGCACCCCGGTAGCCTGGCTCGACGGCAAGCTGGGCGGCGTCGGCGCTTACCTCTGGGCCCGGCCGCTGCTGATCGGCATCGTCCACGGCCTGGCCGGCTCGGCCGCGGTGGCGCTGCTGGTCCTGGCCACGATCACTGAGCCGAACTGGGCGCTCGTCTATCTGTTCGTGTTCGGATTTGGCACGATAGCCGGCATGATGATCATCACCGCCGCCATCGCGCTGCCGGTGGCGTGGGGAGGGACCCGCTCGGCGAGTCTGAGTGAGGGCCTGCGGCTCGCGTCAGGCCTCCTCAGTCTCGGCTTCGGTCTCTTCGTGGCGTGGCAGATGGGAGTGGTGCACGGGCTGTTCAGCAGCGCGCCCACCTGGACTCCCCAGTAGCCATTCTCGGGCGGATCAGTCCCTCAGTGGTAGCCAGGATGCCTCGGGGCGAGGGACCAGATCACATGGCCCGCGATCGGTGCGCCGGGTACTGCGGGTGAACGCTCAGGCGGCGCGCTCGGAAGGGCACTGAGGTTGACCTCCGCAATATGCTCCGAGGTGACCAGCAGCAGGTTCCGTGTGCCCGGCAGTGGGATGATGGACTGGGGCCTCCAGCCAGTCACGACCCTGTCGTACACCCTCCCGTCCTCCAGGCGAATGCGCACGAACCCATCGGACGCGCAGAAATAGGCGATGCCACCCTCCGTGGCGATCGCGGTTCCCCCCGCGCCGACTGCGTAACCGGGGGGCAGGTAGGCGTGCTGAAAGCCGGCTGCGCGGGTGAACCACTCCTCCTCGACCAGGTATTCGTCGCCCACGCTGTCGATCGACCATTGCGTCGGGTAATCAAGGGTTTCACTGATGGGACCCAGAAGACCGGTGGAGGTCTCATACTCCTGGACCTTGCTCCGGCCCAGGGTAAACGCCAGCAGATGCTGCCGCGTGGTACTGGCAATGATCGGAACATCGTCGGCGGTCAAGCCACCGATTCCCGCGGACGGCAGCAGCTCCCCTGTGCCATTGGCCAGATCGTAGTCGAGCAGCCGGCCGACCAGGCCGATAGCGCCACTCGGCGCCAGCGCCACCAGCACATGGCCGTTGGCCGCCATCCGCAGGGTCCGCGGCGTCATGGAGTCCGGCGTAAACTCATCCATCGGGCGCTCATGGACGGTGGTCGGGGTGTCGATCGGAATGATCGCGAGGGAATGGCGAGTGGGCAGAGGGACCAGCAAGTCGGAACCGTCCAGCGTCTCATCCACATCTCCACCGAGAGCCGGCAAGGCAATGGGCGGAGCCTGCGTCATCTGGCCGATGTCGAAATCTCCGATCTCGTCTGACTCGCTTTGCGCGTAGTAGAGGTGGTTACGGGCAGCATCGAACCGGAAATGCCCCACGTAGTTGGTCTCGAACGTGCTCTGCCGGACCGGCATCGGCACCGTCCGGTAGATCCACGCCGGACTGCCGGGAAGGGTGCTCGACACGCGATGGCCGTACCGGTCGACGGCGAACATTTGAAGGTCGAGTTCGCCCGTATATCCGTAACTGAGTACAAGGCCGCCGGACAGGCGGACCAGCTGAGTCGCGAGTGCCGGTGGCACCTCCGCAGAGTCGGGTACCCCCTGGACGATGAGGCCGACCCATTTGAGACCGAGGCTGTCCTGGGCGTCGATCCAGAAGCGTAGCGTGTCCCCACCCTGGAAGGCCGCCGCTGAAAGCAGCCCCTCGCCGGCCGCGTCGGATCCGTCCCACGCCACGACTTCACCATTGAGTTTCAGCGGGCTGGCGGCTCCCGGGCCGGTTCCCGAGTCCCCGCAGGCCGAGGCAGCCAGCATTGACGCCGCCAGACAGCCGGTTCGAATGTCGATTCGCATGTTCATGGGGACTTGGGAGGACCAGAAGTCCGGCTCGGGTGAATTGATTTCGTTTTGAGTGGGGGACTTGGCAAACCTGCAGCGGGATCGGGCATCGCACAACTACTATCACCGGTAGGGGCTTTGGACGGCGGAAAGACGGCTCCTCCGCACACCACTAACCGATTCTCGGCCCGAGTTCCGGCCCTGGCACCCGGGGCCTGGCGCGGACGGAAGGATTTCCTACCGTGCCCCTGCCGCCGCCAGCGGCGGCAGCGTGATCCCGACATCCCGCACGATCTGCTGAAAGCGCGGCTGGCCACGGAGCGGGTCGAACATCGGCCAGGCTATCCGTCCCATGAGAGCCACCCGCTCACGATACGACCGTTCCAATTCATCGAGTGCGCGGGCGGTGTCGCCGAGTC
>DATEHG010000142.1:0-8614 GCA_035279705.1 Gemmatimonadales bacterium
TGCAGCGCCGTGGCGTAACGGTAGAGTTCCGCTTCGGGCACGATCGCCTTGATCCGGGTCAGCCGCCCTTCCTGCTCGGTGCCGAGGATGTGACCCCGGCGGGCGCTGAGGTCGCCCATCACATCGCCGAGCGTTTCCGAGGGCGTTCGCACCTCGAGCGAGGCGAGGGGTTCGAGCAGCACCGGACGGCACTGCACCGAGACGGCCCGGAAGGCCAGGATCCCGGCCATCCGGAACGCCATTTCGCTCGAGTCGACGTCGTGGTAGCTGCCGTCGAAGCACTCCGCCTGGAAGTCGACCAGCGGGTAGCCGGCTACGGGACCGCGGACCGCGGCTTCCTGTACGCCGCGGTCCACCGCGGGGATGTACTTGTTGGGGATCACCCCGCCGACAATCGCGTCGACGAACCGGTAGCCGGAGCCGCGCGGCAAAGGCGCGAGGCGGATCCAGCAGTCACCATACTGGCCGCGCCCGCCGGTCTGCTTCTTGTGCTTGCCCTGGCCCTCGGCCCGGCCCTTGAGCGTTTCGCGATAGGCGATGCGCGGCTTGACCAGGTCGGCATGCACGCCGAAGCGGCGCTCGAGGCGGCCCAGCAGGATTTCGAAGTGGCGTTCGCCCATGCCGTGGATCAGCGTCTGGCCCAGTTCGCTGCTGTACTCGAAATGGAAGGTGGGATCCTCCTCGTGCAGCTTGTGGAGGCCCGCGGCGAGCTTGTCCTCCTCGCCCCGCTGCTTCACCGCCACCGCGGACGTGGCCACCGCCTCAGGCCACGGGATGACCGGCATGCGGAGCGGCTGCTCCTTGCGGCAGAAGGTGTCCCCCGTGTGCGTGTCCTTGAGCTTGGCCACCGAGGCGATGTCCCCGGCAGAGAGCTCGGGCACCTCGATGCGTTCCTTGCCCTGCTGGATCGACAGGTGGGCCAGCTTCTCCGTCACCGAGTGCTCGGCGTTCCAGACTTCCTGGCCGGTCTTGAGCTCGCCGGTGTAGAGGCGGAAGTAGTTCACGTCCCCGACGTGGGGTTCGGACACCGTCTTGAAGACGCGGCCCGCGAGCGGCGCGTTCTTCACCGCCTCCCCGCCCGGGATCGGTGCCTCGGCGGGTGAGGGACAGAGCTCGACCACCTTGGAGAGCAGTGCCTGCATCCCGTAGGTCAGCGCCGCGCTGCCGCAGAAGAGCGGCACGATCTCGCCGGACAGCATGCCCCGCTTCATCGCCTGCAGCACCTGGTCCCGGGGAATCGACTCGCCGCCCAGGTAGCGCTCGAGCAGGTCGTCGTCGCTCGAGGCCACGGCTTCGGTCAGCGCCTGGTCATACTGCTCGTAGCGCGCCTGGTATTCGGCCGGCACCTCGACCTCCTCATAGTCCCCGGCCTTGGTGCCCTTCTTGTACAGGTGGGTCTTGCCGTCGAACAGGTTGATGATGCCGTGGAAGTCGAGCCCGTCGCCCACCGGGATTTCGACCGGGACCACCTTGGGCGAGAGGTGCGCCTTCACGTCGTTGAAGACCCGCTCGAAATTGGCGTGCTCCTTGTCCATCTGGGCCACGAACAGGATCCGGGGCAGGTGGAGCTGGTCACACACCTCCCACGCCTTTTCGGTGCCGACCTCCACCCCGCTCACGGCGTTGAGCACCACGACCGCCGCATCGGCCGTGTACAGCGCCGTCACCGCCTCGCCGAAGAAGTCGAGCAGGCCGGGCGCGTCGATGAGATTGAGCTTGGTGTCCATCCACTCGGCCACGCCGAGTCCCAGATTGATGGAGTGCTGACGGGCGATTTCGTCGGGGGAATGATCCGTGAGGGTGGTGCCTTCCTTGATCGTGCCATGTCGGCGGCTGGCCCCCGAAACGAAGGCGAGCGCGTCGACCAGGGTCGTCTTGCCGGAGCCGCCGTGCCCCACGAAGGCCACGTTGCGGATCGCGGCTGAGCGATAGACCTTCATCGGTCCGGCCTCCAGAGGAAGAGGACAGCCTGAGGATGCAGCGCGGATCGGGGGATGGCTAGGGGGGCCGGGGGCCAGCGGGGCAGTGAGACCGCCTCACCTCGGCCCACTCGTTGCCCGAGTCCTGCTCACTGCTCACCCGCAGTTCCCGCTCCCTGCTCCCAGCTCCCTGCTCCCTGATAGATTCCCGGCATGCCTGCCAAACTCCCAGCTCTCGTCACCGGCGCCACCGAGGGAATCGGCCGAGCCACCGCCTTTGCCCTGGCCCGGGAAGGCCACCCGGTCGCGGTCTGCGCCCGCACCGCCTCGAAGGTTGATGCGCTGGTGGCCGAACTTCGCGCCAGCGGATTTCAGGCCGCCGGTGCGGCCTGCGACGTGGCAGATCCCGTCTCGGTCACGGCGCTCTGCCGCGCAGCCGAGCAGGCGCTGGGGCCGATCGGGGTGCTGGTCAACAATGCCGGGATCGCCCGGCTCAAGCCGTTCCAGGACCTCACGCTCGAGGACTGGGACGCGACGATCGCGACCAATCTCCGGAGTCTCTACCTCACGACCCGTGAGGTGCTCCCCGGCATGCGCCAGCGGCGTGAGGGCACGATCGTGAACGTCGCTTCGCTGGCGGCCAGGAACGGATTCGCCGGCGGCACGGTCTACTCCGCGTCCAAGCACGCGGTGCTGGGCTTCAGCCGTTCGCTGATGCTCGAGGTGAGGAAGGAAAATGTCCGGGTCATCACCATCTGCCCGGGCTCGGTGGAGACGCCGCTGATGAAGACGCAGACCGCCCTGTCTGTCCGGCTGGACCATATCCTCCAGCCCGAGGACGTGGCCACCGCGATTGTCGACGCGCTCCGCCTGCCGGCCCGCGCCATGGTCAGCGAAATCGATCTTCGCCCCACCGATCCGTGAGCGGGCTCTGCATCGACCGCTGCGTCTGCCGGCAGACGCTGTTCGCCGACCTCCTCCCCCGGGTGAGGGCCGCCGGGTGGCAGCTGGCCGACCTCATCCGCGAAACCGGCTGCGGCGGGACCTGCGGCCTTTGCCGCCCCTACCTCCGGGCCATGATCCGCACCGGCCGCACCACCTTTGACGAGATCATCCTCGAGTAGCGGGGTCGCCGCGCTGGGACAGGAATTCCGCCCCACCGTGCCGGCGGTGGGGGGGGTCCTCCTCTGCGGGCTGGTGGCCTTCTGGCTGGCGTGGCAGGGGCACCCCATCGCGGTGGCGCTGGCAACGCTGGCCTTCGTCCTGCTGGTCTCCGCCTTTCAGCGCTACCGGCGCGCGACCCGCCACCAGGCCGGTGCGCTGCAGGAAGCGCTGGACGAGGCCGCGGCGCGAAACCTCGACCTGGCCCGGCTGCAGCGCGTCACCGCGGCGCTGCTGGCCGGTGACACCCTCGAACGCCTGTACAAGGAAGTCGCCGATGCCGCGGCGGTACTGCTCCAGACCAGCGGCGCTGCGGTGACCCAGGTGGTGGAAGAGGGACGATTCGTGAAAGTGATGGCGGCCGCCGGGGAGCTCTGCCCGGCGGTCGGCCATCTCCTCCCCGCCGATTCCTCGATGCACGGCTGGGTGGTCACCAACGAAGAGCCGCTGATCTCCAACGACGTCCTCTCCGACCCCCGCAACTACCTCATCGCGGGCGGAGACGAGCGCACCACGGCCATCGTGCCGCTCCGCTCCGCCGGCATGGTCATCGGCACGCTCGGCGTCTACGACCGCCTCGACCATCGCCCCTTCGGCAACACCGACCTCCAGCTGCTGCATACGCTCGGCGACCAGGTGGTCGTGGGCCTCGACCGCGTGCACGCGCTGGACGAGAGCCGCCGCAACGAGCAGGCGCTCGGTGAGAAGAACCGGGAGCTGCAACGGGTCACGGAGCTCAAGAGCCAGTTCATGGCCAACATGTCCCACGAGCTCCGCACACCGCTCAACGCCATCATCGGGTTCTCGGACCTGATGCTCACCGAGGAGCTGGGCGCGCTCAACGAGACCCAGCGGGAGTTCCTCGACTCCGTCCTGCGCAACGGCCGGCATCTCCTCGGCCTCATCAACAACGTCCTCGACCTCTCGAAGATCGAAGCGGGACGGATGACCCTCACCCTGGCGCCCACCGATCTCCGGGAGTGCCTGGTTGCCGCCGTTGCCGATACGGCGAGCCTCCGTTCCGCCAAGAACCAGGGCTGCCGTACCCAGGTCGACGAGGGCTCCATGAGCGCCCTGGCCGACGGGGTCCGGGTGCGGCAGATCCTGTTCAACCTGCTGTCCAACGCATCCAAGTTCACCCCCGAAAAGGGCGAGGTGACCGTGAGCGCCGTCGCCACCCGGGCACCCCTCCCCTGTCCCGCCGACCGCGCGGGAGAGCGGCCTCGACTGGTGTCGCGGGACGCGATCTGGATCTCGGTGACCGATACCGGCATCGGCATCCACGCCGAGGACATGCCGCGGCTGTTCCAGGAATTCACCCAGGTGGACAGCTCGGCCAGCCGCCAGGCGCAGGGCACCGGGCTGGGCCTCGCACTCTCGCGCAAATTCGTCGAGTTGCATGGCGGCGCGATCGGCGCGGAATCGGTGCCCGGGCGGGGATCGAGTTTCTGGTTCATATTGCCGGTGGAGGGGCCGATTCGGAGGGAAAAGTGAAGATTGGGGGATGGAAGATGGGGGGATGGGGGGATTGATGGTGCAGTGCCATCTCCCCATCCCTCCATCCCCCCATCACAGTTCAACGATTCACCAGGGAGTTCGTCATATGAAGGTTCTCGTACTCGGCGGTACCGGAACGGTGGGGTCCGCCACGGTGAAGGGACTGCTGGCCAAGAAGGTGGATGTGACCGTTCTGACCCGGAACGCCAACGCGGCCGGCAAGCTGCCTGCCGGCGTGAAGGGGATCGCGGGGGATCTGCTCGACATCGGCGTGATCCGGAGCGCCTTCAAGGGCTTCGATGCGGCCTACATCCTGACCGCGCTGCATGACAGCGAGGCGCACCAGGGTTTGCTGGCGGTCAACGGCGCCGTCATGGGCGGCGTGAAGAAGATCGTGTTCCTCTCGATCCACGACGTGGACAAGGCGCCGCACCTGCCGCATTTCGGCGCCAAGATCCCGATCGAGCTGGCCATCAAGGCTTCGGGTGTCCCGTACACGATCCTCCGGCCGAACAACTTCTACCAGAACGACTACTGGTTCAAGGACGTCATTCTGAACTACGGGATCTATCCGCAGCCGTTCGGCAGCGCGGGACTCTCCCGCGTGGATGTGGAGGACATCGCCGAGGCTGGCGTGCTGGCCCTCACTTCGAATGTCACTGACAACGAAACCGTGGACCTGGTCGGGCCCGAGGCGATGACCGCGCCCAAGACGGCGGAGATCTGGAGCAAGGCACTCGGCAAGACCATCAAGTACGGCGGGGACGATCTCGATGCGTGGGAAAAGTCCATGCTGGCGTATATGCCCGCCTGGCAGGTATTCGACTTCCGGATGATGTACCACTTCTTCCAGACGAAGGGACTCAAGGCGACGCCCCAATCCATCGCGCGGCAGACCAAGCTGCTGGGCCACGCGCCGCGGGCGTACGAACCGTTTGTGGAGGCGACGGCGAAGAGCTGGAAGTAGAATTGTTGGAGAGAGGGATGGGGGGATGGGGGGATGGAGAAGCTGATGAGTCTCCCCATCCCCCCATCATACATCCCCCCATCCATCAATGCTCAAACGGCTCCATGTGAATCAGCACCCCGCTCACGGCGGGCACGGCGGCCCGGATGGCCGACTTGACCTTGCCGCTCAGGATGTGCGCGTCGTGCAGTGACATCTCGGGATCCGCCTGCACATGCAGATCCACGAAGTATTCGACTCCCGCCTTCCGGATCTTGAGCTTCTCGATCGCCAGCACGCCTTCGACACTCACCGCTGCGTTCGAGATCGTCTGCGGCAGCTCTCCCTCCGGCGTCCGGTCCATCAAGTCCGCCACCGCCGGCCGGAGCAGTCCCACGCCGTTGTACATGATGATGGCTGCCGCGAAGAGCGCGGCCCAGTCATCCGCCATTTCCCACCCGGCGCCGCCGATCAGCGCGATGCTGATGCCGATGAAGGCGCACCCCGAGGTGATCACGTCGGCGCGGTGATGCCAGGCGTCGGCATGCAGCGCGGTACTGCCGGCCTCCTGGCCCGCGGCCTCGACCCGGCGGAAGAGCGTTTCCTTGATCAGCATCACGACCACCAGCACCACCAGGGTGAACGGCGCCGGCGCATGGTGCGGCGTGATGATTTCCCTCACCGATTCGACGGCGATGGCAATGGCGGCGCCCAGCAGCATCAGCGACACCACGGCGCCGGCGAGCGCCTCCGCCTTGCCGTAGCCGAACGGATAGTCCTCGTCCGCCGAGCGGGTCGAGATCCGGAGGCCGGAGAGCACGATGACGGAGGAGAAGATGTCGGCGGTCGATTCGATCCCGTCCGCCACGAGGGCGTACGAGTGCCCCAGGATGCCGGCGGCGAGCTTGGCCATCGCCAGCAGGGAATTGATGGCGATCCCGAACTTGGCGAGCCGGATTCCCCGGGACAGCCGCTCCCTCATCGGGTCACCGTAAACGACAAAACCCCGGCGGCGCACCACGCCACCGGGGTCGGAGAGAAGCAGGACATGCCGGCTATTTCCGGTCGGCCTGCCACACACCCGTGAAGTGATAAGCCACGTTATTGAACGTGTAGTCGCAGGTGCCGGTACCCGTCATCCGGTCTGGATTGCCGTTCTCGAAGCTGCCGGTGAGCGAGCAGATGCTCGTCTTGAAGCTCACCTGCATCCCGCTCACCAGCCCTTCGGTGACGGTGAACTTGCTGCCATCGGACAGCGGGCCGGTATAGTCGCTGTGATTGGGAGTGGAGCAGATGCCGACCTGCGAGCCGCTGCCCGTGAACGTCATCCCGGACTGGGTGAGGTGATACTCACCGAGAGGGATGTGGCTGTCGCCGCTGGCGGCGTCGGTGAACTCGCCACTCTGGCGCCAGGTCCCGGTCAGCGAATAGTTCGGGGTATTGTCGGTCGCTTCCTTGCAGCCCAGGAGGCTGAGCGACAAGGCGAACAGGGCCAGGCGGGACGACACCATGACGGCCTCCGGAATTGCTGGCGGGGTGCGACCCTGATAGTGCCATTCAGGAGGAGTGGAGTCAAGCACCTTTCCCGGCAAGGACTTGGCGGGCACGGTAATTGACGGTAAGTTGGTCCCGTGCGACCCCAAACCCTGCGCCTCAAGGCGCTCTTCCTGGCCCTCCTCCTCCTCGGAGGATCGCTCGGCCTGCCGGTGCTCGACCTCATGGTCTGGCACAGCGGGACGGCGCATGGCCCGGTGGCGGTCCACACTGGCGGCGTTCCCCGCTCCGCCGATCAGCACGACCGGCAGTGTCAGTTCAACAACCTGATCCCCAGCGCCACCCCGACACCGCCGGCGCCACAATCGCTGGCACTCTGCCCGGTGCTGGACCAGGGACCGATCGCGGCCGCAGGGCTGCTGCAGAGCCCGGTCCTGGTCGGACGCGCCAACTCTCCCCGGGCACCACCCGCCGTTCTCGCCTGATCCCGTCCCGCCCGTAGCGGGACGGACGCCGGCCACGCCTCCGATCGGGGCGCGTGCGCCAGGCTGATCAACTCCACTTCCAGCATCAGCGTTGTGATCCGGGTGCGGCCCAAAGGCCGTCCCGGTGTGGAGCAGGCCAGAGACCGGGAGGCCGGGTTGTCCGTTCGAAGATTCGCTTTCATCCACGCCACTATCGTGGCCCTCGCGGCCGCGCCGTTCGCGGCGGCGCAGGGGCCCGCGCCTTTGGCGCTGTCGCGCCAGCAGGCCGTCGACTCCGCGCTGGCGCACAACCCGTCGCTCTCCGTGCTGCAGGAGCAGGTGAGCCAGGCGCGCGCCCGGAAGGTGCAGTCCACCGCCTTTCCCGATCCCACCCTCACGGCGGATTACGCCGGCGCCTCCAAGCTGTTCAAGCCCGGCAGCCGCACCGGTGGTGACGTGGCACTCGGCATCACCGTTCCGTTCCCCTACAAGTTCCATCTGCTGGGCACCATCGGCCAGGCCGACGTCGACGCCGCCGAGCTGAGTCTCACCCAGCTGAGGCAGGAGACGACCGCGCAGACGGTCCAGGCCTACGACGCGCTGCTGGTCGCCTTGCAGCATCACGCCGACCTGACGGAAGGGAAGACACTCGCCGAGACGTTCCTGGCCAAGACGAAGACCCGGTTCGAGGCCGGTACCGTGGCCCGGATCGATGTGCTCAAGGCGAGCGTGGATCTCGCCGCCGCGAAGAACGCGCTGATCGCCAACGAACGTGACCTGGCCAACGCCCGCTCCGCCCTGGATCGGCTGCTGGGACGGGCGCTCGGCTCGCCGATCGAGGCGACCGACTCGCTGGTGGTGCCCGACTCGCTGCCGCCGCTCGATACCCTGATCGCGCTGGCCCACGCCCGGCGGCCGGAGCTGCAGTCCCTGGCGCGCCAGCGGGCCGGCGCCGCCTCCGCGACGACGCTCGCCAGGCAGTTCTGGATTCCCGACCTGGCCATCGACCTGGAGAAGAACTGGGCCGATCCCGACCCGGCGACCTATACCGCCGGGATCGGCATCACGGTGCCGCTGTTCTTCTGGAATCACACCCGGGGCGAAGTCGCCGAATCGCAGCACCACGAGTACGA
>DATEHG010000143.1:0-8840 GCA_035279705.1 Gemmatimonadales bacterium
GCACGGCAACCAGGATTCGATCCTGGGACTCAAGGAACAGGCGGCGCGCGAGGCCATCGTGTCGCCCCGGATCTACAGTGCGGGCGCCATGATCGACGGCGATCCCGCCACCTATCCCGACGCCTCCGTCGTGCGGACGGACGACGAGGCCCGCCGGGCGGTGGACTCCCGGGTAGTGGCCGGGGTCGACTACCTCAAGACTTACACCCGCATCACTCCCGGGTTGCTCAAGGCGATCATCGGCGAGGCGGCCAATTTCCACGTTCCGGTGGCCGCGCACCTCGGCCTGACCGATGCCCTCACCGCTGCCAAGCTCGGCGTCCGCAGCATCGAGCACCTGACCGGCATTCCCGAGGCGATCGTGAAGAAGCCGGAGGCGCTCTATGCCGCGCACCGCCAGAGCTTCTTCGCGGGCTGGACCGCGTTCGAACACAGCTGGACGACGCTGGACAGCGCGTCGCTCTACACCCTGGCCGAGCAGCTCGCCAAGAGCGGCGTCACCATGGTGCCGACGCTGACGGTGCACGAGACCTTCAGCCGGATGGACGATTCGGCCACCTACCAGTCGCCGGATCTCAAGATCATTCCCGATTCCGAGATGCAGCGCTGGAACGTGCCGGGGATGATCGCCCGCGCCGGATGGAAGCCCGCCGACTTCGACGCCTTCCGCAAGGCGCGCCCGGTGCAGGATCTCTTCCTTCGCGCGTTCCGGAGCGCCGGCGGGACCATCGTGACCGGGACGGACGCCATCAACCAGCTGCTGGTGCCCGGCGCGAGTGAGCACACCGAGCTCGCGCTCCTCGTGGAAGCCGGCCTCACGCCCAGCGACGCCCTGGTCGCCGCGACGCACAATGGCGCGGTGCTGCTCGGCGCCGACTCCATCGGCATGCTGCTCCCCGGCAAGGCCGCCGACCTGGTCGTCCTCGGCGGCGACCCGCTGGCCGACATCAGCAACACCCGGCGAGTGGAGCAGGTGATGGTGCGGGGCGTGCTGTTCAAGGCGGATTCGCTGCGAACCCACTGGTAGTCTGGTGTCCGGCCTGCAGCTGCTCCTCGCGTGGAGCGCCGTAGGCGCCTGGTTCCTCCTCTGGCGGCTGGCCGGTGCCCGCACCGCCAACGGTTCCCTCACCCCGATCACTCGCGCCTGGCTCCCCCTCGGCATCGAGGCGCTGCTGCTCGTCCTCTTCGCCGCGCTCTGGTTCGGCAGTCTCGGGCATGGCGGATGGGCCCTGCTCTTCCTGGTCACGGGGCTGCTCATCGAGTTGCCGCCGCGCCTCCGGGCCCGGGCCGCCGACCCCAAGCACAATTCCATATCCTGGCCCAACCTGACTGGCGCGCTCGTGCGAGTGCTGGGCGCCGGCGCGCTGCTGACCTGGCTGCTGTGAGCTCCTCACGCGATCCGGCCGAGGCGATCGAGCGGCTGGCCGCGTACTTTGCGCCGCTCGAGAGCCGCCAGGGCATCCTGGCGCGGCGGCTCCTCGGCTCGGCGCGCCCGGGAGACGCCGAGTTGACCTTGCGGCTCGCGCGAAGACTGGCCAGCCAGGTGGGGCCGGAGGGTTCCGTGGCGGGCGGCCTGGCGTTCACCGCCTTCCGCCTGATCGAGTTGATCGACCTCGGCTGCGACGAGGAAACCCCCGCGGTGCCCCGCCTGATCAGGTGGCTGGCAGGCCAGCAGGACGCGCCAGGGTGCTACTCCGAGGGCTGCGCCCCGCCGCGCCACGAGAAGGGGGCGTGCGAGCACTTCCTGAGCGGGTTCCTCTCGCCGGGTCCGGTGGAGGTGCGGGTGGCGCCGGTCACGATTCCGAACGGAAAAGTGTTCCGCGCCGAACCCGCCGCGCGCTTTGCCCTGAGCTGCATCGGATTGCGCGCGCTGCTGCTGACGCCGGCACGGACGTACAGCGGGGTCAAGCGGCATCTCACTTCGCTGGCACGCCTCAAGGAAGCGTGGCAAGGGTGGAACGGCTATTTCCCCCCGGACCTTGTGCTCACCGCGCTCACTGCGCTCGCCTCGCGGGGCTCGAGTGAGCGCGCCGTCAGTGCGGCGGGTGTCCGCCTGCTCATCGAGCATCAGGCCGCGGACGGCGGCTGGCCGGAGACCGACCGATTCGTGGCCCTCGAAGCGCTGGAGACGGCCGGCACGCCGGAAGCGCGGGAGGCGGTGCGCCGCTCGATTCCGGGACTCATCGCCCGCCAGCGGGTTGACGGCAGTTTCGGGCCGGTCGCCCAGCAGGAGCGGTGCCTGATCGCGCTGCGGGCGCTTCTCTTCGCAGTCTGAACGGGCGGGCAGGCGGGCCGGCGGGCCGAAAGTAGTTTCCGAAACGCTTTTCTCCGTTCCCCTCTCTCCTTTCTTCTTTCGCCGTTCACAGTTAACTGTTCACCGTTCACTGTTCCCCGTTCCCCGTTCCCAGCACCGCATCCTCATGACTGCCTCCGCCACCGCCCCCATCCGCCTCACCGCCTACAGCCACGGCGCCGGCTGCGCCTGCAAGCTGGGGATTCTCGACCTGGCCCAGGTGCTGGCCAACCTCCCCGGCATCGAGGATCCCCGCGTCCTCGTCGATGCCGCCACCAGGGATGACGCCGCGGTCTACGCCATCACCGCGGATCGCGCGCTGATAGCCACGGTCGATTTCTTCATGCCGGTGGTCGATGACGCCCGCACCTGGGGCGCCATTTCGGCGACCAACGCGCTGAGCGACATCTACGCCATGGGCGGTACTCCACTCTTCGGCCTCAATCTCGTGGGGTGGCCGCGCGAGAAGCTGCCGTTCGATCTGCTGGGTGAGGTGATTCAGGGTGGGGCCGAAGCGGCGAAGCGAGCGGCGTGCCTGGTCCTGGGCGGGCACTCGGTGGACAGCCCCGAGCCGCAGTTCGGCATGGTCGTCATCGGCGAGGCCCATCCGGAGAAACTGTTCACGGTCGCCAACGGGAAGGCCGGTGACGTGCTCGTGCTCACCAAGCGGCTGGGCACCGGGATTCTCACCACCGCGCTCAAGCGCGGCCGCATCGGCGAGACCGAACTGGCGGAAGCCGTGACCTCGATGACGACGCTCAACGACGGCGGGATGCGGGCGGCGCGCGCCGCCGGCGTGCGAGCGGCGACCGATGTCACCGGCTTCGGCCTGACCGGTCACCTTGGCAACATGACCAAGGCCAGCGGACTGGCGGCGGAGGTGTCGATCGCGAAGCTGCCGTTGATGGATCTGGTCCGTCAGCTGGCGGAGGAAGGACTGGTGCCCGGGGGGTCGAAGCGGAATCTCGACGCGGCGAGTCACGTCGAGTGGGGCAACGGCGTGAGCGCGGTGGACCGGATCGTCGCGTCCGACGCCCAGACGTCAGGCGGGTTGCTGCTTGCGGTGCCCGAATCGAACGTCGATCAGCTGCTCAAGTCGCTCGCAGCCGAGCGGACGCTGGCCGCCGCCGTGATCGGCCGACTGGTGGCGGGAACGCCGGGAGCCATCCGGATCGCGGCCTGACTTGGCTTCAGAGCAGCTCGACGCGCGTTCCGACACCGAGGCGCTCGGCTTCCGCCACCACGAATTTCGCGGCGGCCACATCTTCGATGCCGAGGCCCAGCGATTTGAAAAGCGTCACCCGGTCGGGGGCCTGACGGCCCGGGTGGCGGCCTACCAGCACCTCTCCGAGCTCGGCCGCGATGTGGTCGGCGGTGAACAGCCCTTCGGCCATGGGCGTGAGGATATCCCCCGCCTCATTGAGGGCCGATTCGCGGGCGTCCACAAACAGCTGTGCGCGCTGGACCAGGGCGCTCTCGAGCTCGCGGGTATTCTTCGTCGAAGAGCCGACGGCATTGATGTGCGCTCCCGGCGCCACCCACTTGCTCATGAGCACCGGCTCCGCGGATGCCGTGGTGGTGCAGATGATCGACGCGCCGCGTACCGCGGCCTCGGCGCCGGGGCAGACTTCAGCCACCAGCGAGTAGCGCTCCATGGCGTAGCGGGCCAGCCGGGCGGCGCGCTCCGGAGTCCGGTTCCAGATCCGCACCCGGCGGAGCTGCCGCACCCTGGTGATCGCGTCGAGGTGCGTTTCAGCCTGGACGCCGGCCCCCAGGATGGCCAGATCGTCGGCGTCGCGGCGGGCCAGCCAGTCGGTCGCCACCCCGGACACCGCTGCGGTGCGGATGGCCGTCACCGCCCCGGCCTCGAGCACCGCCTGCAGGACGCCCGAACTGGAGTCCACCAGCAGCACGGCGCCCTGGTGGCTGTCCCGCCCCAGCTCCGCATTCTTCGGGAAGACGCTCACGATCTTCACGCCGAGGGCGGCAGGCTGGCCCACGCAGGCGGGCATGGTGCCCATGAGGCCGGAGCCGTCGGGAAGGCGGATGATGGTGCGGAGTGGCTGGACCGCCTGGCCCCCTGCCCGCTGGGCCAGCGCCTCGGACATGACACGAATGCACTCGACCATCGGGAGCAGGCGCACCACTTCGGCCTTGTTGAGAATCAGCATCGCGAGTCTCCCGGGTGCGACGGAAACGGTGAGTGAGTACCATACCGCGGGTCGCCGTGATCGCAAGGAGAATGGCAGGCATGACCATCCGCTGGACCCCGGAACGGCTGGATCAGCTCGAGCGGGCGGCGCTCGACGGGCGCCGGGTGGTGCTGTCCCGGCGGGGCACCGAGTACATCGTTCAGGTGCGCCGCATCGAGAGCGACCATCGGGGCGACACCCTGGTAGGCCGCCTCCCGATGACCGGGGAGGAAATGAGATTCCTGCTCAGCGACCTGGACTATTTCCAGGTCGTGGGCGAGAAGTCTTGACCTTTCCCGACCCGACCCCCACGATGGACTGATGTTTACCCGCCTCCTGGTCGGATTGGACGGCTCGCCCCAGTCCGAAACGGCCCTTTCGCAGGCCATCGGCATCGGCCGGCAGTTCCGATCGGCACTGGTGCTGGTCCACGTGGTGCGCCGGGGTGTCGTGGACGAGCTGCTGGTCCGCTCCCTCGGTGCGCCGTGGCGGGAGGGACGGGCGGATCCGCAGGAGGCCGTGCCCGAGGCCCTCGCCGGCGCGGGCGCCCACATCCTCGATGAGGCTGCCGACGCCGTGGTGCGGGCGGGTCTTACGGTGGAGCGGGTGGTGCGCAGCGGCGAGGTCGTCGGCGAGCTGCTCGACCTCGCGGCCAGCGCGGACGCGGTGCTGGTGGGGCGGATCGGGCATACCCGTGGCGAAGATCCACTCGGCCCGGATACCCGCGAGCTGATCCGGAAGGCACCCACGCCCACCATCGTGTGCGGCAGCAGCGTGAGCCCGATGGACCGCTGTGCGGTGGCGTACGACGGGGAAGGGCCGAGCGTCAAGGCGCTGATGCTCGCGGCGCGATACGCCCAGGTGGCGGGGGCGCGGCTCGACGTGATCCACGCCGCCACCGAACCCATGCGGGGCCGGGAAATCCTGGCCCATGCCGGGATGGCGCTGTCGGAATTCCCGCTCGACTTCGAGACTCATCTCGAGGGTCCGGACATCGACCGGGTGGTGCCGGAGGCGCTCCGCCGGCTCGACTCCAACGCCCTCTTCGCGGGCGCCACGCGCCAGGCGGGCCAGGTGTTGGTGCCTTCCCACATCGAAGCTATCTTGCGCGCCACCGACATCCCGGTGGTGGTCCACCACGTTCCGCAGGAGTTCAGTGCCCGCCTCTCCGGCGCCCATCGCCGTCCTTCATCTTGACGAAAGCTGCCTCGGCAACGGCCAGGAGCGCCCGACTCCCGGCGGCGCCGGCGGCCTGATCGAGATCCGCTCCGGCGGCGCGGTACGGCGCCGCGACTTCTTCATCCACGCTCCCGATACCACCAACAACCGGATGGCGCTGGCCGGGGCCATCGCGGCGCTGCAGCTCCTGGCCGGCAAGGGCCGCCGGCTGCGGGTGCTGGTCGTCTCCGATTCCGAGTATCTGATCAAAGGAATGCGCGAGTGGGTGCCGGGCTGGGTGTCCCGCGGCTGGAAGCGGAAGGGGGGCGCCATCGAGAATCTCGAACTCTGGCAGACGCTGGTCCGCTCGGCCACCAAGCACGACGTGCAGTGGACCTGGGTCCGGGGCCACGTGGGTCATGCCAAGAACGAGTACGCCAACGATCTCGCGGTGGGTGCGGCGACCCGGCAGGAAACGTCCGCCGGGATCGTCGACTCGGGATTCGGGGAGTGGCTGGAGAAGAAGCGAAAGGGTGGCCAGTACGCCGACTACGACGCCGACGCCGCATTCGAGGCGCAGGCCGGGAAGGTGGCCTCCGGCGCGCCGATCCCGCTGGCCGAATCGCGCTAGGCGGGGGCGGGCGTCCCCTCGCGGCGAGGGACGACGCTGATACTGCCGTTGTTCTCCAGCACCGCGATGTGCACGTCATCCACGCAGGCGCAGCCGCCCTGGCGCAGGGCGGCGTGGAGCTCGTGGTGGGTGAGCCGCGCCGCCGTCATCACTTCCTGGTGCAGCATGCCGTTGTGAATCAGGACCTGCGGCCGTCCCTCGATCAGCCCTTCCAGCTTCTTGTTCCGCCAGGTCACGGCCCCGACCGCCAGGTTGACCAGCACCAGCGTCACCGCCGAGATCAGCCCGCCGATCAGCGAGTTATCCCCGCCGTTCATCGAGTTCTGCACCGCATTCGAGAGGACCAGGAGGAGGACCAGGTCGAACGGGGCGAGCTGACCGACCTGCCGCTTGCCGGTGAGCCGGAGCAGCACGAGGAGGAAGGTGTAGACCAGCAGGGAGCGAAGGATCAGCTCCCACCACGGCACTCCGAGCGTCCACATGGATTCCTCCCTCTGACTGATGCCGCGGTCAGGGTCTCAGCTCTTTCCCCTTCCGCATGGCGGCTTCGATGTCGGCGATTTCCCGCGGGGCCTGGGATACCCGCTCCACGCCCGTCGGGGTCACGAAGTAATCGTCCTCGATCCGGACGCCGGTGTTTTTGTACCGCGCCACCGCCGCGCCGATCTTCGCGATCATGGCCCGGTTGCGCGGGGTATCGGGCAGCCCTTCGAGCGTCCCTGCCCGGACGTACAATCCCGGCTCGATCGTGAAAGCATCACCGAGCTGGAAGGTGTAGGGCGCGACGTCGCTGAACTGCCCCGGATCGTGCACATCCAGCCCCAGCCCGTGGCTGTACCCGTGGTACGAGTAGAGGTACCACTGGGGGCAGGGCTCCCCTTCCTTGCGGAACGGCGGCCGGGCCGGGCAGAGGCCCTCGGGCGCATCGAACACCGCATCCGCCGACTCGATCAAGCCGAGCTTGACCAGGCCGCGCACCACCACGGCCCGCGCCGAATCGTACGGGACGTTGCGCGGCGTGCCGGGTTTGATCGTCTTCTCGGCCGCCTTCTGCGCCTCGAGCACAACCTGGTAGACCGACTTCTGGTCCGCGGTGTAGCTGCCACTCACCGGCACCGTGCGGGTGATGTCCGCCGCGTAGCCGTCGTAGCTCGACGCCACGTCCATCAGCACCACTTCGCCTGCCTGCAGCACCCGATTCCCGGCATCGTAGTGCAGGGTGGTGGAGTTGGGACCCGATCCCACGATCGAGGAGTACGCCGGGCGATCCCCGCCGAGCCGGCGGAAGGTGTATTCCACCGTGGCCTGCACCTCGTACTCCCGCCTGCCCGCCGTCACCATGCGGAGCGCCGCGACGTGCCCGGAGTCGCTGATGGCGATGGCCTGGCGGAGCAGCGCCAGTTCGGCGTCGCTGCGTTTGGCCCTGAGGCGGTCCACCAGCGGCGTGCCGTCCTTCACCTCGAGCCCGGGATGCGCCGCCTTGAGGCTCTGTACCAGCGCCTTGCCGTAGGTCAGCGAATCGCGGCGCACGAACTCGTTGGCCGCGGCGTCGGTCACCGGATAGAGAGTGAGCCCCGAAGCCGCCAGCGTGTCGAGGAACGGCACCAGGCCGGCCAGGTAGCGGACCTCGAGGCCGGTTTCCTTTGCCAGCGCATCCGGATCGGTGGTCCGACCGCTATACAGCGCGCCGCGAAGGTCCGTTGGGGTGACGAACAGCACCCCCCGGGTGCCGGCGCCCCGCTTGACCAGCACCAGCGCCGCGTCCGGGTCGAGGTATCCGGTCAGATAGCGAAACCCCGCCGACTGGACGAAGGCGGGGTAGTGAGCAATCGGTTCGCGGGCGCTGGCGGAGAGGAAGAAGCCGCTGTCCACCTCCGCCAGCAGCGCCTCGCGGCGCGTCCGGTATTCGGCGGAGGGGACCTGGGCCTCGAGTGCCGAACCGGCGAGGAGGGCAAGACAGGCGAGTGCGAAGGGTGAGTTCATCGAATCACTTTCCCGGTTTACCGGCTCGGAACACCCAGCTCAGCATGAATCGCCCCGTCACTCCATCCGAAGGCGCGGAATAGGCTTCGGCCGACAGGATGACCCGTTGCGAGGGCAGCCAGCTGAGGCCGCCGTGCGCCGTGAACCGGGTCATGTTGACCGAGATCTTGGTGTGGTCGGTGATGTCGCTCGCGTCGGTGTGATTGACCTCGAAGCGCGGCCGCAGGAAGGTGACACCGATCCCGATGTACGGCACCAGGTGATGGTTGGCCATGGCCTGGGCCAGCGACAGGTCCGCGCCGAACATGTTCGGCTTGAATTTGTCGGAAGAGACCTGGCCGCCCTGGCAGACCGGGTCGTTGGGATCGGTGATCGAGGCTTCGGAACAGGTGAAGGGCCCCTTCACGCTGCCGAAGGCGGCAAAGGCGCGGATCCGGGCCAGGCCGTTCTTGCCGGTCGCGGCACTCCGGCCCGCCGCGATGCCGAACAGATTCGACTTGACGCCATTCACCGACACCGGCGGCACCCAGCTCACCTCGAGGAACAACCCGTGCTGGCCCGACAGAAGCAGGCGCGGGCGGAC
>DATEHG010000144.1:0-36732 GCA_035279705.1 Gemmatimonadales bacterium
GGGCCGCTGGCTCTCGCCGCAACTCGAGCTCGGTGGCGTGGCCACCTGGTCGGCGCTGGTCATGCTGGCGGGCGTGCTGTGGCTCCGCGGCCGCCCCGACCTCCTTGGCGGTACCCATTGAGTAGCCCGGGTGCGCCGCCACCGGCCCGCGATAGATTGACTGGGTCCCCTTCTTCCCAAGGGAGTTTGCGATGAAACAGTACGGCATCGTTCCAGCAGCATGGGCCCCGTATCTCCTCAGCGCCCTGCGCATCGTCGCGGCGTTCGGCTACATGAGTCATGGCACCATGAAGCTGTTCGCCTTCCCGTCGAGCGGACCCGACGCCCATCCGGTCGCCCTGCTCTCCCTCTTCGGCGCCGGCGGCATCATCGAGACCTTCGGCGGCGGCCTGATCCTGCTGGGCCTCTGTACCCGCCCGGTCGCGTGGCTCTGCGCCGGTGAAATGGCGGTGGCCTATTTCCTGTTCCATGCCCCGAACGGCTTCTGGCCCGTGCTCAATCACGGGGAAATCGTGGTCGCCTACTGCTTCCTCTTCCTCTATCTCGCGGCCGCCGGTCCGGGCCCGATCAGCCTCGATGCCAAACTGGGCAAGTCGGCTTAGCGCCCTCATGCTCGTCAGCGCCGGGATCGGAGCGTGTGATGCTCCGACCCCGGCGGGCCCCGTGCCCCCGCCGCCGGCGGGATTTCGCTACGCCTCCGCCGCACCCGACTGCGCCCCGTGGGACGGCCCGGCGATCGCGATCCACCTGGCCAATACCCCGGGCAGCGACAGCGCGGGGATTTCCGAGGCCACCCGGCCGTTGCTTCGCATCGTGCTCTACCCCCGAGACCCGCGTGTCACCGGCCGGACGTACCGCTGGCCGGCCGACCCGGAGGCGGCGGCGGGCTATCGCTGCCAGGCGGGCGACGCCTGCGACGGCGCCATCGACGGCGAGGTGACGTTGCTGCCTGCACCGGGCGATACGGTTTACGAAGGTTCGTTACGGCTGCACTTCCCCGACGGAACGACGATCAGCGGAGGATTTCACGCCACCTGGCACGATCGCCGCATGATGTGTGGCTGACCCCACGCTTGCCCCGCACCCAGTGCATTCCTAGTATTGACGCGCCCCGGCCGCGCCCTGCGGCCCAACCATCCGAAGTTTCCCCGAGGTAACCCGTGCTCTGTCTGTCTGCGATCACGCTCGCACTCCTCTTCCAGCAGCCGGCCCAGCCACCGCAAGCCCAGCTGCCTCCTTCGCCGGTCAAGCGGATCGAGATCGAGCCCGCCAACCGGAACGTCACGGCGGGAGACTCGGTGCAGCTCAAGCTCCGGGCGCTCGACGCCAACGGCAACGAAGTACCCAACGCCGTCCTGTCGGTGAAGATGCTGGGCGGCCAGGGCGAAGGGGATGTCACCAACGACACCCATTGGCTGATCGCGAGTTCGGTCGGGAAGTTCCCGCTGGCACTGGTAGCCGTGGCGCCAGGTACGGCGCCGTTCATTGATTCGACCTCCGCCGAGTTCTTCGGCGTGGCCGGGCCGGCCACCCGGGTGGAGCTGTCGCGCAAGAGCGCGACGATCGTCACCGGGCAGGCGCTGCGCGTCGACGCACTCGCCTTCTCGCGGGTGAATGACCGGACCGCCGAGCCGGTGCGATGGCGCTCGACTGACGCCAAGGTGGCCACGGTGAGCAGCGACGGCGTGGTGACCGGTGTTGCCGCCGGCAAGACGACGCTCACCGCGACCGCGGGCAAGGCCTCCGCCACGCTGCAGCTCCGCGTGGTGCCGAGCAGTGTCTCGAAGCTCAGCCTCACGCCGGCCAAGTCCTCGGTCCGCCAGGGCGACGTGGTCGGTTTCTCGGTGTCCGCCCAGGACGCCGCCGGCAAGGCGATCACCGGCCTCACCCCCACCTGGAGTTTCTCCCCGGGCGATGGCCAGCTCGATGCCGAAGGGAAGTTCGTGCCCTACCGGGTCGGGGTCTACACCGTGACGGCGACGCTCGGCAGCCGCGCGGTCAGCGCAACGGTCAACGTGGCCGAACGCGACATCCGCCGCTCGGTGACCGTGGTGGGACGGCTGCCGCGGACCGCGTTCGCCACCTCCGAGGTCTGGATTCACCAGAACGGCAACGTGGCCTACCTCGGCACCCACATGGGCGGCGACCGGGTGTATTCGATCGACATCACCAACCCCGGCAAGCCGGTCATCGTCGACTCGATCCAGGCCAATACCCGCCTGGTCAACGACATGCAGACGACTGCCGACGGCAACTACATGGTCTTCACCCGCGAGGGGGCGGCGGACCGCAAGAACGGCATCGTCATCGCCGATACCCACGACCCGCTGCACCCGAAGGAGATTGCGCAGTTCGTTGACGGCGTGGCCGCGGGGGTGCACTCGGTCTACATCTACGAGAATGACAAGTTCGGCAAGTACGTCTTCATCACCAATGACGGCACCGGCGCCATCGACATCGTGAACATTACCGACCCGGCTCATCCGGCCCGGGCCGGCGAGTGGCGCACCGACCGCCCGGACGCCAGCCGCTACGTGCACGACCTCGACATCGTCGACGGCATCATGTACGCCAGCTACTGGAACGACGGACTCGTCATTCTCGACATCGGCAACGGCAAGTGGGGCGGCCGCCCCGACAAGCCGGTGCTGGTGGCGCAGTACAAGTACAATCTCGATTCGCTGTACAAGGAGGTGGAGGACGTGAGCGGTCCGGGCTTTGCGCGCGGGACGCACACCGCGTGGCGCCAGCGGGGCGGCCACTACGTCTTCATCTCCGACGAGGTCTACCTCAACGGGGACATCGCGGGCGCCAAGGACGCGAGCTCGAGCCGGATGTACGGCACCCTGCAGGTCGTGGACGTGAGCGACATCGAACACCCGAAGGCCGTGGCGTGGTACACTCCCGAAATGGGCGGGGTGCACAACGTCTGGCAGGCGGGAGACACCCTGTACCTCGGCGCCTATGACGCGGGCTTCCACGCCTTCGACATTTCCGGCGAGCTCAAGGGCGACCTCAAGGCCCAGCACCGCGAAATCGCCTCGCTCAACACGGCGGACATGGGCGGCTGGGTCAAGAACGCCGCCTTCGACTGGGGCGTGGTGGTCAATCCGAAGGACGGTCTGGCCTACGTCAACGACTTCAACAACGGGCTCTGGGTCATCCGGATCAATCCGAAGAAGTCGTCGACACCCGCGATTCCATGAGGCGGCACTTCCTGCTGGCGGGGGCGCTCGTCCTGGCCCCCGCCGTTGCGGGCGCCCAGCAGGCCGGCGCGAGCCGGCCTGCTCCCGTTCCGCCCGATCGCGATTACCTGGTGTTCGTCGCCAGCGAAGGCAACGACCAGATTTCGCTGATCCGCTTCGGTCCCGGCGGCGCCAGGGTCGAGCGCAAGCGACAGATCGGCACCAATCCCACCGAGCTGGTCGGCCCGCACGGACTGTTCGTCTCCCCCGACGGCCAGTGGTACTACGTCACCACGGCCCACGGCGCGCCCAACGGCTCGCTCTGGAAATTCTCCACGGCCGATGACCGGCAGGTGGCCAAGGTCGAGCTGGGCCGCTTCCCCGCCACGGTGCAGGTTTCGCCGGACGGGCACTACATCTGGGCCGTGAATTTCAACCTGTACGGCGACATGGTGCCTTCGTCCGTCTCGGTCGTCTACGGCGACCAGATGCTGGAGGTGAAGCGCATTCCGACCTGCGTCATGCCCCACGGATCCCGCCTTTCGCCCGACGGCAGCCGGCACTACTCCGCGTGCATGATGAACGACGAGCTGGTGGAAATCGACGCGGCGCAGATGGCCGTCTCGCGCCACTTCATGCTGACGAAGGGAAAGGAAATGGGCATGAGCGGCGCGCCGGCCGCCATGACCGGGACAACGATGGACATGAGCGGTCACGGCATGGCGCCGCCCAAGCCCGGCGACGTGTCCTGCTCGCCGACCTGGGCCCAGCCGTCGATGGACGGGAAGACGGTCTGGGTGGCCTGCAACAAGGCGAACGACCTGGTCGAGATCGACGTGGCCTCGTGGACGATGCGGCGGCGGATTCCGGCCGGCGAGGGGATCTACAACCTCGCCGCGAGCCATGACGGCAAGTTGGTCGTCGGCACCAACAAGAAGGGCAAGTCGGTGGAGGTAATCGACGCCGCCTCGGGGGCCGAGCTCGCGAAGATCCCCACCACCCGCCGGCTGCCAAGCGGGCTGGTCATCACGCCGGACGACCGCTACGCGTTCGTCACGCTCGAGGGGGTGGGTTCGGAGCCGGGCACCGTGGACATCATCGACCTGCGCTCGTTGACCCGGGTGGCATCCATCGACGTGGGGCAGCAGGCAGGGGGAATCGACTTCTGGAAGACCGAAGCGCCGCACTGAGCGGCGCTTTTGATTAGCTTGCCCGGGACTCGAGGCCGGAGACCCCGGATGTTGCTTGCCGTTGCGCTGGTCGGGGACTACGATCCCGCCGTCACCGCCCATCGGGCCATCCCCCTCGCACTCGAGCTCGCCGGGCGCGAGCTCGGGCTCAGGGTAGAAGCCCGCTGGGTGCCGACCGTCGACCTCACCCCATCCACATCCCCCCTCGACGGCGCCGCGGCCGCCTGGTGCGTTCCGGCGAGCCCGTACGCGAGCACTGCTGGCGCCCTAGCCGCGATCCGGCGCGCGCGGCTGGAGGGCCTGCCGTTCCTCGGGACCTGTGGTGGTTTTCAGCATCTGATCCTGGAATACGGCGCCGCGGAATGGAAACTCGATGGCGTGGCCCACGCCGAGCTCGAGCCCGAGGCCATCGATCCCGTCATTGCGCCGCTGGCGTGCGCGCTGGTCGAGCAGCAGGGCGAGATCCGCTTCAAGCCGGAGTCTCGAGTGGCCCGCGCGTACGGCTGTGCCTCTGCGGTCGAAGGCTATCACTGTCGCTACGGCCTCAATCCCCGCTTTGCCAACCGGTTGACCGCAGGCCCGCTCCGCGCCACCGGGTGGGACTCCAGCGGCGATGTCCGTGTCGTCGAACTGGGTGACCATCCTTTTTTCGTCGGCACCCTTTTCCAGCCGGAACGGGCGGCACTGGCCGGCAGGGTGCCGCCGCTGGTCACCGCCCTGCTCACCGCGGCCGCACGCCCGGCCCCGGCCGTGCCTTCCGCCCTTCATTCCTCGCCGAGCTGATCCGATGAAGATTGCCGTGTGCCTGGTGCTGAGCCTGATCCCTGCCACTGTCGCGGCCGCTCAAGGGAGCGGGCGCTATCGATTCGCCGCCGGCGATACGCTGCGCTATCACGTGCAGGAAGTCGATTCGAGTGCCCTCACCACTCCGCAAGGCAGGGTGCCGATCACCACGATGCTGGAATCGACCGTGCGTCTGGCCGTGGGACCGGCGTCGGCAATCCAGGCGACCTTCACGCAGTTTCGTGTCGGGGTCCAGACGCCCCAGGGTCTGCTGACTCCGGCCGAAAGCCTGGCGCTTCATCGCGAGTTCAGTCTCGTCATCAGCGACCGCGGAGTGGTCACGGTCACCACGGCGCCGAAGTTTCCGGACGAACTGACCAAGGTGGTGGATCCCAGCGCCGAGTTCGACGACTACTTCCTGGTGCTCCCTTCCGCCACCCTGCAGGTCGGGGTGAGCTGGGTGGACACGGTGAAGAAGTCGTCCTCCACGGCCGCCGGCCAGAAGATCTCGCGGGACGTGGTGGCATCGTACGTCGTGGCGCGGGACACGGTGATCAGGGGCCGGCCCGGTCTCGTCATCACGACCAGATCCCAGCAGTCGGTGACCGCGGTCGGACCCGGGCCGGGCCCCGGCCTGACCGTGACCAACCAGCTGACCGGTACGGAACAGGGGCTGATCATCTACGATCCCGCCCGGGGCCGGATGCTGGCGCGCCAGCGCGTAGGGGATTTCACGGGCACTCTCCATGTCGACGGCGGCCCTTCGCCGGTCGATTACCCGCTCGAGCGCCGCTACCTGACGGGTCTCGAACTCCAGCCCTAGGAGGGCGTATGCTGCTTGGCAACCGACCGATGGAAGAGTGGGTGGCCCGGTACGCCGAGAGTCACCAGCATCCGTTCAACCGTTTCTGCCACACGGTCGGCATCCCGCTGATCGTGCTCTCAATCATCGTCCTGCTCCTGTCGATCGCGGTCACGGGCCTCTGGAAACTCGGGCTCGCCCTTTTCGTGATCGGCTGGGGATTCCAGTTCCTGGGGCACGCGGTCGAGGGCAAACCGCCGGAATTCATGAAGGACTGGCGGTTCCTCTTCGTCGGGCTGCGCTGGTGGGTGGCCAAGCTCCGGGGCCGGGCATGAACGCTTCCCGGGTGACGGCCGTGGCCCTTGCGGTGATTGCGGTGATCATCGTCGCCGTGGTGCTGTCCAGCGCCCGGGTCGTGTTCGCGCCCATTGCCCTCGCCATGGTCTTCGCCGCGATCCTCCGCCCCGTCATCCGGCATATGGAACGCTGGCGCCTGCCCGCCCCGCTCGCCTCGACCCTGCTCCTCCTCGCCATGGTGGCCGCCCTCTCCGCCGCCGTCTCGGCGCTTTCGGAGCCGGCACAGGAATGGATGGCGAAGGCGCCTCGCGCGACCGCGATCGCGGGACGGAAACTCCGGGCGCTCCGTCATCAGTTTGACTGGATAGGCAACGCGGTCTCGCCACCGCCGAAGCCCACGGTGCAAACCCTGCCGGTCGGGCCGGACAGCAGCGCGGCCACCGTGGTGCAGGTCACCACGCCTCCCGCTGCCCCGGATTACGGCCCGATGCTGAGCCGGGCCTTTGGCACCACCACCGAGGTGGTGAGCGGCATCGTCACCATGGTGCTGCTGCTGTTCTTTCTGCTGGCCGGTGGGCGGACCTGGCGGGACCGGCTCATCAAGGTGGCTCCGTCGCGGGCGGAGGGAGAGCGCTTCGTCCAGATCGTGCACGAGATCCAGCAGGTCGTCGCCCGGTACTTCTTCGCCAGCCTGCTCATCAATATCGGACAGGGACTGCTGGTCGGACTGGCCATGTGGGGCGTCGGAATGCCTTCCCCGATGGCCTGGGGCATCCTCACGGTGTTCGCCGAGTTTCTGCCCTATGTCGGCGGATTCGTGATGGTCCTGCTGCTGGCGCTGGTGGGGCTTTCGGTATCCGACAGTCTCGCTCATGCGCTGATCGCGCCGGGCCTCTATCTGCTCATCACCACGCTGCAGAACAACCTGGTCAGCCCGCTCGTCTACGGGCGCGGGCTGCGGCTCCACCCCGTGCCCATCCTGATCGCGGTGGCAGTGGGCTGGTTCATCTGGGGTGTGCCGGGCGCGTTCCTGGCGGTACCGGTGCTAGGCGGGCTGAGCGTGCTGTGCCGGAACGTGGAGGGGTGGAGCGGCCTGGGCGAATTCCTGGCCGACTGACCGTCACCGGAATGCCAGCGGCCCCGCTCATCCTGCGTGAGCGGGGCCGCTGCGTTACCGGAGAGCCGACCGTGGCCTAGAAGTGAATCCCCGCCAGCAGCAGGAAAGTCCGCTGCTCGTAACTCTCCGAACTGGTAACGGTGCTCGGCTTGAGGTCGGTGAGCCCGTAGACGTAGCGGCCTTCCAGCGAGAATCCCGCCGCGGTCTTGCCACCGAAGCGGATCCCGGCGCCGATGACACCGGCGTAGAGGGTCTTCTTGCGGCCGTTGTCCGGACAGTCGCCGCTGCCGTTGCTGCAGTTCACCTCGAAGGACACCTGCGGCCCGAGGTAGGCGAACGGCTTGATGGCGGGAGTCGGAATCATGACACGCAGGTACACCGGGATGCTGATGTAGCTGGTCTTGAAGCTGCTGGAGGGCGCGGCGCTGGTCAGGCCTTCCTGCGAGAAGAGCCCCTCCACGCCGAACCCGAACGTCGAGGGAGCCGACTCGAGCGAAATGCCGCCCGCAAAGCCGGTCCGGCCGTTCAGGTCGCCGGGCAGCACTCCCTTGTTCGACACATCTCCGAACGCCGCTCCGGCCTTGATCCCGAACTGGGCCTCGGCCGCGGCCGGGAGTATGACCAGCGCCAGGGCAAGCATGGCGATGCGACTCGACTTCATGCGCAACACTCCTCTGCGTTAAACCGCCGGCCGGCAGTCCCGCCCGCCCGGCAATGGGGATGCGAGATAGGCCCCGCCACCCCCGGCCGGGGAGGCCGGACAGGTGACGGTATGGCGGACGCGCCTGGGGGAGACAGCGTCCGGGCCAGAACAACAGCCACTATCCCGCATAGTCTGGTGTCCATGCCACGAACTGCGAGGCATGCTCGCCGCGCACGGCGATCACGATGGTGTAGCTCGAATCCGGGAGCAGCTCGAAGGCACCCAGCGCCCGGGTCGCGGCCACCCGTCCCACCGGACGGATCTCGAGACCGACGGGCACGGGCTGCACCACTCGAAACGGAGAGATCTCGCCCCCATTCAGCCGGACTACCCAGGGCATCGGCACCCCGGTGAGCACCAACTCGAGCGGTCCGAGTTCAGGCGCCGTGTGCATGATCCGTATGCGGGACAGATGCTCCCCCGGCTCCCAGTCCTCACGGAGGATCGAGACCAGGCCGATGACCTCGGCCTCGGCCCAGCCACCCTCCGGCGGCGAGACGTAGGTGGAGTAGACCAGTTCATACTGCCGGTAGGTCCGGTGGCGCTCTCCGCCGGCATTGCCGGCGGGAGCCATGGGCGCCTCCCGTGCCACAAGCGCAATCATCCGCTATCACTCCTCTCGCGGGGAGGCGACCGATCCCGCCCATCGCCGCGCCTCGCATCCGATGCTCATTGTCGCCAGCCTGGCCGGGGCACAAAAAAACGAGGGCGCGAAGCGGGCACTCCCGAGGGAATGCCCGTTCCGCGCCCTCGCCTCACGGAGCAGCATCCTCCGTTCGACAGGGCAGCGCGCCCGGCGGCGCGCCTTCCAGATGTCGCCCGTCACCGGGCAGAAAAAAGGCGCCTGCCCGGTTCAACCTGCTCCGGGCGGCGCCTTCGTCTGATGAGGCCGTTACCTCACTCGACAAGGCCGATGCCATTTCTCCGGCATCGCGCTGATTCACACTACCAATCCCTCGAGTTCGACGCAAGAGGCAGTTTGACCCCGCGGCCGAAAACGCGCCGGAACTCGCCTTGCACTTGGTGACTCAGCGCACTAACGTAGGTACAGTGCTTCTTTAATTATTGGGCCTCGAACGCGATCGGGGCCGCCTTGACGAGGGCACGCACCAGGTGCCCCGGTTGAAGGCACGAGCGAGTCCCCGAGCGCAGAGCGGGGAGCGCCTCGTGCCTTCGTTCGTTCCTGGGATCCTCATGGCCGGAGTGCGTTGATGTTCGCTGATCGCTCGCTCCGCGATGCCGAGGCGCTGGGCCGCTCTACGCGGTGGGACCGCGCCTGGGTCATCGAAGGGTGGATCATCGGGCTGGTCGGGCTGGCCGGCCTCGCCGGCTGGCTGCTCGGCATCCGCGAGCTCATCCAGCCCTTCGCGTCGCGCGCCCCGATTCCGCCCTACACGGCGGTCGCGATTCTGGCGCTCGGGGTCGCGGCCACCGCGCTGGGTCGCGGGCTGAATCGGGTGGCACTGGCGGCGGTCGGCGTGGTGGCGCTGATCGTCGGCGCCGGCCTGCTCCGCATGGCCACCGGTCTCGGCCCGGCCTTCGACGCGCTTGGCGTCCGCCCCGGCCTCGCCTTGATGCCGGCGGGGATCCCGGCCACCCCGTTTTCGCTCTCCAGCGCCTTCAGCGTCCTCCTGGCCAGCAGCGCGATCGCCTTTCTCGCGGCCCGGCCCAACAGCGCGGTGCTGTCGTTCGTCATCGGCATCATCGGCGTCACCATGGTGGCCATCAACCTGGCCCTGCTGCTCGGCCAGGTGGTCGGACTGGCCCCGGCCGTTCACTTCGGCCCCGTGGTCGGCAGCGCCCCGCAGGTGGCCGTCGCGATGCTCGGCCTTGGCCTGAGCCTCACGCTGATGGCGTGGAGTCATGACTGGGGCCCCGCCACGATTCCCGAATGGGCCGCCACCGCGGCGGGACTCGCCGCCTTCGTGACGGTCATGCTGCTCTGGTGGGCCTTCATCCTCTCGGAGCGGAATCAGAACCAGAGCATGGTGGCGGACGCGGGCCGCCGCCTGGGAAATCGCGTGGCCGAAACGCTCAACCGGGTCGACCTCGCGCTCAGGCGGGTGGCCGACGTCTCGACGCCCACGGCCATCAGCACCGAGCCCTGGACGAAGTTCGTGAGTGGCGTGGTACAGTCGGCCCCCGGTCTCGAGAGCATCGGCTTCGTCGCCCCGGGCGGTGCGGCCGTGAGCCTGGTGCGTCCTCCCGCGGATTCGAGCGTGGTGCGCCTGCAGCTCGCCGGCCAGCTGGCGGGATGGACCGGGTCGAATCCGGAGGGCGGCGCCACCAGGCACTTCTCGCTGGCCGACAGCTCAGGCACCGTGGCCGTCGTGCTGCCCCGGTGTACCGGGGCCACCTGCAACGGCTTTGTGGTGGGGCTGGTGCTGCCCGACCGGCTCCTCGCCCCCCTGCTCACCGATTCCCTCGACGGTTTCCACCATCTGATCGCCTGGCGCGGACGGCACCTTTCCGCTTCCGCACCGTGGAACCCCGACCTCGAGCGCAACAGCATCCACACCAAGGTGATGCTGGACGACATGGTCTGGGACCTTACCGTGTGGCCGACCGCCGCTACCCGGGAGCGCGCCAATACCGACCTTCCCGGGATCCTGCTCACCTTCGGCCTGATCGTGAGCGCGCTCCTCCCCGTCACCCTTCAGCTGGCGCGCACCCTGCTCGCCAATGCCCAGACCACCGAACGGGCCCGCCTGCAACTCGCCCTCGGCAGCGCAACGGACCGGGCCTGGTCGTGGGAAATTCCCGGCCGCAGTCCGGCGTCCGCCGCCATCCGTTCGAACGGCTCCAACAGCCAGGAGGAGCGGCATGGGCGCTGGACGGAGCTGATCCATCCGGAGGACCGCGCCCAGGTCGAGTCCCTGCTGAATGCTCATCTCGAAGGCCGTACCGCGGCGTTCGAGGCCCAGTACCGCATCAGGGACAGCCGGGACGAGTGGACGTGGCGGGTCGACCGCGGCCGGGTCGCCGAGCGGGGAGTGTATGGCGCCCCGCTGCGGATGATGGGAGTGAGCGGGGACGTGAGCGCCCGGCGCCGGGCCGAAGAACAGCGGGAAAACAGCGAAATCCGGTTCCGGGCCGCCTTCGACAGCGCCCACCAGTTCCGCTGCCTGCTCAACCTCGATTGCCGGGTCATCGAGGCCAATCCCACCGCGCTTTCGCTGCTCGGGCCGGAGGCCACGATTGACAGCCTCCGGGACACGCTGCTCTGGGAGGCACGCTGGTGGCCCGGGGAGAAGGCGCGGCAATGGGCCCGCACCGCTTGCGAGCAGGCCACCCTGGGCTCGGCCGTGGCCGAGGAGCTGGAGGTGGTGAACGCGGCTGGAGAAACGATGGTGATGGATTTCTCCGTCAAGCCGATTCTCGGCCCCGACGGCCAGGTGGCGCAGCTGTTCGCGGAAGGGCGGGACATCACCCACCGCCGGCAGGCCGAGGCGGAGCTGCGCGAAGTCGAAACGCTCACCACGATGGGACGCATCGCGGCCCGGGTGGCTCACGAGATCAACAACCCGCTGGCCGGGATCCAGAACGCCTTCCTGCTGGTGCGGGACGCGATTCCGAAGGAGCACCCCCACTACGCGTACGTCGGCGCGGTCGAGCGGGAAATCGCCCGGATCGCCGATGTGACCCGCCAGCTGTACGAGACGTACCGCCCCGAGACGGCGGATGCCGGGCACACCGGGGTCCGCACCGTCATAGGGGACGCGGTCGCCTTTCTCAAGCAGGTCAACCGCGGATCGAAGGTGACCATCGATGCCGACCTGGAGTCGGTGCCGGCCAAGGTTCCGATCCCCGAATCGGTGCTGCGCCAGTCCGTGTACAACTTGGTGCAGAACGCCGTCGAGGCCTCGCCGCAGGGCGGGACCGTCACCGTGCAGGCTGTGCTCAGCAACGGCGACTTCGTGCTCCGGGTGCGCGACGAAGGTCCGGGGGTGCCTGTCGAGGCCCGTCAGCGGATCTTCGAGCCATTCGTGAGCACCAAGAGCCGGGAGGTCTCCACCGGCGGGATGGGCATCGGGCTGTCGCTGGTACGCCGCTCGGTCCAGGCGGTGGGCGGCTCGGTGGAAATCATGGACCCGCCCGCGGGAGGAGCCGAATTCGTGGTGAAGATTCCCATCGCATCCAAGCGCAATCGAGGTGTGCCGTGACCGCTGCCGCCGTGAAACTTGACCAGGCCGTTGCCTCCAAGGGCCGGATCCTGCTGGCCGACGATGAACCGACCTTCCTGAACGCCACCGCCGACCTGCTCCGCCGGGAGGGATTCGAATGCGTGACCATGCCTGATGGTCCCAGCGCGCTCGAGGCCGTCCACTCGGGAGACTTCGACCTCCTCATCACCGACCTCGAGATGCCGGGCAATTCCAATCTCGACCTGGTCCGGCAGATCGCCGAGACGAGCGGCGGCCTGCCGGTGATCGTGCTGACGGGGTTTCCCTCCGTCCGCTCGGCGGTGGCATGCATCGAGCTGCCCGTCGCCGCGTACCTGGTCAAGCCGGTGCTCTTTCCCGAACTGCTCTCCCGGGTTGAGAACTCGGTCTCCCGCTTCCGCTCCTACCGGGCGCTGGAAAGCGCGGAGCGCCGGCTGCGGGACTGGCGCCGCGAGTTCGAGAATGTGGCCAGCGTGCACCGGACCGGCTCCCCGCTTCCGGCCCCTGCCGTGGACGTCTTTCTCTCGCTCACCCTGCGCAACGTGATGGGTTCGCTGGTGGACCTCGACCAGCTGGGCCGGGCGCTGTCGGGCCGGACGGTGGGAGAAAATCCCTGCCAGCTGATGAACTGCCCGCGGGGAGCGCAGCTGGCCGCGGCAGTCCGGGAAACGGTGCGAGTGCTCGAGGAGACCAAGTCGGCCTTCAAATCGAAGGCGCTGGGAGAGTTGCGGCACCGGCTGGAGCTGCTGCTGGAGCACGTCTGAAGGCTCAGTCTCCCCCGGCGGGTTGCGCCGGCCAGGACGGCGGGATACAGTCGTTGGGCAAATCGCGCCCCGGCAGCACGGGGCACCTGATCGGGCGAGAGGGGCGGACTCGTCAGATGAAGGCGCGGCTTGATCCGCCACGGATCGGGTTCGCGCCTTTCCTATTTCCGCCGCAAGACTCCCGAAAGGGGATGCACACATGCGTCATCTCGTGATGCTCGGCACCCTGCTGGCGGCGGCCACGGTCGCGTTCCGGCCGCTGGACGCGCAAACCGGCGCAGGCGCAGCGGCAACAACGGATGTGACTGCATCAGCATCGATGAGCCTCGCGTTCAGCGCGGCCAATGGCGCGGCGACGGCCCGCCTGGCGCCCGAGAGGCAGGTGGCCGCCGAGTCGGACATCGACTGGACCGCCACGACGGCGGGCGGCAGCAAGTCCGAAGGTACCGCACTGATGATCGTGGGTGCCGCGGGCATCATCGTCGGATTGATCGTGGACGAACCCATCGTGACCGTGGCCGGTGCGGTGACCGGCGGCATCGGCCTGTACCTGTACCTGCGGCACGGGGGCGAGATAAAAGTGGATAGCCGCCACACACCGGCCACCACGGCCGACTGGGCCGCGGCCCCGGCGTCCGAACGCTAAGGCGGGCGGTGTCTGGTGGTCCAACGGACCGCGTGGATTTCGGGCGTCCGGCCGGTGGCCGGGCGCCCGTTGCCTCTATTGCAGGTCCTTCGAGGCGAAGCTGAGCCCGAGAGTTCCCGCGAGGCGGTCGGTCACCTGGGCGCCGAGGTCACGAAACGAGGCCTTGCGCCCGTCCGGCGCCGTGACCTCGACGCTGCTGTTGCCGAACAAGGGGTAATACCCGATGTGCACCCGGTTGGCCCCGGGCGTCACCCGGCAGCGGAGGTCCTCCCCACCCTGCAACCCGGCATTGACCCGCACCACGAGCGACTGGTCGGACGCATTGGTGATCAGCGGCGCGAAGGCGGGTTTCTCCGCCGACCACATGTCGACGTTGCGATGGATCCTGCCGCTCGGGTGCTCCACGGCGATTGTCCCCTGCAACGCCAGGCCCATCGCGCTCCCGTCCGGGCAGGTCGGCTGCTCCAGGTACCATTGCGCCACCAGCGGCCGGCGGCGGGGAATGGCAAACTCCCGCCGCTCCCCGGGCTTGAGCTCCCAGCTGGAACTGTTCCAGGTAATCCGTACCGGATCGGCCAGCCGGTTCTCGATGGTGAGAATCGGACGGGTCATCCAGCGAAATACCATCAGCCCGGCGAGCAGCACGACTACGCCGGCCACGAGTATCGCCGGCCGCACGCCTGACCTGGTGGGAACAGGAGCCGGCGCCGGTGGCCGGGCGGCAACGGTCTTCACCGTCGGCACCGAGGTGCCGATGGGGGCCGGCACCGGCGTAGGCATCGCTGCGGTAACGTCGTCGGCCTTGATCCGCGCCGCCACCCGTTCGGCGCTGATGGCCTGCGACCCGCCGCTTTCTCTCCCCGCATCCAGCGCGCTCAACACCTGGCCGCAGTTCTGGAACCGGTCCGCGGCCCGCTTGGCCAGACAGCGCAGAATCACGTCGGAGAGCCAGACCGGGATCCTGGTATTGACCGAGGCGGGCACCGGCACCGGTTCGCTCAGGTGCTTGCCGACGATCTCCTGGGAAGAGTCTCCCTCGAACGGCGGCGCGCCGGTCACCATCTGGAAGAGCATGGCGCCGACAGCGTAGATGTCGGTGCGATTGTCCACGTCCCCCTGCCCCAGCGCCTGCTCCGGACTCATGTAGTAGGGGGTTCCGACGACGAAGCCCGTCTGGGTCAGGTTCGTGGCCGACCCTCCCACCTGCTTGGCAATGCCGAAGTCCACCAGCATCACCCGGCCGCTCGAATTCTCGAGCATGATGTTGTCGGGCTTGATGTCGCGATGGATCAGCCCGAGCGAGTGGGCATGGTTGAGCGCCTCCAGGACCGGGCGGATGATGCCGAGCGCCCGGTTGACGTCGAGCGCCCCCGAGCGACGGAGGAATTCCGCCAGCGACTGGCCCTCGATGAACGGCATGGCGTAGTAGGCCAGCCCTTCGGCATCGCCTACGAAATGGATCGGGAGGATGTTCGGGTGGCTCAGCGTGGCAAGGGAGCGGGCCTCCTGGCGGAAGCGTTCGAGCATCCCGGCGGACCAGGCGATGTCGGGACGCAGCACCTTGACCGCAAGGCGCCGGGCCAGATCCGTGTCCCAGACCTCGAACACCTCGGCGAATCCGCCAGCGCCCAGCAACCGCCGAACCTCGTACTTGGGGCCCAGGGCACGAGCGAGCCTGGCGATGGTCTTTTCGGGAGCCGCGGCTGTCTGGCTGCGGGCCGTGACACCGGTAGGGGTGGGAGTCCCGCACTGCGAGCAGAACTGCGCCCCCTCGGTGAGAGGGGCCTGGCAGGTAGCGCAGGTGGCGAGGGCCATGCGGCTAATCTGGGGCAGCCCATCGCCCAGTGGTAGAGGGACCTCCCGGAGACCTCACGCCGAGTGCCGGGGCGCAGTAAGTTAGGCGGGCGTCAGACCTGGAGGGATCATGGACCGCCCCCACCGCATCACACTGCGCTTTCTGTCCGAGCCCAACCACGCCGAGCACGCCGGACGGGTGCCCGGAGGGGTGATCCTCCGCTGGATCGACCAGGCAGGACACACCTGCGCCATCGGCTGGACCGGAGAATACTGCGCCAGCAAGTTCGTCGGCGGGGTGCATTTCCTGACGCCGATTCACGTCGGCGAACTCATCGAAATCAGGGCCCAGGTCATCCGCACCGACGGGGCCGATCTCACGGTGGCGGTGGACGTCTACTCCGGCGACCCCATGGCGAACACCATGCATCGCGCGGGTCACTGCGTCTGCATGTACGTCGCCCGGGACGAGCGGGACCAGCCGCGCACGGTTCCGCCCTGGAAGCCGGGTTCTCCCGTCGAGGTCGCCCTGGAGCAGAACGCCGTGAGGCTGGCGGAGTTCTGGGTCCAGCTGGACCAGGAGATGGAGAACCGCCTGAAGTGGCTGGACGAGCAGCGCCCCTCCTTTGTCAGCCGGAAGGTCAATGCCTGAGATCCGCCGGGTCGCGATCGTCGTCTTTGCGGAAGCGGAAGTGCTGGATGTGGCCGGCCCCTACGAGGTCTTCTCGGTGGCGGGGCGGCGCCACGGTCTCGAGCCGTTCGAGGTCCGCCTGGTGGCCGAACACGCCGAACCCGTGACGCTGCGCAATGGCTTCACGGTGGTGCCGCACTGTACCTGGGCCGACTGCCCGCCGATCGATGTGCTGGTGATTCCGGGCGGTTACGGCACCCGGCGCGAGATGGATAACCCCCGGCTGGTCGACTGGATCCGCCAGCGCAGCGGCGAGGCCGAACTCCTGCTCTCCGTGTGTACCGGCTCGCTGATCCTGGCCCGGACCGGCCTGCTCGACGGACTCGATGTGACCACCCATTTCCTCGCGATGGATGAGCTCCGCAAAGCGGCACCGAAGGCGCATGTGCGCACCGGGGGCCGCTTCTGGGATACCGGCAAGGTCGTCACTTCGCAGGGAGTGAGCGCCGGCATCGACATGTCGCTGCATATCGTGGCCCGGCTGCTGGGGGATGAACTGGCCGAGGAGTGCGCGGACTATATGGAGTACCACTGGGACCGGAACGAGGAGGGAACCGGCGACGAGGGGCTCTAACAGGAGAAGTGCGGCAGCGGCTTGGAGTTAGCGGACTGGCCTGAGAAACTACTAGAACACAGAAACCTGCATTTTATGCAGGTTTTTTTGTTTGCTCTGCATTCTTGGTGACTGATAATTGCGAACTGTAGCGATTTCTTTGCATTTTCTGCATTTTTCTCTTGACACTTTGGCGTCGGCGCCCTACTTTCTCCCCAGCGAGTGGCCGATCGGACCGAATCAGCCGATCGCCGCAGTACTTCCGTTCCTGCGCGGCGGCGGTGGCGCCGGCGCCGGGAGCAGCCCGGGCATCGGGGGGCCGCGCCACCGCATCGATGCTGGCTGGGGCGCGGTCGGCGAAACTCATCTCTACTCTCTCACCCAAGGACAGACTCCATGGCAACAACCCTGAAGCCCCGGAGGGCCCCCACCGAGATCAAGGCGGTGCTCGATCTCATCAAGCAGAAGAACATCCAGGTCGTGGACGTGAAATTCACCGACCTCCCGGGCACCTGGCAGCACTTCTCGATTCCCGCGGCCACGCTGGACGAGGACATGGTGCGCGAGGGGCTGGGCTTCGATGGCTCGTCGATCCGGGGCTTCCAGGCGATCAACGAGAGCGACATGCTGCTGATGCCGGACCTGGCGAGCGCCTTCGTCGATCCGGTGCTCTCGGTGCCGACCCTGTCCATCACCTGCGACATCTACGACCCGATCACCCTCGAGCCCTACACCCGGGACCCGCGCTTCATCGCCTTCAAGGCGGAGGAGTACCTCAAGACCACGGGCATCGCCACCACGTCATACTGGGGCCCGGAGGCGGAGTTCTTCATCTTCAACTCGGTGCGGTTCGACCAGAACGCCCACGAGGGGTACTACCACATCGACGCCGATGAGGGGATCTGGAACAGCGGCCGCAACGGCACCCCGAACCTGGGCCACCGGCCGCGCCACAAGGAAGGCTATTTCCCCGTGCCCCCGGCCGACCGTCTGCAGGATGTGCGCTCGAAGATCATGCTGGCGCTGGTGGAAGCGGGAATCCCGGTGGAAGTGCAGCACCACGAAGTGGCCACCGCGGGCCAGGCGGAGATCGATTTCCGCTTCGGCACCCTGCTGCAGACCGCCGACCGGCTGCTGGCCTACAAGTACATCGTCAAGAATGTCTGCCATAACCTGGGCTACACGGCCACCTTCATGCCCAAGCCGCTGTTCGGCGACAACGGCTCCGGCATGCACGTGCACCAGTCGCTCTGGAAGGGGGACGACCCGCTCTTCTTCGACAAGAAGGGCTACGCCCTCCTGTCGGACACGGCGCGCTGGTACATCGGCGGCCTGATCAGCCACGCCCCGGCGCTGCTCGCGCTGTGCGCGCCCACGACCAACAGCTACCGCCGCCTCGTGCCGGGCTTCGAGGCACCGGTCAACCTGATGTACTCGCAGCGGAACCGGTCGGCGATCTGCCGGATCCCGACTTACTCCTCGAGCCCGAAAGCGCGCCGGGTGGAATTCCGCGCGCCGGACCCGAGCTGCAATCCCTATCTCGCCTTCTCGGCGCTGCTCATGGCCGGCCTCGACGGCATCAAGCGGAAGATTGAGCCGCCGAAGCCGATCGACGAGGACCTCTACGAGCTGCACGATGAGCGCAAGCAGAGCATCCGGACGGTCCCCGGCTCGCTGGCCGAGGCCCTCAATGCCCTGGAAGCGGATCACCAGTTCCTGCTCGAGGGTGAAGTGTTCACCCCCGACGTGCTGGAGACCTGGCTCTCGATGAAGCGGACCAAGGACATTCCGGCGGTCAACCTGCGGCCGCATCCGTACGAATTCTTCCTCTACTACGACGCGTGAACTGCAGGAGACGGGAGACAGGAGACAGCAGATAGGAGACGGAAAAAAGGGGAATGGAAGCAGTCCACCGCTTCCATTCCCCTTTTTCAGGCCAGTCGAGCGAAGGCTACCGGGCGCCCGCCAAGGCGGGGGTGACGGCTGCTTCGTCCCGCTCTGCGGTGCGGATGCGATGCACCTGTTCGACGTCGAGCACGAACACCTTGCCGTCTCCCACCTCGCCCGTGCGGGCGGCGGCCAGAATGGCTCGCACGGTCGGCTCCACGAAGGAGTTCGAGACCCCGATTTCCAGCCGGATCTTTTCCTGAAGGCCCATCTTGACGGTGGTGCCGCGGTAGTTCTCGACATGTTCCGTTTCCCCACCATGTCCCAGGACACGGGACACGGTGAGGCCGTGCACTTCGGCGCGGTACAGCGCCTCGAGGACGTCGTTGAGCCGGTCGGGCCGGACGACGGCGACGATGAGTTTCATGATCCGATTCCTCTCGCGCCTCAGTGGGCCGCGGGCTGGGTGGACAGGGCGGCTGCCGGCGCCGATGCGACGGCGACCTCCGGAATGACGAGGATCGAGCCTTCGCCGCTGGTGTAGGCCTCTTCGCCATGCTGCGAGACGTCCATGCCGATCCCTTCGGCCCGCCGGTCGGCGCGGAGCTCGACGACGAGGCCCATTGCCTTGAGGATGACGAAGGTCATGAGGCCGGCATAGGCGAACGACGCGAGCGCGCCGATGGCCTGGATCCCGAACTGGGCGGCATTGCCCGCCACCAGGCCGTCGGTCCCGCCCCAGATCTTCTCGGCGAAGACGCCCGTGAGGAGGGCTCCCGTGAGCCCGCCGATGCCGTGGCCGGCGAAGACATCCAGCGAGTCATCCAGGCTGGTGCGCGAACGGCCCACCATGGCGAAGTAGCTCGGCAAGGCCGCCAGCGCCCCGAGCAGCAGCGCATACGCCGGACTGATGAAGCCCGCCGCCGGGGTGATGGCCACGAGGCCGATCACGATACCGGTCGCCCCACCCACTGCCGTCACGTGCCCGGTGCGCTTGAGATCGAGCGCGCTCCAGACGATGAGCGTGGCCATCGGAGCCAGGAAGGTGTTGGTAAAGGCGAGCGCCGCGGAGGCGCTGGCGGCGAGCGCGCTGCCGCCGTTGAAGCCGAACCAGCCGAACCAGAGCAGCCCCGTGCCGAGCAGCACGAACGGAACGCTATGCGGCAGGATGGCCTGGCGGCCGAAATCCTTGCGGGGGCCGAGCAGCGCCGCGGCCACGAGGGCGGACACGCCGGCGTTGATGTGCACCACGGTGCCACCGGCAAAGTCGAGCACTCCGAGCTTGCCGAGCCAGCCGCCGCCCCAGACCCAGTGGGCCACGGGGGCGTAGACGAGTAGCGTCCAGATGACGATGAAGGCGACGTACGGAATGAACTTCATCCGCTCTACGATCGCGCCCGAGATCAGCGCGGCCGTGATGATCGCGAAGGTCCCCTGGTACGACATGAACAGGAGGTGTGGAATGGTGCCCTTGGCTTCGAGCCCGACACCCGAGAGGAAGGCGTTGCCGAGGCCGCCGATCAAGGGGGTGCCCTCCGAAAAGGCGAGGCTGTACGCCACCAGCGCCCAGGTGACGCCCACCGCCCCGAGCGCCACGAAGCTCATCATCATGGTATTGAGTGAATGCCGCGACCGCACCAGTCCACCATAGAAGAAGGCGAGCGCCGGCGTCATGAGCAGCACCAGCGCTGTGGACACCAGCATCCAGGCGGTGTCGGCGGGTACGATCGCCGGCGCCTCCTGGGTGAGTGCGGTCAGGGTCAGGAACACGGGATCCTCCTCCAGGAACGGGTGGAAAAGCCGACTGGCCGGGCAGCCGGTCGCGCACCCAACAAACTGGGGAGGATGCCTATCTCATGTCAAGAGGAAAATGCAAATATTGCTAATAATTATCGACACTTCTTAAGAACAGCCATCTGTTTATGCATCTCGTACCGAATAATCAGCCAAATATGCACTATTCGGCCTTATGGAATCCACATTAGACTCCCGGGAGCCCGGTCGCGGCACAATCGAGGTCAGGAATTCCGGGGAGAGCAAATCCAGGCGGGAACTACCCTGCCAGACTAGTCGGTGACGGCCCCGAGGGCCGCACTCGAGACCTGCTTCGCGTACTTGGCCAGCACCCCTCGCGTGTAACGCGGCGGCGGCGCACTCCACTCCCGCCGCCGCTGTTCCAGTTCCGCCTCGCTGATTTCGAGCTGCAGCAGCCGCCCGGGTGCGTCGATGGTGATCAGGTCTCCCTCGCGGACCAGCGCGATAGCGCCGCCCACCGCCGCCTCCGGCGCCACATGCCCCACGACCAGTCCGTACGTCCCGCCGGAAAAACGCCCGTCGGTGATCAGGGCCACCGAATCCCCCAGTCCCGCACCGATGATGGCCGAAGTGGGTGAGAGCATCTCCCGCATCCCCGGCCCGCCACGCGGGCCTTCGTAGCGGATCACCAGGACGTCTCCCGGGCGGATGCGCTTCTCCAGGATGGCGGCGAGCGACGCTTCCTCCGATTCGAACACCCGCGCCGGTCCAGTGATTTTCGGAGTCTTCACGCCCGTGATCTTGGCTACCGCCCCTTCGGTGGCCAGGTTGCCGCGCAGGATGGCCAGGTGTCCCTGCGGGTAGATCGGGTTGGCCCAGGGGCGGATCACATCCTGGTCCGCCCGCGGCTCGGACGGCACATCCGCCAGCAGCTCGGCGATGGTCTTGCCGGTCACGGATCCGGCATCGCCATGCAGCAGCCCATGAACGAGCAGTTGCTTCATGACCTGCGGCACGCCGCCCGCCCGGTGCAGGTCGGTGGCGACATACCTCCCCGAAGGCTTGAGGTCCGCGAGCACGGGCACCCTCCCCCGGATCACTTCAAAGTCATCGATCGTGAGCGGGACCTCGGCGGCGTGCGCGATCGCCAGGAGGTGGAGTACCGCGTTGGTCGAACCACCCAGCGCCATGCAGACGGCGATCCCGTTCTCGAACGCCTTGCGGGTCATGATCGACCGGGGCAGCCGCTGGTCCCGGATGGCCTCCAGCAGCACCCGGCCGGATTCCGCCGCGCTGTCTCCCTTCTCCGCGTCTTCGGCGGCCATGGTCGACGAGTACGGCAGGCTCATGCCCATGGCCTCGATAATCGAACTCATCGTGTTGGCGGTGAACATTCCGCCGCACGAGCCCTTGCCCGGACAGGCATGACGTTCGACTTCGAGCAGTTCGGCATCGCCGATCTTCCCCGCACTCCGCTGGCCGACCGCCTCGAAGGCGCTGACGACGGTCAGATCCCGGCCGTGCAGATGCCCCGGCTTGATGGTTCCCCCATAGATGAAGATCGCGGGAATGTTGAGCCGCGCGATGGCGATCATGGCCCCGGGCATGTTCTTGTCACAGCCGCCCACGCAGACGACCCCGTCCATCGATTCGGCGCCGCAGGCCGTTTCGATCGAGTCGGCAATCACTTCGCGGGACACGAGCGAGTACTTCATGCCCTCGGTGCCCATCGAAATCCCGTCGGACACGGTGACCGTGCCGAACATCTGCGGCATTCCGCCCGCCAGGCGTACCGCATTCCCGGCCCGTTCGGCGAGCTCGCCGAGCCCGGCATTGCAGGGCGTGATCGTGCTGTGCCCGTTGGCGATCCCGATGATCGGCTTGGTGAAATCGGCATCGCCAAATCCGACGGCGCGGAGCATCGCGCGGTTGGGCGCGCGCTCGAACCCCTGCGTGATGGCCTGCGAACGGGAATTCAGCGGCATTGCGTTGTGGAGTGAGGGAAGTGAGCGGCGGACGCGGGGTGGTTCAGTGAGCGGTGACGGGCGTGGCGCTGCGGGCCTCGACCAGCCGGGCGATCCGCTCGCCCATCTCCCGGGTGCTGAGGGCGCGATCGCCCGGACGGCAGAGGTCACGGGTGCGGGCGCCGCCGGCAATCGCCAGCGCCACGGCCCGTTCGACTGCGGTGGCCGCGTCGTCCCGGCCGAGGCCGTGGCGGAGCAGCATCGCCGCGGAAAGAATGGCGCCGACGGGATTGGCCACATTCTGCCCCGCCAGCGTCGGGGCTGATCCATGGATCGGTTCGAAGAGGCCCGGACCGGTGCCCAGCGAGGCAGACGGCAGGAGGCCGAGGGAGCCCACCAGCACGGCCGCCTCATCGCTCAGGATATCGCCGAACATGTTTTCGGTGACCAGCACATCGATCGAGGCCGGGTCTGCCACGAGACGCATCGCCGCGTAGTCCACGTAGATGTGCTCCAGCTCGACGTCCGGATGCGCCGTGGCCAGCCGGGTCATCGTGTCGCGCCAGAGCTGGCTGGTCTCGAGGACGTTCGCCTTGTCCACCGACAGCACTTTCTTCCGCCGCTCCCGCGCCGCCGCAAAGGCGACGCGCCCGACGCGTTCGATCTCCCCCACCGAGTAGCGCAGCGTGTTGATGGCTTCCGCGCCATCATTGCCCCGCGGCTCCCCGTAATAGAGGCCGCCGGTGAGCTCGCGCACGATCAGCAGATCGACGCCGTTCAACCGGTCGGGCTTGAGCGGCGAGCGATCGGCCAGGGCGGGATGCACCGCCACCGGCCGCAGATTGGAGTACACCTGCAGCAGCGCCCGCAGATGCAGCAGCCCGGTCTCGGGGCGCTCTGCGCGCGGCAGGGAGTCCATGCCAGGATCTCCCACGGCTCCCAGCAGGACCGCATCGGCAGCGACCACCGCTTCGCGGGTAACCGGCGGCAGCGGCTCCCCATGCTGGCGGATGGCCACCGCCCCGATCGGGTACTCGGTGAGCGCCACCTCGAAGCCGAATCGATCCGCCGCCGCGTGAAGTACGTGGCAGGCCTGGGTGGTAACCTCCGGTCCGATGCCATCTCCCGGCAGCACGGCAATCCGCCACGGCTTCATTCGCCCACTCCGGCCATCCGTCGGGCACGCCGCCGCTCGAACCTCGCGATCGATTCCTCGGCCAGCAGGGTGCGGCCGACCTCGTCCAGGCCCTTCAGCAGCATATCCCGGCGATAGCTGTCGATCTCGAAGGTGGTATCCAGTCCACCCTGATCCGAGACCCGGCATCGCTCGAGATCGACCGTCACCCTGAAGGGACCGATGGTGCGGTCATAGCGGCCGAACAACTCGGTCATGGTCCTGCCGGGCAGCCGGACGGGGAGAATCCCGTTCTGGCAGCAGTTGTTGAAGAAGATGTCAGCGAACGACTCCGCCAGGATGGCCCGGAAGCCGTACTCGCCCAGCGCCCACGGCGCATGCTCGCGGGAGGAGCCGCAGCCAAAGTTGAGCCCCGCCAGCAGGATCGAGGCCCCGGCCGCCTTGGGCGCGTTGAGCGGAAAGGCGGGATCGGGCGAGCCGTCGGAGCGGTAGCGCCAGTCATGGAACAGCGCCGGTCCGAAGCCGGTGCGCTCGATCCGCTTGAGAAACTGCTTGGGGATGATCTGGTCCGTGTCGACATTGGCGCGGGGCAGCGAGGCGCAGATGCCGGTGTGGGAGGTGAACGGCGTCATCAGGGTGAGAGGTCAGAGGTGAGAGGTGACGGGGACACCCATGAAAGTGCAGTGCCGCCTTGGGGCCGGCTAGGAGGGAGAATTCGCGCCCAGCAGCGTGCGGACGTCGGTGAGGCGGCCGGTGACGGCGGCGGCGGCCGCCATGGCGGGACTCATCAGGTGGGTGCGGCCGCCGCGCCCCTGACGTCCCTCGAAATTCCGGTTCGAGGTCGAGGCACAGCGCTCTCCAGGCGCCAGGATGTCGGGGTTCATGCCGAGGCACATCGAACACCCGGCATTGCGCCATTCCATGCCGGCCTCGGTGAAGATCCGGTCGAGGCCCTCGCGCTCGGCCTGCGCCCTGACGGCCATCGAGCCGGGAACCACCATGACCCGCACGCCGGGAGCGGCGCGGCGCCCGCGCACCACCGCGGCCGCCTCGCGCAGGTCTTCGACCCGGCCATTGGTGCAGCTGCCGATGAACACCCGGTCGATGGCCACTGACTCGAGCGGCGTCCCCGCGGCGAGTCCCATGTACGTGAGCGCGCGGCCCGCAGCCTCACGGTCAGGCGCGCTGGCGAACATGGCGGGATCTGGGACCCGGCCGGTCACGGGAGCCACCATGCCGGGGTTGGTGCCCCACGAGACCTGGGGCGCGATCGCGGCGGCGTCGATCGTGACCACCATGTCGTACTCTGCTCCGGGATCGCTCACCAGCCCGCGCCATTCCCGCACGACCCGGTCCCAGGCGGCGCCGCGCGGTGCCCGGGGACGGCCGGCGAGGTAGCTCACCGTCTGCTCATCGGGGGCGATCATCCCGGCCCGGGCTCCCGCTTCGATCGACATGTTGCAGATCGTCATCCGCCCTTCCATGGAGAGCGCACGGATGGCCGGGCCGGTGTACTCGATCACATGACCGGTGGCCCCCGCCGTCCCGATCTGACCGATCAGCGCCAGGATCAGGTCCTTGGCGCCGACCCCGCGTCCCGGCATCCCGACGAAGCGTGCCTCCATGGTCCGGGGCCGGGCCTGCACCACGGTTTGCGTGGCCAGCACGTGCTCGACCTCGCTCGTTCCGATGCCAAAGGCGAGCGCGCCGAACGCCCCATGGGTCGAGGTGTGCGAATCGCCGCAGACGATGACCATTCCAGGCTGGGTGATTCCCAGCTCCGGACCGATCACGTGGACAATGCCCTGTTCCGGCGAATGGAGGTCGAAGAGCTCGATGCCGAAATCCCGCGCATTGCCGAGCAGCGCGTCGACCTGGCGGCGAGAGGTCTCGTCCGCGATCGGCAGCGACCGGTCATCGGTGGGCACATTGTGGTCCACCGTGGCCACGGTGAGGTCGGGCCGCCGCACCCTGCGCCCGGCCAGGCGCAGTCCTTCGAACGCCTGTGGCGAGGTGACCTCGTGGACCAGGTGCAGGTCGACATACAGCAGCGCCGGGCCTTCCGGCTCCTGCTGAACGACGTGCTGGTCCCAGACCTTCTCGAACAGCGTCCTTGGGGACATCAATCGGGTTCCCGGTGCTCTTGCCGCGGATAGACGCGGATCGCTCCGCCCCATGTTGTCATTTCGAATGCTCCCGAAGCGAGCCATTCAATGTGCCTCTTGAACTGCAACAACCTGCCTGTCCGCGTTCATCCGCGCACTTTTCCGCGTTCATCCGCGGTTTCTGTCAGCGCACCGCAGCCGGTTCGCGGCGAGCCGCCGCGCGGGCCTTGGCAGCTGCGGCCTTCCCCTCTTCCGACCACGGCATCATGGCCCGGAGCTGCGCTCCGGTCACCTCGATCGGGTGATGGGCATCGGCCTGTTTCATCCGGTCGAAATTGGCCCGGCCGCTGCGATACTCATTCAGCCACTCCCTGGCAAATTCGCCCCGCTGGATTTCTCCGAGGATCTTCTTCATCTCCGCCCGCGTGGCGTCGGTCACGATCCTGGGACCACGGGTATAGTCGCCATACTCGGCGGTGTCACTGATCGAGTAGCGCATGAAGCTCATCCCGCCGCGATACATCAGGTCCACGATGAGCTTGAGTTCGTGCAGGCACTCGAAATAGGCCATCTCGGGTGCGTAGCCCGCTTCGGTGAGCGTCTCGAACCCCGCCTTGACCATGGCTGTGACGCCGCCGCAGAGCACGGCCTGCTCGCCGAAGAGATCTGTTTCCGTCTCCTCACGGAACGACGTCTCGATGACTCCGGCCCGGGTACAGCCGATCCCGGCCGCATAGGCGAGCGCGTTGGCCAGGGCCTTGCCCGACGCATCCTGGTGCACGGCGACCAGCGCCGGCACTCCCCGCCCTGCCTCGAACTCGCTCCGGACCAGGTGTCCCGGCGATTTCGGAGCGATCATGGTCACATCCACGCCTTTGGGCGGCTTGATCTCTCCAAAGTGGATGTTGAATCCATGCGCGAACATCAGCGTCTTTCCCGGGACCAGGGCCTGGACAATCGAGGCGTCGTACACCGTGCGGCCGTCCTGGTCCGGCACCAGCATCATGATGGTATCCGCCGCCCGTGCGGCCTCCGCCACCGGCAGGACGTCGAGACCGGCCGCCTTGGCCTTCTGCCAGCTCGCCCCATCAGGACGGAGACCGACCACCACCTTGACCCCGCTCTCCTTGAGATTCAGGGCGTGGGCATGCCCCTGGCTGCCGTAGCCGATGATTGCCACCGTGCGGCCGCGCACGAGGCTGAGGTCGGCTTCCGCGTCGTAGTAGATGCGTACACCCTGACTCATGGCCTGTCGTCCTGTCGAATGGAGGAAAGAGGAGCCCGGGCCATCGCGGCCTCGGCTTCGAGCGTCACTAGACTGCTGCGCGCCACATCCAGGATCCCAAACGGGGCAAGGAGCCGGAGACCGGCCTCGATGGTGGCCGGCGCCCCGGCGATCTGCACCACGGTTTCCGCCTGAGCTTCACTGACCACGCTGCCATCCACCCCGGCAAGCGCCTGGAGCATGGCCAGCCGCCGCGCTCCGGGAGCGCTCAAACGGACCAGGGCAAGCTGACGGACCTCCGTCGATTGCCTGACCATCGCCTCCTGCACGCCGACCAGCTTGCGGAGCTGGCGCGCCAGGCGATCCACGTCGTCGGGCGCCGCCGCGACGGACGCGAGCACCCGGGCCGTGCCGGGGGCAGGACCCGGCCCCACGCTCAGGCCGACCAGCGGCAGATTGCGGCGCCGGATCGCGCCCAGCACCCGGTCGAGGGGGATCAAGGCCTCGTCCACCACGATCGAGACGAGGCACGCACTCCACACCGGGGCGGCGTCCGTGCCCAGGACTGCGGTGCTCATCCCACTTCCGCCGGTGCCGGACTCGACTCGATGGCTTCGGAGAGCGACCCGCCGGGCGGCACCATCGGGAAGACGTTGGCTTCCTGTTCGATCAGGAACTCGACCAGCGCGGGTCCCGGTTCCGCCACGGCTCGCGCCACCGCCTCTTCGACCTGCCGCGCGTGTTCGACCCGGTAGCCCGCGATGCTGTACGCCTCCGCCAGTTTCACGTAGTCGGGACTCCAGATCGGCGTGGCCGAGTAGCGCTTGCCGTGGAAGAACTGCTGCCACTGGCGCACCATGCCGAGGTAGCCATTGTTGAAAATGGCCATCTTCACGGGCAACCCCTCCTGCACCATGGTGGCGATCTCCTGCAGGTTCATCTGGAAGCCGCCGTCGCCCGAGATGGCCCACACCGGTCGATCGGGCCGCGCCACCTGCACACCCATTGCGGCCGGCAGGGCGAATCCCATCGAGCCCAGGCCTCCTGACGTGATGTGACTGTTGGGCTCGCGATAGGGATAGTGCTTGGCCACCCACATCTGGTGCTGGCCCACGTCGGACACGATCGTGGCCCGCCCGCCGGACTGCTCGTGAATCGCGTGCAGGATCCCGGTCGGCGTGAGGCCGCCACGCAGCTGCTCCTCGCGATGGCGGCGGAAGCTTTCGATTTCGGCCCACCACCCTTCGCACCAGCGCGGCTGCACCACCTGGAGCAGTGCCCGGGTCACGGCGCGGGCATCGCCCGGCAACCCGACCGCGACCGGCACGTTCTTGCCGATTTCGGCCGGATCGAGGTCGACATGGATGATCTGCGCCCGCGGGGCAAAGGTCGCCGTATTGCCGGTGACCCGGTCGTCGAACCGTAGACCGATCCCTACGATGACGTCCGCCACCTGGATGGCGCGATTGACGTGCACCTCGCCATGCATGCCCGGCATGCCGAGGTGGAGGGGGTGTGCTTCGGAGAAGGCGCTGATCCCGAGCAGGGTGGTGATCACCGGCATGCCCGTCCGCTCGGCCAGCGCGCGTACTTCGTCGTAGGCCTCGCCCAGGATCACGCCGTGCCCCACCATCATCAGCGGTCGCTCCGCCCCGGCAATCAGCCGCGCCGCTTCCTGCAAGGCCTCGCGCGCCGGCAGACGTTTGCGTTTCGGATCTGCTGCCGGCCTCCCCCCCTGCCCCCCCTGGTACTCGATCTTCTGGTTCTGCACATCCTTGGGGATGTCGATGACCACGGGTCCAGGTCTTCCCTCCGTCGCGATGGCGAACGCCTCGTGGACCCGGTCCGCCAGTTCCGTCACATCCTGGATCAGCACACTGTGTTTGGTGATCGGCAGTGTGATGCCGATGATGTCGGTTTCCTGGAAGGCGTCCTTCCCCAGCATCGGCCTCGGCACCTGGCCCGTGATCGCGACTACGGGAGAGCTGTCCATGTGTGCGGTCGCGAGGCCGGTCACGAGATTCGTCGCCCCCGGCCCGGAGGTGGCCACGCAAACGCCGGGGCGGCCGGACGCGCGGGCGTAGCCGTCCGCCGCGTGCGCCGCGGCCTGTTCATGGCGCACGAGCACGTGACGCAGCCCTGGATATTCCGGCAGCGCGTGATACCACGGCATGATGGCACCGCCCGGATAGCCGAAGATGTGCTCCACCCCCTCCTCGAGCAGGAGGCGGCAGAGGAGCTGGGCGCCGGTAATCAGTTCTGGCATGGTCTCATTTCTTCGGGCCTTAAGCCGTAAGCCTTAAGCCGTAAGCTGGGGCCGTAAGCATCTTTGCTTAAGGCTGATGGCTTACGGCTTATGGCACTGCTTCACACGCCCCAGAGATAGACGGCGTTCAAGTTCGACGACTCCAGCCGCTCTGCGTGGCTGGTCTTGTTGAGCGCATGGAGCAGCGCCCGGGCGCTGGCTTCGACGATGTCGGTCGAGGCACCATGGCCCGAGAACGACTTGCCGTCGATCCGGGCCTGCAGGAACGTCTGGCCCACGCTGTCGCGCCCGGGGGTGAGCGAGCGCAGCGACAGATCAGCCACGTCGATGGCCCTGCCGGTGGCTTCGCTGATCGCGTTGAACGCCGCCGCGATCGGGCCGTCTCCGGTGCCGGCGCCTTCACGCTCCCCGGTCCAGGGGCCCGTCACCCGCACCCGTGCCTTCGCCGCGCCGTTGCCACACGTCACCTCGAGCAGCGTCAACTGGTATTCCTCGGGCGCGTCCTCGAAACTCTCGTGCAGCAGCGCCAGCAGGTCCTCATCGAGGATTTCCCGCTTGCGATCGGCCAGCGCGCTGAAGGCCTGGTAGATCCCGTCGAGCTTCACCTCGTCGAGCTCGTAGCCCAGCTCGCGATACCGCCGCTCCAGCGCGTGGCGGCCGGAGTGCTTGCCCAGGACCAGCGTGGAGCGCGGAATGCCGACGCTCTCCGGCCGGATGATCTCGTAGGTCAGCCCGTGCTGCAGCATGCCGTGCTGATGGATGCCGGCCTCGTGGGCAAAGGCGTTGCGGCCGACGATCGCCTTGTTGGGCTGGGGGAACACGCCGGTCAGGTACGAGAGAAGCTGGCTGGTGCGGAAGATCTCTTCGGAGTGGACCCGGCAGCGGAAGCCCGACTCCGCCGAGCGGGTCCGCGAGGCCATCACGATCTCTTCCATGGCCGCATTCCCCGCCCGTTCCCCGATCCCGTTGATGGTGCATTCCACCTGGCCGACACCCGCGGCGATCGCGGCCAGCGAGTTGGCCGTGGCCAGGCCGAGATCGTCGTGGCAGTGGGCGCTCCAGATGACCCGGTCGCTGCCTGGCACGGCGGCCATGACCCGGCGGAACATCGCGGCGTACTCGCCCGGCAAGGCATACCCCACCGTGTCCGGCAGATTGATGGTGGTGGCCCCTTCGGCGATGGCCATGGCCACCACCTGGCACAGGTAGTCGAATTCGGTCCGGCTCGCGTCCTCGGCGGAGAATTCCACGTCGCCGGTGAAACGGCGGGCCCGGCGGATCGCGTCACGGGCCCGTTCCAGCGCCTCGGCCCGGCCGATCTTGAGCTTGTGCTCGAGATGGATGTCCGAGGTGGAGAGGAATACGTGAATCCGGCCGCGCGCCGCGCCCCCCAGCGCTTCCCCTGCGAGATCGATGTCGCGGTCATGGCAGCGCGCCAGCGCGGCAATGACCGGGCGGCGGACCTCGGCGGCGATGTCCCGTACGCTGCGGAAATCGCCCTCGGATGCCGCGGGGAAGCCGGCCTCGATGATGTCCACGCCGAGCGCGTCGAGCTGGCGGGCGAGCCGGAGCTTTTCCTCCGGCGTCATGGTGTTGCCGGGCGCCTGCTCGCCGTCCCGCAGCGTGGTATCGAAGATCAACACATCCCTGGCCATACAAGTGCTCCCGCGTGGGCGCGAAGGGTGGAAAAAGACCGACGCCGCGAACCTCGAAGGGTCCGCGGCGTCGGGAAGACTGCCTTGATGCTTTCGGCGCCTGCTAACCGCGCCGCCCGACCATGCCGCGAACCCCCACCGGGAGTCGAAGCTCCAGGACGAGGGTAAGGAGAATCAGGATAAGCGCGGCGGTCAGCAGCATTTCACTTTTCCGTAACAGTTGTTCGTCGGCAACTTTATGCGCCGAAGTGGATAGGGAGACTAACCCGCGACCCCACAGGGTGTCAAGAGTGCGGCCGAATCCGGGACATCCCTGGCCGGATCGACCGAATTGCGACCGAAAACCGACAGGGTCGAGGCAACTGGTGCCCGTCTCTGCCCAACCCCGCCGGGCGTCGGGTGCGGCGGCCCATTGACGCGCTGCATGCATATCGTATTTTTATGCACATGCAACGTCTCGTGCTCGCCGTCTGCCGCCTTGCCATCAATACCGTCCGCTCCCGGGGAGCGACCGGCTAGACGGGAATTGCCTCAGACCCGATCCGCCGGCCCGCTCCCGCAAGGGGGTGGGCCTTTTTCATTGTCGGCCAGGGAGGTCAAAGGATGAGCCAGCCGCGCCACACCGCCCGCTTCGCCCCCGATCACGAACGGGCGCACGACGCCTGTGGCACCGGCTTCGTGGCCCGGGCCGACGGCGAGCGCAGCCACCAGGTCGTCAATCTCGCCCTCACCGCCCTGGCCCGGGTGGCCCACCGCGGTGCGGCATCGACCGACCTGTCAGGGGACGGCGCGGGACTCCTCACCCAGATTCCGACCCGCCTCTTCTATCGCGAAGGCTATCGTCTCGGGCTTCGACTGACTCACGGTCACCCCTTTGCGGTGGCCATGCTGTTCCTCCCGCCGGATGTCGAGAGCCTCCGCCGCGCGACGCGACTCACCGAATCCGTCCTCGGCGGCGCAGGATTTCCCCTGCTCGGCTGGCGCGAAGTCCCCACCGACGCGGCGGCACTCGGCCCGACCGCGCGGGCCAGTGCCCCGGTCATCCGCCAGCTCTTCCTCGGCCGCCCCGTCGGCGCGGAGGACGAGCCGGCGTGGGAACGGCGCTGCTTCCTGGCGCGCCGGGATCTGGAGCGGGCCGCGGCGGACGCCGGCCTCGACGGATACTACGTCTGCTCCCTCTCCTGCCGGACGATCGTCTACAAGGCGCTCCTCACCGGGCCGCAGCTTCCGGCATTCTACCCCGACTTCCGTTACCCGGAATTCGAGTCCGCCGTCGCGGTTTTCCATCAGCGCTACTCGACCAACACGCTGCCCAGCTGGCCGCTGGCACAGCCGTTCCGGCTGATCGCCCACAACGGCGAGATCAACACGCTCTGGGGCAATCGCAACGCGATGGCCGCGCGGGAAGTCGGGATCTCGTCCCCGGTCTGGGGCCGCGACGTCACTCGCCTGCGCCCGGTGCTGGATCCGGAGGGCAGCGACTCGGCCAATTTCGACAACGCGATGGAACTGCTGGTGCGCTCCGGGCGCGATCCACTGCACAGCATGATGATGCTGGTGCCGCAGGCCTGGGAGCGGTATCCGGACGTCGAACCGGACATCCGCGATTTCTACGAATACCACGCCGGGCTGATCGAGCCGTGGGATGGCCCGGCCGCCTTTGCATTCAGCGACGGGGTGATCGTCGGCTCGGCGACCGACCGCAATGGCCTGCGCCCCAGCCGCTACCAGGTGACGCGCGATGGACTGGTGGTCAGCGGATCGGAGGCCGGACTGGTGGACCTCGACCCGCGCGACGTCGTCGAAAGCGGGCGCCTGGGTCCCTGCGAGCTGATCGCGGTGGACACCGCGCGGAGGCGCATCCTCCGCAACATGGACGTCAAGCGGGAGGTGGCCTCGCGACGGCCGTACGGCCGGTGGGTCGCCGCGCAGACCCGTCTCCTCGAGGCCGACCCCCTCGGGCGGCCAACGCCCCGGCCGGCCCCGCAGCTGGTGCCGCTGCTCCGCATGTTCGGTTACGGGCATGAAGACCTGCGCTTCGTGCTCGAGGCGATGGTCCGGAACGGGCAGGACGCCATCTGGAGCATGGGGGACGACACCCCGATCCCGCCGCTCTCGAGTCAGCCGTTGCCGTTCTACTCCTACTTCCGGCAGCGCTTCGCGCAGGTCACCAATCCCCCGCTCGATCCAATCCGCGAGTCGGTGGTGATGTCGCTGCGGATGCGCCTGGGACGCCACGGCTCCTTCCTGGTCGAACATCCGCGGCAGGCGCGCCTGCTTCGCGTCGACCATCCGGTGCTGCTCGAGGAGGAGATGTCGGCGCTGCGCAGCGTGCCGGGATTCTCCTGCGTCACCCTCGCCGCCGCGTGGCCCGCCGCCGAAGGCCCCGACGGTCTCCGGAACGGACTCCGGCGACTCTGCCGCGAGGCTGAGCGCGCCGCCCGCCGCGGGGCCCGGCTGCTGATTCTCAGTGATCGGTCGGCCGACCGGGAGCGGGCGCCGATCCCGATGCTGCTCGCGCTGGGCGCGGTGCGCCGGCATCTGCTCGACCGGAGTCTCCGCCTGCAGGTCGGCCTCGTCGCCGAGGCGGGGGATGCCTGGGACGTGCACCATGCCGCCACGCTGTTCGGCTACGGCGCCGAGGCGATTCACCCGTGGCTCGCGCTCGAGTGCGTGGCGTCGGACGCTGGCGCCGGCGCCGATGAGGCGCGCTCACGTTATCGCGGTGCAGTCGAGGCCGGGCTCCTCAAGATCATGTCCAAGATGGGCATCGCCGTGCTGCCGTCCTACTGCGGCGCCCAGATCTTCGAGGCGCTGGGCCTCGGATCCGAAGTGATCGACTTCGCGTTCCGCTCCACACCCTCGCACCTCGGCGGACTGGGTTTCGAGGAAATCGCCGAGGACGCGCTGACCCGCCATCGGGCGGCGTGGGAAAGCGGTGAGATGAGTCTTCCGGATTTCGGCCGGATCCGCTTCCGCAAGGAAGGCGAGGATCACGGGTGGGAGCCGGGGGTGGTGGTCGCGCTGCAGCGCGCGGTGGGGAGCAGCAAGTCGGCCAGGGCGGTCGAGACGGACAGTTCAGACGAGGCGGACAGGACCGCCGGATACCGCGCCTTCGTCTCCAAGGCCCTCGAGCGACGCCCGGCCGGGCCCCGGGACCTGCTCAAACTGCGGGGCCGAACCCCCGCGCCCCTCGAGGAGGTCGAGTCCGCCGAGTTGATCCGGCGGCGCTTCGTGTCATCCGCCATGTCGCTGGGAGCGCTTTCCCCCGAGGCGCACGAAGTGCTCTCGATCGGGATGAACCGGATCGGAGCCCGCTCCAACAGCGGTGAAGGCGGAGAGGATCCGGCCTTCTACCAGGTCCGGGAGAACGGCGATCGGGCCGACTGCCGGATCAAGCAGGTGGCCTCGGCACGATTCGGAGTCACGCCGGAGTACCTGGTGCGGGCCGAAGAGCTGGAAATCAAGATCGTGCAGGGCGCCAAGCCGGGAGAGGGCGGCCAGCTCCCGGCCCACAAGGTCACGGACCTGATTGCGCGCCTGCGCCACGCCGTGCCGGGGATCTCCCTGATCTCGCCGCCGCCGCATCACGACATCTATTCGATCGAGGACCTGGCGCAGCTCATCACCGATCTCAAGACGGTCAACCCGCGCGCCCGGGTCGGGGTGAAGCTCGTGGCCGAGGCCGGCGTGGGAACGGTGGCCGCCGGCGTGGCCAAGGCGTACGCCGACTATGTCCTGATCGCGGGACACAACGGCGGCACGGGCGCCTCACCATTGTCTTCCATCAAGCACGCCGGCTCTCCCTGGGAGCTCGGACTGGCCGAGGCGCAGCAGGTGCTGGTGCGGAACGGCCTCAGGCACAGGATCGAGATCCGGGTCGACGGCGGATTCAAGACCGGCCGCGACGTGGTGATCGCGGCCCTGCTTGGCGCTGAGACGTACGGCTTTGGCACCGCGGCGCTGGTAGCCATCGGGTGTGCAATGGCCCGCCAGTGCCATCTCAACAGCTGCCCCACCGGCATCGCGACCCAGCGCGAAGACCTGCGCCGGAAATTCCGCGGCACGCCCGAGCAGGTGGTCAGCTATTTCACCTTCGTGGCCGAAGATGTCCGCTCACTGCTCGCGGGACTTGGCGCCCGCACACTGGACGAGATCATCGGGCGGGTCGACCTGCTCGAGCGCCTCGAGCGTCCCGAGGTGCCGCGGGCGCAGATGCTCGATCTGTCAGTCCTGCTCACCCAGGCCAGGCCGGGTCCCGGAACGGCGGTACGCCGTACGCAGGAACGCAACGACCGCCCGGGGCTGGTCAGTCTGGATGACGAGATTCTCGCGGAGCTGACGCCGTGCCTCGATGGCGGCCACCCGTTCTCGGGCACCTACCCGATCCGCAATCACCACCTGGCGGTCGGCGCCCGCGTGGCCGGCGTCGTGGCGACCCGATTCGGCGGCGCCGGGCTCAACCGCGGGCGGATCCGGCTGCGCTTCCAGGGCAGCGCGGGCCAGAGTTTCGGCGCCTTTGGCATCCACGGCATGCAGCTCGATCTCGAGGGAGAGGCCAATGACTATGTCGGCAAGGGACTGGCGGGTGGTGAAATCACGATCCGTCCGTTCCGGCAGGCCGCCTATGCCCGCGACTCGCATCAGCACGTGATCCTCGGCAATACCTGCCTGTATGGAGCCACGGCCGGCGTCCTCTTTGCGGCGGGCCAGGCGGGAAGCCGGTTTGCCGTCCGGAACAGCGGGGCCACTGCGATCATCGAGGGCGCCGGGAATCATTGCTGCGAATACATGACGGGCGGAACCGTCGTCGTGCTGGGTGCCACCGGCCGGAACTTCGGCGCCGGCATGACGCACGGCACGGCCTACGTCCTCGACGAGGCCGGCACCTTCCCGCAGCGCTGCAATCTCGACTCGGTGACTCTCGAGGCGCCGGGCGAACGGGACGAGGCAGAGCTGTTCGCGCTGGTATCGGAACACCTGCGCAAGACCGGCAGCACCCGCGCCCGGACCGTGCTGGAAGGCTGGGCCGGCTTCCGCACGCGGTTCCACAAGGTGGTGCCTCGCCAGGCCCCGGCGGCGGGGCCGGCGGTCACTCCTGTCGCGTCGGCTCCCGCGCCGGCGCCATTCGCGGGCCGTTGATGCTGAATCGTTGGTGGCCGGTTGTCGGAGCGTCCAGCGAGCCAGCCGGCTCGGGCCTCGCGGATTCGGGCGTCGCTAAGGGAATTTCTGCAGCCTGCCGGTCGCGCTCGGGAGCGGCAGGGCAAGAACAGTGAGTGGTGCGCTCCGCGTCAGTCCGTTGGGCGCCAGGGCCGTGATCGTCACACTCCCCGCCAACGCGGCGGAGGCGACCAGCCAGGCCACCCCGAGTGCTGCAGGGTGCACCTGGACGAGTCCGCTGTCGGAGCTGACGTATCCGACGGGCACGCCGGTCAGGCCGAGCCCCTTTTCGAATAGGACGGCAGCCGCCAGGACGCTGTCGCCGGGCGCGATGGCCGGTGGCACCAGGAGGAACGCCATGCTGTCCGCATTCTTCCCGGGCCCGACATAGCTCGGGGTGAGTGGTGGAGTGGTGACCCCGATCCCGGCGATCACGGTGACCCTGGTGTCCAGGGCGTAATACACCGTGCCGTCCTGCCGCAGTTCGATGTGCAGCAGGAAATCCTCCGGTGACACGCGCAGCGGGATGTCCGTTCGAATGATGGTGGTGCCGGTCGCTTCGCCGAGGAGACCATCGGGATAGGTGCCGGAAAAAGCGAGGCTCGAATCGCTGGCATGCCGCAGCAAGATCATCACGCTGTCAGTCGTGAGTCCTGAAGCCCGCGCGATCCCCGACATTGCCGCGAGATCGAATCCAAGCCCGGCGGTCCGCCGCGGACCATTGGGCTCACCACAGGCGCAGATCATGGTGACGAGGGCCAGGACCACTCCGATGAGCCGGTTTCGGGCGGGGCTGCGGCCGCCGGACGTCCGGTCGTCGGCTTCTCGAAACCCTGCCGCCTCAAGGGCTGGGCGATTCGCGACCGCGGGTGTCATCATCCCCTCCGATCTC
>DATEHG010000145.1:0-10013 GCA_035279705.1 Gemmatimonadales bacterium
CTCTCGCCGGAACAGCGGACCTATGCGGAGGCGGTGGCGCTCCGCAACCGGCTCGACCAGGGCGATTTCCAGGTGGGAGACCGGGTCGTCATCCATGTGCGTGGCGATACGGCACTGAGTGACACCTTTACGGTCACGCCGAAACGGTCGCTCGAGCTGCCCAACATCGGCGAAGTTTCTCTGGCAGGGGTGTTGCGCTCCGAACTCGAAGATCATCTGCGGGAGACGATTTCCCGCTACGTCCGGCAGCTGGACCTGAAAGCGGAGTCGCTGGTGCGGCTCTCCATCCTGGGGCAGATCGGCCGCCCCGGTGTATACAACGTCTCGTCGGCCGCGCTGCTCGGGGACGTGTTCAGCGCCGGAGGAGGGCTGACCCCGACCTCCGATGTCGGGCGATCGCTGGTCAACCGCGGAGGGGTGGTGTTCCTGACGTCGAAGCGCCTCGAGGCGGCGATCACCGAAGGCCGGACGATCGACCAGTTGAATCTCCACAGCGGCGACGAACTGCTCGTCGCCGAGAAGAAGCGCGGTGAGTTCGCCAATACGATCATCATCATCGGCGCCGTTGCCGGAGCCGTGCTCAGCATCGTCGCTGTCGTCAGCCTGTTGAAGTAGCCGAATGCGATCCAGACAGGGTGCAGCCATGGAGATGACAATCCCGAGAGAGTCACGCCCCAAGCAGCCGCCGAGCGCGGTGGCGCTGCCGTATGTGGCAGTGGCACCGTCGGTAGCCGCCGAAGCGTACCCCGAGACGGCCGAGCGTTCCCGGCGGCCGCTGAATGTGGTGCTGGCCGCGATCGCCATCGTCCTGCTCTCGCCCGTCATGCTGGTGATCGCGCTGCTGATCAAGCTGACCTCCCGCGGCCCGGTGTTCTACACCCAGACGCGGGTAGGCTGGGACCGTCGGTCGACGCGCCCGGGACCGCCGGACGAGCGCCGGCGCGAGGATATCGGCGGGCTGCCGTTCAAGATCTACAAGTTCCGCTCGATGCACGTGAACGCCGAGCACCTGACCGGCGCCGTGTGGGCCGCGAAGGAGGATCCGCGCGTCACCTGGCTGGGCCAGTACCTGCGCCAGTACCGGCTGGACGAGCTGCCCCAGCTGATCAACGTGATCAAGGGCGACATGAACGTCGTCGGGCCCCGCCCCGAGCGTCCCACGATTTTCGCCGACCTGCGCCGCGAGATCACCGAGTACCCCCGGCGCCAGCGGGCCCGGCCCGGCATCACCGGCCTGGCGCAGGTCAACCAGCAGTACGACACCAGCCTCGACGACGTGCGGAACAAGGTCCGGTTCGACCTCGAGTACATCCGCCGCCAGGGACTGCTGGAAGACATGCGGATCATGCTCAAGACCATCCCGGTCGTCCTTTTCCGTCGAGGCGGCTGGTAGGAGGAGTGGCCACCTCGCTCGGCTGGACATATCCGGAGGCCGTGGCCAGGCTCAAGGCCATCGACGCCGCGACGATATTCACCGTCGCGGCGTTCGTCGTTCTGTTCCAGCAGCCGGCCACCACGCTGGCGCGGGACTGGTGGTCCGACCCCGAAGCCGGTCACGGCCTGCTGCTCGGACCACTGGCCGTCTGGTTCGCCGTCCGGAGCTGGCCGGCCGAACAGGACCGCCATGGCCGGCCGCTTGCCGGCGCAATAGTGCTTGTGGGCGCCGTCCTGCTGCGGTTCCTCTCGGGCCTCGCGGCGGAGCTGTTCACCATGCGCTTGTCCATGGTGGGCGCCCTGCTGGGGCTGACCCTGTACTATGCCGGGTGGCAGCAGGTGCGCCGCTGGTGGCTTCCCTTCTCGCTCTTCCTCCTCGCGATTCCGCTCCCGGCGCTGATCACCAATTCGCTGGCGCTGCCGCTCCAGCTCCGGGCCTCCGCCATGGGCGCCTGGCTGCTCGAGCGGCGCCATGTCCCCGTGACGCTCACCGGCAACATCCTGCTGCTTCCCGGCCACCGGCTGTTCGTGACCGAGGCGTGCAGCGGGCTGCGATCGCTCACCGCGCTGATCGGGCTGGCGGTGCTGGCGGGCGGCCTCTGGCTGACCCGCCCGATGAGCCGCGTGGCCATCCTGCTGCTGGCCATCCCGATTGCCATGTGCCTCAACGCGGTCCGGATCTTCCTCACGGGATTCCTGGTGTTCTATGTCGATCCCAGCATGGGGGACGGATTCATGCACATGACCGAGGGCTGGCTCATGTTTCTCGTCGCCTTCATCTGTCTCGGGGGAGTGACCTGGGTGGCAGCTCGCCTGGAAGCGCGGCGAGCGGAGGTGGCCCTTGCCGAGTAACGGCCGGCTCCGGCTCGGGCCGGGCGTGATCCTGGCGGCAGGCTGCCTGCTGCTGCTCAAGGCCGGGTTGCAGCGGGACATGCCGCTCCGGGGTTCGCTCGAGACGCTGCCGTCAACCCTGCTTGGGTCGACCGGCACCGACCAGGTCATCGGCGCCGATGAACAGCGGGTGGCGGGGATGTCCCAGTATCTGCTGCGGTCATTCGGCCCCGACAGCGCGTCCCGCTTCTCGGTCTACATCGGCTATTACACCTCGCAGCGCCAGGGCAAAACCATCCACTCGCCCAAGAACTGCCTGCCTGGATCGGGATGGGAGCCGTTGGCCGCCCGGGAAGAGGAACTCGCGGTGGGCGGCAAGACGGTGAAGGTGAACCGCTACGAGCTGGCCAACCACGACCAGCGCGCCCTGGTCTACTACTGGTACCAGGGAAGGGGCCGGGTGGCCGCCAACGAGTATCGGGTCAAGCTGGACCTGCTGCGGGATGCCGCGATCAGGGGCCGGACGGAGGAGGCGCTCGTCCGCATCGTGGTGCCGCTCAGCGATTCGGTGAGTGACTCGGCGGCGGAAACGGTGGCACGCGCGGTTTCGAGCCAGATCATTCCTGCCCTGGCCAGGTTGCTGCCTACCTGACGATCAGGCGCTGGCCTGCGGACGCCGGGTCGGCTCCCAGGTGGCGCTCTTCACCCCGCGGAGCGCCTGGCCCCACGCCTCGATCGCCGCCCCCGCCGAGGCGATCGTAAACGCCGGAATGGCAAACAAGGCAGGCATCTTCCTGCCGGACGGCCACTGGAAGCCGATGAGTCCGCACAACAATCCCCCCGCGACCACCAATTCGCCGAGCACACCGTGATTGCTGCGGGAGCTCAGCACCACGAGGCCGATCGGCAGCAGCACCATGGCGGGGAACGAAAGCCATCTGACCAGCTTGTGACTCCACAGCATCCAGCCGAAGCTGCCGTAGCGGAACGGGTTGAGCAGGTGCCGCTTGAACCAGAGAGTCTCAAGGCCGCGCGACATGGTGCGCACCTTCCGGCGGTACTCGGTCCGGAGATCGCGGGCGCGGGGCACGAGGCACACCGCATCGGAGACCGACACGGAGCGGTAGCCCTGCTCGCGCGCCAGGAGTGCGCTGGCAAAATCCCGGCTCAATTCGGCCGGGAAGTTGCCGTCGACGATGTGGCGGCGGATGCCGTAATAGCAGCCGGACGCGCCGACGATGGAGCCGATACCGGTTTCCAGGTCGCGGACCCACATCTCGTAGCCCACGTACCCCGACTCGGCCCGGTTGTGTTCGGCGTGAAGGTCGCCGACGCTCAGATCCCGCCCGGAGGCTACGCCGATGGCCGGGTCCTGGAAGGCCCGGATGAGCGGCTTGAGCGAACCCGGCAGGATCCGGATCGTGGCGTCGGTGTTGACGATGATGTCACCGGTGAGCCGGGGGAAGACGGCATTCTCGGCTGCGGTCTTGCCGGAGCGGGCCGGCAACCGGAGCAGCTCGACGCCGCGCGATTCGAACCGGCGGACGATGTCGTCGGTGGCGTCGCTGCTGGCATCGGAAACCACGATGATCTGGCGCAACTCGGGGGGATAGTCGAGCTGCAGCAGGCCCTCGAGCGTTCCGGCGATGGAATCCTGCTCGTTGTAGGCCGGCAGTGCGATCGAGATCCGGGGCCAGGCGGGAGGATCGGTGGCCGAAATGGCCGGCGCATGGCGGAAGCGCCCCGCGAGCATGAGAAGCAGGGGATAGCCGACGTAACTGTACCCCAGCAGCAGTACCGGGAGCGCGATCAGCAGGATCCCCACCATGATCATCCCCGCTTCTTCGTAGGCATGAGCGGACTATCTTAAGCGGATTCGGCCGGGGATGCGACGGACATGGCCGCCATCCTCGGCGACACCGATCCACTTCCCGTGACCACGATGGAACCGAACCCCATTCCCTGCCCTTTCCGGGAGGCTGCATGAAAGTGCTCGTGGTGGCCGGCGCGCGGCCGAATTTCATGAAGGTCGCGCCTGTGCTGCGCGCCCTGGAGGCGCGGAGCCACCAGGCGGTGCTGGTCCACACCGGCCAGCATTACGACTCCACCATGTCGGACGACATCTTCCGCGACCTCGGGCTGCGCCAGCCTGATCACCACCTGGGCGTCGGGGGCGGCAGCCATGCCCAGCAGACCGGGCGGATCATGGAACAGTTCGAGCCGGTGCTGCTGGCCGAGCGTCCCGGTTGGGTCGTGGTCGTGGGCGATGTGAATTCGACGCTGGCCTGCGCTCTCGTGGCCGTGAAGCTCAAGGCGGAAACGGGGTGCCGGATTGCCCATGTCGAGGCGGGGCTGCGGAGCAACGACTGGAGGATGCCGGAGGAGGTCAATCGGGTGCTCACCGACCGCCTCTCCGACCTGCTCCTCATGCCGTCGAGGGACGCGCTGCCGAACCTGATGCACGAAGGGATCGATGCCGCCCGCGCCGTGATGGTGGGCAACGTGATGATCGACTCGCTGATGGCCCAGCTGCCTGCCGCGCGGGCGCTGAGCGCGCCTGAACGCCGCGGTCTGCGCCAGGGACAGTACGCCGTCGTGACGCTGCACCGTCCTTCCAATGTGGACGACCCGGCGGCGCTGGCCCGCATCCTCGACGGCCTGGCCGCTGTGGGGCGCAAGTTGCCCGTCGTCTTCCCGATGCATCCGCGCACCCGGCGGAACGTCGAATCGAACGGGTTGTCGATCCCGGCCAACGTGGCGGTGGAGGGTCCGGCCGCCTATCTCGAGATGCTGGCGCTGCAGGATGGCTCCGCAGTGGTCATCACCGACAGCGGCGGGCTGCAGGAGGAAACGACGGCGCTCGGGGTTCCCTGCGTCACTCTCCGCGAGCAGACCGAGCGGCCCATTACCGTCACCGAGGGCACCAACCGGATGGCGCCGTGGCCGCTCACGGCAGCGGGGATCGAGACCACGTGTGAAGCCGCACTCCGCCAGGGGCGCGCGGCGCCCGGGACCAGGGCTCCCGAGGGGTGGGATGGGCGAGCGGGAGAACGGATCGTACTGGCGCTTGAGCAGCACCTGGGGCCTGGCGCATCGTCCTGAGGTACTCAGCCGGGAGCGGCCACCGCCTCGCGATAGATCGCCGCGTGGTTCGCGACCCAGTTCTCGACTGAATAGGTGGTCCGGAGCCGCTCCGCGGCGGCCCCGGTCCTGGCGGCCCGAGCCGCCGGATCGGCCAGTGCTTCACGGATGGCGCCGGCCAGCGATGCCGCATCTCCGGGCGGGGCGAGCCACCCTTCCGTGGTGGTGATGACGTCCGGCACGCCACCCACCGCCGCCGCAACGATCGGCGTTCCCGCCGCCATCGCTTCGAAGAGCACGATCGGGGTTCCTTCCGTACGCGAACTCAGCACGAAGCAGTCGAACGCCGGAAAGAGCGCCCCGGCTCCTTCCACTTCACCGGCCCACTGAATCCTTTCGGCGACTCCGCGGGAAGCCGCCAGCGACCGTAGGCGCTCGCCCTCCGCACCGGCGCCTATCATGACGAGGCGCGGTCGATCCCCCGGCAGCGCCGCCAGCGCCTCGATCATGAGATCCGGCCCCTTTTCGGGGCTGAGCCTTCCGACCCAGCCAAGCACCACTTCGCCCTCGCCGATTCCCAGCCGGCGCCGGGCCTCCCCCCGGTCGAGGCGCGGGGCGCCGCTGGGCCAGGCGTTGGGAAGCAGCCGTACCTGCCCCGGCGGAACGCCACGCCGGATCAACTCGCGTTCGAGGGGACGGGAGACCGCGAGGACCCGGGCGCAGCGGCGCCACGCCCGGACATCGAGCCACTCATAGAAGCGGTTGCGCCAGTCGCCACCGGTGAACCCGTGGGCCGTGCTGACCTGGGCAACGCGCTGGCGCCGTGCCGCCAGACCGGCGAGCACGTCAGGGCGATAGCCGTGGGTATGGAGGATTTCCGGTTTGACTCGCGTGACCGCGTCGGCAACGAGTCTCACTTCTCCCCAGTAGTCTCTGGCCGGAGTGAACAGCGGAAGGATCTCCACTCCCTGCAACGAGCGGGCGGCGGCCAGGAACGGGTGGCGGTCCTGCCACGGGGCAAGCACGACCAGCAGGCCGACCCGGGCGCCGCTTCGTGCCTGGCCTGCGGCGAGGGTGAGGACGACCTGCTCGAGCCCGCCGACGCGGGCCGGGGCGAGCACGTGGAGGACGGAACCGGGAGAGTAAGGCATTGGGAATGGCGCCCCAAATGTCGCGGGCGCGGGCGGGAGTGGCAATTCCTGATGACCCAGGCCCGGCCTCTTTCAGCCCTTGCGACCGCGGGCCAAATCAGGATCGGCAGCGCCCCCTCCACAGAATCAGCCGGACCTGTAGGAACGACGCCACAAGAGGCCGGGACATGAGGTAGATTTCCCTCGCAAAATCGTGGTCCCTGATGCGTCGGAGTGGCATCATCCCTGCCCTGCGCAGGGTGGCTGGGGACCCCGTCCGGGCAGAAGCACTCCGGCTGCGGCTTCCACGCCGCTCTTTGTGCCAAGAGTCATGCACTCCACCATAACCGAACACAGGCCGAACCAGGGCAGAGGAATGATCGAGGCACTCCGCGAGGTGTACCGTCACCGGGATCTGCTGTACATGCTGACCTGGCGAGAGATGAAGATCCGCTACAAGCAGTCGGTCATGGGCTTCCTGTGGGCGCTGCTGATGCCGATCGTGATCATCTCCGCCGGCGTCATCGTGCGCGTCGCCTTCGCCGGCCTCTCGGGGGCACCACTCAAGCTCGCGGATGTGGCGGCGGTGGCGGTCAAGTCGGCCCCGTACGCCTTTTTCGTGGCCGCGATCCGGTTCGGGACCAGCAGCCTGATCGCCAATTCGAACCTGCTGACGAAGGTGTACATGCCCCGGCTGATCTTCCCGATGGCCGCGGTACTGGCCCAGCTGCTCGACTTCCTCATTGCCTCGGCAGTGGTCGGGATCTTCGTGCTTGCGGTGGGCGTCGGAATCTCGGTGCAGTGGATCTGGCTGCCGCTGCTCTTCGCGGGGCTGGTGCTCCTGGCCACGGGGTTTGCCGTACTGCTGGCCGCCGCCGGGGTGTTCTTCCGGGACGTGAAATACCTGGTGGAGGTGCTGCTCACCTTTGCCGTGTTCTTCGTCCCGGTGTTCTACGACTCGCACATGCTGGGGAAGTGGGCGCCGCTGGTCATGCTCAACCCGATTTCTCCCATCCTGGAAGGTGTCTCGGCGGCGGTGGTGCACCACCAGGCGCCGGACCTGGCGTGGCTGGGCTACAGCCTGGGCTTTGCGGTCGTGTTCGCCGGCGGCGCGCTGCTGGCGTTCCGCAAGCTCGAACCCTATTTCGCTGAAAGCGTCTGAGCCCGATGAGCGACGCCGCCCTCGAAGTCGAACACGTCTACAAGCGGTTCCGGCGGGGAGAGATGTACGACTCCCTGCGGGACCTGATTCCCGCCCTGACGGGGCGGATGTTCAAGGCCAGGGCCGACGAGTCCCTCAAGGCCAAGGAGTTCTGGGCCCTCAACGATGTGTCGTTCCAGGTGGCGAAGGGCGAGGCCTTCGGCATCATCGGCGACAACGGCGCCGGCAAGAGCACCATGCTCAAGCTGCTCACCGGCATCATGCGCCCCACGAGCGGGCGGATCGCGGTCCGGGGCCGCCTCTCGGCCCTGATCGAAGTGAGCGCCGGATTCCACCAGGATCTGACCGGGCGGGAGAACGTCTACCTCAACGGGGCCATCCTGGGCCTCAAGCGGGACGAAATCCGCCGCCGGTTCGACGAAATCGTGGCGTTTTCCGGTCTCGAGGAATTCATCGATACGCCGGTCAAGCGATACTCCTCCGGCATGTTCGCCCGCCTGGGCTTTTCGGTGGCCGCGCACGTGGACCCGGAGGTGCTGCTGGTGGACGAGGTGCTGAGCGTGGGGGACTACGCGTTCCAGCGGAAGTGCATCGAGCGGATGACCCAGGTCATCGAGAACGGCACCACCGTCGTATTCATTTCGCACAATCTCCGCGCCGTCGGAAACCTCTGCAAGCGGAGCCTGCTGCTGCAGCGCGGCACGGTCGCCATGATCGGCGAGACGTCCGAGGTGCTCAAGAAGTACCTCAGCGGCGGGCACGAGCGCCGCGCCCTCGAGGCCGCCCGCGACCTACAGATTACCGACGTCACGGTCCAGGGACCGTCCGGCCCCGCCGTTCAGATCGCGAGCGGGGACCACATCCAGGTCACGGTCGAGGCCAGGGCGCTCCGGCGTCACGACGACATCACGGTGCTGATCCAGATCGTGGACGACCGCGCCTACCCGCTGTTCGACACCTGCGTCGACCGGCTGGGCCATGAATTCATCACCCTCGAAGCCGGGGAACAGGTCACCGCGACCTTCGACCTCCATGTGGCGCTGGGCGAAGGGACGTACCACGTCAACGCCTATCTCTACCGGTACACCACGGACCAGGCCTACGACCGCTGGTCCGCGGCGGCCACCTTCTTCGTCGCCGGCCCGCAGTCCGTGCGGGGGCCGGTGAACCTGGAGCCGAGCCTCGTGGCCTGCCGGATCGCGCCGACGGCGAGTGCGGGCCGACCGGGGCGGCGGGCGGGCGATTCCGACATTTCGGCGGCTTCCGCGATGGGTGCGGGAGCGCTGTAGCGCAATGCGGGACACCCGCCGCGGGGGCGGCGGGTGACAGGCCGGGCGGACCGTAAGCGAGCGCTCCCCCGGGGAGTGCATCGATCACCCTTACCGAGCACCGAGACATGGCAGCCGAAAACCAGCCGCTGGTCAGTGTCGTCATGCCCGTGTACAACGGCGAGGAATTCATCGCCGATGCCATCAGGAGCGTGCAGGCCCAGACCTATTCGAACTGGGAGATGTACATCGGCAACAACTGGAGCAAGGACGGGACGCTGGCGATCGCGGAAGGATTCGCCGCGCAGGATCCCCGCATCCACGTCGCGACGTATCCCAAGTTCGTCTCGGTGGTCGAGAGCCACAACAACGCGTTCGGGCTGGTTGCGCCTGCGGCCAAGTACTGCAAGCTGATCAGCGCCGACGATCTCCTCTTCCCGACCTGCATCGAAGAGATGGTCAAGGTGGCGGAGGCCTATCCCAGCGTCGGGATGGTGGTGTCCTACGTCCTGGCCGGCAACCACATCTGTTCGGGCTTCCCCTACCCCACCAGCTTCATGAGCGGGCGGGACGTGGTGCGGCGGAAGTTCCTGATCGACTCCTCGCCGCTGGGCGGGCCGTCGCAGTCGCTGATCCGCGCCAGCATCCTCCGCGAGCGCGTCCCCTTCTACAACCCGATCAACTACCACGGCGACATCGAGGCCTACCTCGAGCTCCTCAAGACCTACGACCTCGGCTTCGTGCACCAGCTGCTCACCTTCATGCGCACCGGCGAGGCGTCACGCACCACCTCCTACCTGGGACGGGTGCAGTCGAGAGCGGCCTCGGCGATGGACGAGCTGACCAAGTTCGGCCGGTTCTACCTCACGGAGGAAGAGTTCGTCCCGCGCCTCCGCGCGGCCACCAACGCCTACTATCACTTCCTGGGCTCGAACGTGTGGGAGTTCCGGTCGAAGGAATTCTGGGATTACCACCTCAAGCACGTGAAGAAGCTCGGATATCCGCCGAACTACCCGCGGATCGCCTGGGCGGCGTTCGTCCGGCTGCTCGAGATGGCCGGCAATCCGCTGCGGACGCTCCAGGGCGCGGCCCGGCGGATCCGTGACC
>DATEHG010000146.1:0-4983 GCA_035279705.1 Gemmatimonadales bacterium
CGCCTCGCTGGCGGACCTGGGATACAGCGTCGACATGTCCAAGGCCGATGCCTTCAGCCTGGGACCGTTCATCCGTCGCGGCGCCGGCGCGCCGCCGCTGTTCAAGCCGCTGCACCAGCTGGTGAACGACATCATGTACCGGCCCACCGGAATCCTGGGCAAGAAGGGCCAGCCGATGAGGCCGTACAAGAGATAGGCCTTAAGCCATAAGCCGTAAGCCATAAGCCGGAACTGCGGAGAAAAGCGAAAGGCGAAGAGCGAAAGGGACCACCCCTTTTCGCTTTTCCCTTTTCGCTTTTCTCTTTTCGCCTTTCACCCTGCGCCGTCATCAGAATGCGAGCCGGTAGCTCACCTTCAGCATCAAGACATTGGTCGCCTGTCCCGCAAACAGCGCCTTCCAGTCCCGGTTGAAATCGAAGCTCCCGTCCGCTCCCTCCACCCCCCGCCGCTGGGTCCAGACCAGGTAGATCGCCGAGCCTGGGCGGTACTCCCAGCGCCAGACGGCGTTCAGGTTGAAGGCCTGCTGGTTGAAGTCGGGGTTGGCGAAGGAGATGTCGCTGGTGCCGTCGCCGTCGGTGTCGACAAGGTAGGAGTTGGTCGCCGAGAGGTACGACACCTGGTCGTCGGGGAACCGATACAGCCGGTCCTCCGGTCGTTCCGCGCGTGGATTCCTCACTTCCTTGAGGTCGGTGTACTTCCCGGCGCTGAGGAACGGCTGCATGTACAGCTGCAGCGTCATCCGGGAGCTGAAGGCGAAATCGGCACGGGCGATCAGAGACACAGTGCTCTGGTCCAGCCGGCCAATGACATAGTGGGTGGGAGTCCCGGTGGCGAGGCTCGCGACCGGCGAAGCCACGTACTGCCACCCGTAGATCGTATGGTTGAACTCGGGCCCAAGCGAGAGGTTGAGCCGGTCGGTGGCCCGCCAGGTGACGGTTGGCGCGAGGTCCCACGAATGGCTTTCCGAGCCTGGCTCTGAGGTCAAGTTGCCCCACAGCGTCAACTGAAATGGCTTCCTGTAGCTGGTGGTAACCGAGGCCACGGCCGACCAGCTGGCCGGCATGAGCAGGGCAGGGCCCCCGCGCAGCACATCGGTCGCCAGCGCCGGGAACTCGTGCTGCGCGCCGAAGGTCACCCCCCAGTAGTTGCGAAGCGAGGCGTTGGCAAAGCCGCTCACCAGCGCCGCGCGCCGTTCGCCGGCAAAGTTCCACCCGGCTCCCACCTGGTCGAGCCCCGCCGACCAGCGGCGGATGAAGTGGCCCGGCCGGTATTTCTGGTAGCTGACCGACCCCACCGCCATCAGCCAGTCGGCGTTGCGCTGGAACCCCAGGTCATTGATCTCGAACCCGGGGGTGATCAGGTGGCCGATCGCGGCCCAGTGCCACGCCCCGCCGATTTTCGCGATCCGGGCCTGTGCCGCGAGGCCGCTGATCGAGGTCCGGGTGGTGTCGTCGTGCAGGTATGGCGCGTCGGGGCGCTGGAAGAAGTGGCCGGGGCCGTGCAGCACTCCGGTCATCGCCGCCGCCGAGCCGTTGATGTGGCTGCCGACGGCAAAGGCGCTGACCTCGTAGTTGTCCCCGCTGAACCGCCGCCGCCCGTCGAGCCCCAGCGAAAAGGCGCTCGACAGCCGCTGATCCGCCAGCGCGCTGTCCATGCCGGGGCGGGTGACACCCGTTGCGATGAGACCCACCGCCCGACCCCCGTCCCCTGACTCCCGACTGACTCGCAGCACCCCGAACCCCGTCGTCGGCTCGACTACCCGTCTGTCCGTCTGCCCGTCCGTGGTCGTCACGTACTCGCCCTCCGCCGCATCCGTCACCGCCGCCATCCCCCCGGCGCTCCACCCATTCGACGTCCTTCCCGACACCTTCGCCGCGCCGAGGATGGTGGTACTCGTGGGCACGTCGCTGTACGCCGCGTTCGAGGGAACGCTCCCCTCCGGCGCTCCGCCGATCCGCCGTGAGTAGAACGGCTGCTCGTTGCCGAACGAATTTCCCCTAGTTGCAAATGGGAGACTCAGATCGAAGGCAAACTGGCTGCTCCCCTCTACGAAGAAGGGACGCTGTTCTGCAAAGAATGTCTCGAATGTGGTGAGGTTGATCTGGCTGGGATCGGCCTCGACCTGGCCGAAGTCGGGATGGACGGTCGCGGTGGCGGTGAAGCCGCTGCCGATGCGGAGCCGCAGGTCGGCGCCGGCGTAGCCGTCTCCCTGCTGCGGGTCGATCAGCGGGTTGCCGCTCGCCGGCGTGAACGTCCCCTTCGTCGCGGCATACGGCACGATCTCCAGCCGCTCGGGCTTCGACGGCGCCACCAGCCCCTCGATCGTATTGAAATGCGATTCGAGATCGGCGTAGGTCGGCAGACGGGGAGACCAGGTCGATGACTCCCCCTCCTTGATCCCCAGCCGGTAGACGTTGAGTCCGAAGGCCATCGAGTCCCCCGGGTTCGCCGCATACGTCAGCTGAGAGAACGGAATGCGATACTCGGCGCACCACCCGGTCGAATCGATCCGCGCCGCCCCCTGCCACACCCCGTCCCAGGCGTAGTCGTAGTTGATGAAGGCGTCGAAGGTGGCGTCGACCTGGACCCCGCGCGGGTTGAGCCCGAAACCGTAGCCGGTGCGCCGGTCGTGCCGGCTGTCGATCTCGACGAAGATCCAGTCGGACCGGGTCTCGTCGTCGCGTCGCGGGTAGGGGGCAACCACCGTTTCCGGCGCCTGGTCGCGCGCCCGCACCGCGAAGTAGATCGCCTCGTCGTCGTACGTGACCTGAAATTCCGTCCTCAGCCTCGGAGCCAGGCCCGGGCGGGGGCTCTGCTCGACGAAGTCGGTCTGCACTGGCGCCTCCGCCCACGCCGAGTCGGAGAGGTCACCGTCGATTGATGGAGCGGGGCCCCGGATGCGCACCGCCTGCGCCACCCTGGGACTGAGGGCGATCGCCAGGCGCGCCGAGTCGTTACTGACGAGGCGGGCTCTCGACTCTTGACCCTCGACCCTCGACTCACCTCGCGACTCCTGCCCCTCGACCCTCGACACGACGCAAACCACCACTATTCCGAACCCCCAGATTCCCCGACCAGCCATCGTCTCTCCAGGCAACTTCCCCCGAGACGAAACCACCTGCCGCCTGGCCGCCTGGCCGCCCTGCCGCCAAAGGCGCATCCATGCAGCCACCGGGCCTCCGGGCAGGCCACCGGGGCTGTCCCCCGATCGTCTCCATGGGCATCATTTCCGGGACTCCAGAAGGGGGCAGGGCACCGGATGACACTCGAGGGAGATCAGGAGCTCGACCGGCGGGCCGGGTGGCTGCTCTGGTGGTGCAGTGTGGCGCTGTGGACCGTGCTCGCCCTGGCGGACGCGGTGGACTACTACGCCACCTGGCGCCTGGACGGGATGCCGGGGCCTTTTGCCCGGGCCCTCGCCGCCGCCTTTCCCGGCTGGGAGCTTTGGGTTTTCCTTGGGCCCCTCATCTTCCTGGCCACCCGCCGCATCGGCCTCACTTGGCCTCCACGCCCGGCGCCCCTCGCCGCCCATGTGGGGCTGAGCCTCCTCGTGGGCGTCCTTCACACCGCAGTCCACGCCACTTCCGGGTGGTACTTCGGCAGCCGGCCCTCCACACTATCGCGGTTCGACTACTACGAGGCCTCGCTCTTTGACTGGCTGCCGATCAACCTGCTCATGTACTGGACGGTGGTGGGCACCTGGTACGGCCTGGACTACTACCGCCGCTACCGCCAGGCCCGGTTCGAGGCCGCCGAGCTGGGCGCCAAGCTCTCGGAGGCGCGACTGGAGGCGCTGCGCAACCAGCTCCACCCCCACTTCCTGTTCAACACCCTCAATGCCGCGGTGGCGCTGGTGCGCACCGAGGAGGGGCCGCGGGCCGTGCAGGTCCTGACCCAGCTGGGAGACATCCTGCGCCATCTCCTCCAGGAGAGCACCGAGCCGGAGGTGACCCTGGCCGACGAGCTGGCGTTCCTGCAGCGCTATCTCGCCATCGAGGAGGTCCGCTTCAGCAACCGCCTCTCGGTGCTGATCAATGTCCCGGTCCACCTGCACCGGGCGCTGGTGCCCAATCTCATCCTCCAGCCCCTGGTCGAGAATGCCCTCCGCCACGGGCTCGGCGGCCAGGACGGGGCAGGGCGCATTTCGATTTCCGCGGTGAGCGAAGGAGACGCGCTGCGTCTCGAGGTCTTCAACGACGGTGCGCCTCTTCCCCGCGGCTGGAGTCTGGAACGCGCGGCGGGCGTGGGCCTCTCCAACACCCGGGCGCGCCTCCTGCACCTCTACGGCTCGGCCGCCAGCCTCTCGCTGGTCAACGAGACCCCCACGGGGGTGGTCGCGACCGTTCTCATCCCCTTCCGCCTTCCTCCCTCCTCCCTCTCCCACAATGGGGACAATGGCCACTAGCTCTCCGCCTATCCGGGTTCTCCTGGTCGACGACGAGCCGCTGGGCAATGCGGGGCTCCGGGCTCTGCTCGAATCGCACCCGGACGTCGAGATCGTTGGCGAAGCGCTCTCCGGACATGAGGCGGTACGCCTCTCGCGACTCGTGACTCCCGACTTGTTGTTCCTGGACATCCAGATGCCGAAGTTGGACGGCTTCGGGGTCCTGCGGGAGCTGATGCGGGACCCGCAGACCCGCCTCCCGGCCGTGATCTTTGTGACCGCGTTCGACGAGTTTGCGGTCCATGCCTTCGAAGTGCAGGCGCTGGACTACCTGCTCAAGCCGGTGGCGGAGGACCGGTTCCGGCGCGCCCTGGACCGGGCGCGGATCGCGCTCACGGGGGAGAGTGGCCGCGAGCGGGCGGCCGAGCTGGAGCGGAAGCTGCGGGTGATCCTCGATGAGCTCTCAGAGCGGGCCGCGCAGCGCAAGGCGCCGCCCTCCGGATTCCGCGAGCGGATCATGGCCTCGGTCGGTCAGCGCGCCGTCGTCGTGGACGTGGCGGCGATCGACTGGATCGAGGCGCGCGACTACTGCGCCGAGC
>DATEHG010000147.1:0-3358 GCA_035279705.1 Gemmatimonadales bacterium
CGCAGCTAGAGTGCAGTCAGTCAAGCGGGCAGTAGAGAAATGACAACCCGAGATATTCTCGTCCTCATCCCAGTTGTTCCAGTGCTCCCGCTGATGGCCACCTCGTGGCTTCCGTGGGAGCGCTGGATTCCCTGGGCCAGGGCCCCAAAGCTCGTGCTTGGGCTGTATCTGCTCTACCTGGGCTTTGCCGCCTGGTACTTCGGTTTCTCTCAATGGCTGGTGGCGATCCCGGTCGTGGCTGCGCTGGCCGTCTTGGCAATACCACTTGTTGAGAGATATGCGAACCGAGCGGAGCAGAAGTGGCCGCCTGAATAGTTGGGCGATCTCCGGCGGGGTGGCCTAACCCGCGCTCGCGCCAGCTCGCACCTCTCGTCGGTGCGCTGCTAACGCGACCGTTGCACCGCCGTCGCCCACCGCTGCCGAAACTGCGGGTCGGCGGTTTGCCACGCGCTGGCCACCGCGCCCCAGTGCACTTTGGCGCTATCGCGCTCCCCCGCCGCATCAAACGCCTGCGCCAGCAGTTCGTGCAGCTCGGTCCGCGAGACGTAGAGATTCGCCGCCTCGAGCGAGCCGCGGAACGCCGGCTGCAGCGCCGCGATCGCCTCGCGCGGCTGGTGCAGGCGGAGCAGCGCCTGGGCGAGCGCGTAGTTGGCGCGGGTGTACCCTTCATTCCACGACAGGATGCTGGCCCGGTATTGGTCGGCGGCTGCCGTGAGCTGTCCCCGGGCCGCGAACAGCAGGCCACGCACGTAGGGGGCGAGGTGGGCTTCGCGGGCGGGCAGGGTGTGGCTCCCCGCCCACGCAATGCTGTCGGCCAGACGCGCCAGGCGCCCCGTATCGCCTGCCGCGGCGAGACTCGTGGCCACCTGCGTGAGGTTGAACGCCAGGTTCTTGGCCTGGTGCCCGACCATCGGCTTGGTACGATCCCATGGTTCTGATTGGCGCTGGAAAAAACCGGCCGACTCGCCCCAGCTCCCGGCATCGAGAAGCAGCACGCCCCGCAGCACGGTTGATCGAGCAATGGGCAAGGCGGCCGCTTCCCGCAGCCGGCCCTGGGTGCGCAGGCTGATGGCCAGGAACCATTCCGCGTCACCCCAGGATCGCTCGGTCACCATGCGGCGCAGACGCTGATCGGCCTCGGCAAAGTCCCCCCGCCGAATGGCGAGCCGCGCCAGCATCGGGTCCGGAGAAACCGGACCCCCTGACAGCGAATCCATGACCTGTTGTGCCGCCCGCGCCGCGTCGTCGTTTCCGCCGATCTCCAGCACATTCGCGAGGGACGACCAGGGAGGCGTCACTCCAGGCTGCCGTGCCATCCACTCGCGGGTCACGCGGGCGGCGACGTCGAGCGAGTCCGCGTAGACATAGACCAGGCTCAGGGCGGAATACGCATCACAGGCCCGGCACAGCGTCGGCCGGCCGGAGAACGCCAGCGAGTCGAGGGCAATCACCTTGCGCAGGGCCGGAATGGCGCCGAGGTAATCGCCCTGGGCCGCCCGCGTTTCGGCGAGGATCATCTGCGCCTCCGGCTCCGCCGGGTAGCGGACGCCCAGCGTTTCGGCGATGGCGAGCCCGGCCGGGTCCAGATCGGCCTGAGCGAGCCGGAAGCGAATCATCAGGCGTTCGCGATCGGTCGTGCGGTCCGCCAGGCGAGCGGCACGCATCAGGGCGGTGTGCTCCACCTCCCCCCGCGTTTTCCAGACCCAGTACGCGGCGATCGCGAACGTCGAGTCCTCCTCCAGGGCGGAGCGGAACAGTTGAATGGCCGCCGCCGCATCTCCTTGATAGAACGCGCGTAGACCTTCTTCATAGAAGCGGTAGGCCACGAGGGAGTGCGTCGTGACGCTGGCCACGGGCTCGGCGGGCGCCGGCGCGCCGAGATCGCGCGCGATGGCAATCGTGGCCTGATCGACGGCGGCAAAGAGGTCCACTCCCTCGGCGCGGTACCCGCCGCGCACTGCCCCGCTCCCCATTTCGACGCGCTGGAGGTCGAGCCGCACCCCACCATCTGGGCTCCGGTGCAGCGTGCCCTGAATCAGTTGCCCGGCGCCCGCGGCGCGCGCGGCATCGTACACCGTCGCGCCGGCCCGGGCGCCGGACTGCAGCTGCGCCTGGACCTCGTAGAGCCGCGCCGTGGCAATCACCTGGAGGGTGGGCAGGCGCGCGAGACTGGTGGCGAGCAGATCCCCCACAACCGGTGCCGGCGCGCCGCTGTCACCGCGCGTGAAGTCGGAGACCGAGCCGACGGCGAGCAGCGGGCTGCTCGAGTGGCGCCGCGGCCACAGACTCACGATGAGTACTGCCGCGACCAGCACGGCGGCGGCACCGGCGAGCCAGCGCGTACGCCACCATGGTCTGGGGCCGACCGTGGCCATCGCCGCTGAGGCAGGGGTGTTGGGGGCCCAGGCGGGCGGCACGGGTTCGCCGGCGACGGAGGCCTGACGCAGCGCGTCGGCCGCGCGCTTCAGCTCGGCGGACGGCTGGATGCCGAACTCCGTCTGCAGCCGGCGCACGAATGCATCGTACCGGCGCAGCGCGCCGGCGCGATCGCCCAACCGGCCCTGGAGCCGGATCAGTTCAGAGATCGCCCGTTCGTCGTCTGGGGTGAGTGCCACCGCCCGGTGCGCCCAGTGCGCGGCGCCGGCAGGGTTGCCCGCCTGCTCGTCGCGCCGAGCGAGGATCCAGGCGGCCCCGGCTGCGGCGCTCCGGAGGCGACTCCGTTCGGCGGCAATCCATTCATCGAGCTCCGGACTCGCTTCCGGAGCAAAGAACCCCGTCAGAAAATCACCGCGGTACAGCTCGAGCGCGTCCTCGGGTCGGTTGTCCGCCAACGCCGCCTCGAACGCCGCCACATCGCACCAGACCCGGTCCCCATCGATTCCCACGGCGTCGTCGCCGCGGCTGACAATGGCCTCGGTGCCGAGCGTGCGCCGCAGCTGGTACACGACCTGACTGAGCGCGTGGCGCCCGCGGGTCTGGTCGGTCTCGGGCCAGAGCAACGCCAGCAGGGTGTCGCGGCGCTGCAACCCGGACGGCCGCGCCACGGCCAGATAGACGAGCAGCGCGGCGCGCTTCGGCTGACTGACGAGTGCCTGGAGTGCACGGGCATCCGGGCCCGTGACCTCGAGGGTCCCGAGCGTCCGGAGCCGAATGGGGTTCGTCACCGTCGCCGCGTCGCCTGTCATCTGTCGAGTGATAGGTCCGAGTCAGCCCAATGATAGGGTCCGGTTAACTGTCCCGCACGTACCTCGCCGCCATGGACACAACAGAGGAAAGGTGACTTTCGCCTCCGTGCGGTCAGCCAACATGCTGCTGTGGTTGGCGTTAGGACTTCTGGCCTGCCGCGAAGACCGCACCG
>DATEHG010000148.1:0-4159 GCA_035279705.1 Gemmatimonadales bacterium
GCGTGGGAGACCCGCCCGTCCGGGTGCAGCGTGATCGGCACTTCGGCGATCTTCGCGCCGTGGATGGTCGCCTTGATGATCATCTCGGTGGCGTACTCCATCCCGGTGCAGCGCAGGTCGAGCCGGTCGACCAGCTCCCGCCGGAAGGCGCGCATCCCGCAGTAGATGTCGTGGGTGGGAGCCCCATACCACTGGCGCGCCATGGCGCTGAACATCGGGTTGCCCCACCAGCGGTGCAGGAACGGCATGGCACCGGGCGTGACGGTGCCGCCGCCCGCCGGCAGCCGGCATCCCTGCACCAGGTCGGCCCCGGCGCGCAGCGCCGGAAGAAACCGCGGCGATTCGAGGAAGTCGTAGCTGTCGTCCGCATCACCCATGAGCACGTAGCGCCCCTGGGCCGCGGCAATGCCTCCCATCAGGGCGCTGCCATAGCCGCGCATGGCGATCGGGACCACCCGCGCGCCTTCGCGCTCGGCGATGGCCTGGCTCCCGTCCGTGCTGCCGTTGTCGGCCACCACGATTTCTCCCGGGATCCCCGCCTCCGCGAGCGCGCGCCGCGCCTTGCCGACGCAGATGGCCAGCGTGTCCGCCTCGTTGAGGCACGGCATCACGATGGACAGCTCGAGATCTCCCTCTGCGGGTGAGGTCTGCGCGGTGTTGTGGTGTGCGGAGGGGCTCATGAAGGGGCCGCGTGGGCCGGAGCGGGTCACGGACAGCGTGCCGGAAGCACGCCTGCGATTGCTGGGCGAGTGTGCCCGGTATTTATTCGAGGGGAAGGAGAGCCGTCAAGCCCGCGCCCTCACCGAGGTTCCCTCCGTTTGACCGTTGCCGGCTGATGTCCACCCTCACGGTGCCCTTTCCCCGGCGATCCGCTGCCGTGCTGCTCGTCGGGGTGCTGGCCCTCGCCGCTGGCGCCACCAGCCTCGGCAACGGGTTCAGTTACGACGACATTCACATCATCCTCAATAATCCCGCGGTTCATTCGCTGAGCCACGCCGGGCACCGGCTGCTCGAGCGGTACTGGCCGCCCGAGGTCGGAGTCGGCCTCTACCGGCCGCTCACGATCCTGGCCTACGCGCTCCAGTGGGCTGCGGGCGCCGGGGAGCCCTTCGTCTTTCACCTGACGAGCGTGGTGCTGTACGCGCTCGTGGCGATGCTCTTTCTCGTGCTGGCCCGCCGCTTTCTCCCGCCCGCGGCCGCCCTGGCCGCGGCCGCGCTCTGGGCGGTGCATCCCGTCCACGTGGAAGCGGTGGCGAACGTCGTCGGCCAGTCGGAGATCGTCGCGGCCATCTGGCTCTTTGCCGCGGCGCTGGTCTACGTCCGGGGCAGAGAGCATGGCGCGCTCGGCCCGGTCGCCGAGGCGGCCATCCTCGTTCTGTACATCTTTGCCAGCCTGACCAAGGAGCACGGGCTCATTCTGCCCGCGCTGCTCCTGGCCCTGGAATTCACCGTGCTCGAGAGCCGGCCCTACGCCCCGGGCCTCCGCCGGTTCTACCTGATGCTCGCCGCCTGCGGTCTCGCCTGTTTCGCGGTGCGCACCGCGGTCCTCGGCGATCTGGCGGGCGACCTGCCCCCCTACTGGATGGTCGGCATCAGCACCGCGCAGCGCTGGCTCACCATGCTGGCCGTGGCGCCCCAGTGGATGCGGCTCCTGCTCTGGCCAGCGCACCTGCAGGCCGATTACGGCCCGCGCGAACTCGAAGTTGCCACCGGATTCGGCGCCATTCAGGCGCTGGGGCTTTGCCTCCTCATTGCCATTGCGCTGCTCGCCTGGACAATCCGCCGGCGCCAGCCGGTCATCACCCTCGGCATTCTCTGGGCGGCCATCGCCCTCCTGCCGGTGAGCAATCTCCTCCTTCCCACCGGCATCGCGCTGGCCGAGCGGACCCTCTTTCTCCCCAGCGCGGGCATCTGTCTCGCGCTGGGCGCGGTGCTCGACGGGCTGGCGTCGCAGTACGAGTGGAAACGGTTGCGGGTGTTCGTGGCCGTTCTCGTGGTCGCGGGCCTCGGGTGGAGCGCATTCCGCCAGCCGGTCTGGAAGGACAACATGACGCTGTTTCACCAGACCACGATCGACGCGCCGCTGAGCTATCGCGCCCACTGGGGCTACGGGTCCATGCTGTTCGATCAGGGCGAGCGGGAGCAGGGGTTCCGCGAAATGGAGATTGCCCGCTCCCTCTTTCCCCGGGACACCGGCCTGCTCCTGGAAATGGCGCGGCGCCTTCGCAATGCCGGCGCCTGTCAGGCCGCAGTCCCGCTCTACCGCGAAGCCATGGCGGTCACCACCTCCGATGACCTGCGCTGGGGGACCCGCACGGTGCTGATTCTCTGCCTCCTGGACCTGCGTGATTTCGCCGCCGCCAAGGCCGAGGCCGTCGAAGGCCAGAAACAGCTCATCATGGCCAGCCAGTTCCGGCACCTCGCGCAGTATGCGGACAGCCTGGCCGCGGTGCCGCCCGCCAAGCCATGACCCGCCGCCACTGGCTCGCGCTCAGCATCGCCGGCCTCGCCCTGGCCGCATCGGTGACCAGCCTCGGCAATGGCTTTGCCTATGACGACAACCTGGCCATCCTGATCAATCCGCGGGTGCACACGCTCCACGCCCCATGGCAGGCGTTTGCCGAGAGCTACTGGCCCAAGGAGCGGGGCGGCGGGCTCTACCGGCCCCTCACGATTCTCCTGTTCGGCGTTCAGTGGGCCATCGGTGGCGGGGCGCCGCTGCTGTTCCACCTGGTGAATGTCGCACTGTACGCGGCGTTGTCGGTGCTGGTTCTCACCCTCGCGAGCCTCATCCTTCCGGAGGCGGCGGCCTGGCTGGTGGCCGCGCTCTTTGCCGTGCACCCGGTGCACGTCGAGGCCGTCGGCAATGTGGTGGGACAGGCGGAGCTCACCACCGCGCTGGCGGTGGTCGCTGCCGTCATCCTCTACCTGCGCTGGCGGGCGCGAGCGCCGAGTGAGCGTTTCACGGGACGGCAGCTGGGGCTGCTCGGCGCGCTCTACCTGGCCGGATGCTTTTGCAAGGAGCACGGCGTGGTGCTCCCGGCGCTGCTGCTCGCGGCCGAACTCACGGTAGTTGCCGACCCGCGTCCCATGCGCGAGCGGCTCCCCACCCTCCGCACCTCCTATCTCTGGTTCGCCGCGCTTGGCCTGGCGTTTCTCGCCCTGCGGACGACGGTGCTGGGCGCCTTTGTCGGCGACCAGAGCGCCCTGACGTTCCAGCAACTCGACGGCAGGCAGCGGGTGCTGACCATGTTCGGCCTGGTGCCCGAGTGGCTCCGCCTGCTTTACTGGCCGGCCCACCTGAAGGCGGACTACAGTCCGCTCGAAACCCGGGTCGTGACCGCGGTCGACGCGGGAGCTGTCGCGGGCGCGCTCGTACTCCTGGCGATCATCGCACTCGGCATCGCGCTCCGTCAGCGCCGGCCGGTCCTGTCGTTCGGCATCGGCTGGGCCCTGGTGGCGCTGCTGCCCACCAGCAACCTGCTGCTGCCGACCGGGATCCTCCTGGCTGAACGCACCATGATGCTGCCCAGCGTCGGGGCGCTCCTCGTGATCGGGGCGCTGATCCCGGTTCTGGTCGCGCGGCTGTCGCCGGCGTCCACGCCCCGGAGGAGCGCCGTGGTGGTCGTGTCGGGCCTCATGGCGCTGCTGATCGGCGTCGCGGCGTGGCGCAGCGCGCTCCGTCAGCCGGTCTGGGCCAATGATGATGTGCTCAAGCAGCAGATGGTGCTCGATGCGCCGCGGAGTTACTGGGCGCAGTGGCTCTACGGGGACTACCTGTACAACACCGATCGTCTGCAGGAAGGCGAGCGGTACATGCTCCGGGCCGTCCAGATCGAGCCCAACAACCCCTATATCCTCATGCTGCTCGGGCAGCGGTACCAGGATCACGGCTTCTGTGTGCCCGCGGCCGAATTCCTGGCGCGCTCGGTGGCGATCACCCCTGAGCGCTGGCGGACCCGCCTGCGCCTGATCCGCTGCCAGCTCGATCTGCGCCGCTACGATGACGCGAGGGCCCAGATCAGGACGGGCCTCGAGGTGGGCCTCAGTCCGTCCGACTTCAAGGCCGCGCTCGTCTCGGTGGACAGCGCCGCCCGCCTGGCGGGGCAGTGACGCTCCAGCGCCGTCACTGGCTGGCCCTGTCGATTCTCGGACTGGC
>DATEHG010000149.1:0-32971 GCA_035279705.1 Gemmatimonadales bacterium
TCGATCCGGTCCCACCAGAACCAGAGCTGCCGGTCGAGGAATCCGGTCGTGACGAACACCGTGGCGGGACAGTCGAATTCCGCAAAGACTGGTCCGGCGATGCGGACCTGGTCCGCGTAGCCATCATCGAGGGTGAATGCCACGCCGAGGTCCTCGGGCGGCGAGTCGTCGCGCAGGCGGCGGAACATCTCCCCCAGCTCCATGAGACGGTAGCCGCGGCGCCGGAGCAGGGCCAGAGTCCGCCGCAGCTCTTCCGGATCGTGCCCCGCCACGCCGGTCTCGGGGTCGGCGAAGCGGTGGAGCATGAAGATCGTCCCGATGCCGCGGCGGAACGGCCCGAAGGCGGTGCGGCTGCCGGGCGCGGCCAGGGCGCTGAGCAGGACCCGCTTCAGTCCGTTCATCGCGCCAGCACCGGTTGACCGGCATGGGCCTCGGCGCCCGGAGCCGGGAGAAGTGAATCCAGCCTGTCAAACAGCCGGGTCGCCTGCGTCCTGCGGCTGAACTCGGGATTCCGGGCCAGGCGCGCCGGCCGCTCGCCGGCCGCAAACTGCCGATAGCGGCGGGTCAGCGTGGCAATCAGCGCCTCGTCGTCGTCGGGCGGGAGCACGTCCGCGTCGCTGCCGCGGAGCAGCAGTTCAGTGGCGCTTTCCGGTTCGGCAAAGGTCAGAATCCACGCGTCCTGCTGCATGTACTCGAAAATCTTGGACGGGATGGCCGTGCGGCTGTCCTGGTACAGGCTCACCAGGACGGTGGCGCGCGCCAGCAGCTCCGCCAGCTCTCCGCGCGGCCGGAACCCCCCCACCGAGACGAAATCGGCGATACCCAGGGCGCGGGCATGCGCCGCGATCGAGGCAGGGTCGGCGGGATCGAGGCTGCCGACGTTGCCGACGAATTCCAGGCGGAACTGGTCCGGCGAAAGACCCAGCGTGCCGACGAGGCGGGCGGCGGCACGGAGCAGGGAGCCGGGATTGCGGTCGAGTGAGATGGACCCGGCGAAAACCATCAGGAACCGGCTGGATGCGGTCCGCATGGGAGCGGGCTCCACCTCGTCGAATCCGTTCATCACGGTGATGATTCTGCCCGCGGCCGCCGGGTACGCCCGGCTCATGGCCGCGCGAGCGGGCTCCGAGTTCATGACGATCAGGCCGGCGCCGGCCACGGCGCGATTCTCGTATCGCGCGGCGCGCACGTACCACAGCGGGCTGTTGAAATGATCCGAGAGGCGTTCCACCTGGCTCCAGGGATCCCGCAAATCCATGGCGAATGGAATTCCGAGCGAGGCCGCGGTCCGCTCCCCGGCCCAGTGGATCATGTGCGGCGGGCCGCAGGTGATCAGCGCCGAGTAGTCATTGCGCCGGCCGAGCTCCCGGGCCAGCGCCGAGGCGGCCAGCGCCCAGCGGCGGTCCCGGGCGGTTTCCAGCAACGCATAATACGCCCGCTTGGCATCAGCGATCGACGACCGTGCCCCCACGGCAGGGGGCGCCGACGAGGCCGCAGGATGGGCCGGGTGCGGAGCTGGCGCCGACTTGCGCGTCCGTTTGAACCGGCGGTACAGTTGCCAGGCCCACCGTTCCACGCGTTCGCGTACCAGCTCCGTCTGAGGCACGCCGTACACCCTGATGCCTGGCGCCAGGTCCTTGAGGCCTGCCGGGTCGCGCGAGCGAAGACTCTCCGGCGACAGCGTGACCACATCGAGCGCCCATCCGCGTTCGGCCGCGACCCGCGACATCTTCTGCCAGCGAAGCGCCCCGACCGCCTGGCCTGGCGGGAAGTGATAGGTGAGCAGGAGCAGCCGCCGGCGCGCCCCGGATGCGGGCGAGGCGTGAAATGGCTCGATCGGCAAGGATTGATGCATGCGTTCGTCGTACCGTGCCTGTGGTTCCGATCGAGGCGGTTCGAGGTCTGGAATATCGTGCCGGTCACGGGTAATTCTTCGGCCGGATGGTCGCTCCGGTTCCAGCAAGAAAAGCGCCGAAAGGCCTAAAATACCAGTGGTTAGCATTCGGATTGCCCGGGTTGGAGGACCCCCGGAATTCTGCCTCGCCATCCCCGCCACGCGGGGCACGGAGTCTACCTGACGTGACAGAGACTGGAACTCCGGCTCGTCCCGATATCCCGGCCCGCCGGAAGGGAAGCGGTCGCAGCGTAGGGTCGGTCCTCAAGGCCATCCTGCCGGACGCATGGTATCGCCATCTCAAGGCGATGCGGGATCTGGACACGCCTGCCCGATGGACCTACCTCCGCTGGCGATTCCGGCGCCCGAGGCCCATGCGGGGTGAGCCCCCGCCGTCGTCGGTGCTGTTCGTCTGTTACGGCAACATCATCCGCAGCGCCCTCGCCGAGCAGCTGCTCAGGCGGGAGTGGAACGAACGCGGGGTCCGGGAGACGGTCGTGAGATCGGCGGGGGTGCACGCCAGGCCCGGGCGCGCGGCCGATGATCGCGCGATCCGCCTGGCGCCGGAATTCGGCGTGTCGCTGGAGGCGCACCGGGCCTCACCGCTCACCGAGGCCTCGATCGCCGCGGCCGAGGTGATCATCGTGATGGACTATCTGAACCAGGCCGAACTGGTCGCTCGCTATCCGTCCGCCGGTAGCCGGCTGCGGTTGATCGGAGAGTACATGGCCGGCGGGGAGTTCCTCGAGCTGCCGGACCCCTATATGGAAGACGAAGGGGCGGTGCGAGAAACCTTCGTGCTGCTGGACCGGGCGGTGCGGAGCCTGGCGTCCCGGTATCCCTCGATCTCAGGAGGCGTGATCTGAGACCAGCTGAGTGAACAACCGGCTGTAGTCGCCACCCATGCGGTCCCGCGAGAAGCGTCGCAGCACGGTTTCACGCCCCGCCTTCCCGAGCGTGGCTGCCAGGGCAGGATCAGTCAGCACCCGCCTGAGCCCGGCCGCCAGGGCAGCAGGATCATCCGGCGGAACCAGCAATCCATTCCTGCCGTCTTCCACGATTTCCACGATCCCGCCGACGGCGGAGGCCACCACTGGCTTTTCCGCCATCATCCCTTCCAGCACCACGATACCGAACGGCTCGGCGCGGGACGGCACGACGAAGGCGCTGCAGGCCCCCAGGAGCTTTGCGATCTGCTCCCGATCCTGCCGTCCGAGGAACTGGACGTCATCGCCCAGTTCGAGCTGCGCTGCCAGCGCTTCGAGGTCCGGGCGGAGGGGGCCGTCTCCCACCAGCTGCAACCGCAACCCCTGCTCGGATCGGCGCAGCTCGGCGAACGCCTTGAGCAGGACGTCGAGCGCTTTCTTCTCGTTGTGGGCCGCGATGCACAGGATGGTCCGCCTGCCCCCGGGATCTCCGGCGCGGCGGTTCCAGTCGAATTCGGAGATGTCGACGCTGTTGTGGATCGCCAGCGTGCGGGGGGCGAGCGCCGGAAGCACCGCCGCCACGTCACGGCGCAGTGATTCCGACGGCGTCACGATCCGGTCGGAGGCGTTCAGCAGGAACCGGAGCGACCACGGGTAGTGCGTTTCCGCGGCTCCACCGGGAAAGAGATCCGCCCCGTGGATCACGGTGACCAGCGGGATTCCCAGCACCTTCCGGATCAGTCCGAAGTGGACGTTCTCGGCCAGGGGATAGTGGATGTTGATGAGATCGATCCGTTCCCCGCGGACCATGGCGATCAACTGGCCAAGGCTGCTGGGCAGCAGCGCGGTGAACTTCGCCACATCGACCAGGGACCCGCCGCCCCCTTCCACGGAGCGCAGGGCGAGATCGTAGCCCTGGAAGTCCCACGTCGTGGTGCGGCGTTGCAGCCGGTTCGATTCCCCCGGCGTGAAGAACCGGATCTGGTGTCCCTGTCCGGCGAGGTAGCGCGCCATGTGTCCAGCCACCGAGACGACGCCGCCCAGAGCGTAGTCCCATGGCACCACGACCAGGATGTTCATCGGGGGCGCCGCTTCACGACTCGGCCGGCAGAGGACCGGTCCCTTCTCTCAATCCGCGGAAGAGTCGCAGCAGCCGGCGCCGCTGCGGGAAGATGGCAGTCAGGGCGTATACCAGGGCCCCAAGCAGCGCCTTGGCGGCCAGGCTCGCCAAGGGAGGGAAATTCACGGGCAGGGCCCAGTCCAGCGCGACTACCGCCAGTCCCATGAGGAAGCAGCCGCGCAGGGCCAGGCCCAGCGAGCCGAGGTATTCCGCGAGGCTGCATTCGAGGCGCAGAAAGGTCCGCCAGTAGAACGGAATGGTGAGCACGGGATAGACGGCCACCCACATGATCGCGATACCTGGAGGCCCCCAGCGGCTGCCGAACAGAAAGGCCAGCGGCATCACGGTGACGAACAGCAGCCCCATCCGCACGGTCATGGCCGAGTCCCCCGTCACGTTGAGGATCTGAGGGAGGAGGGTAACCAGCGATCGCACGCCAGCATAGGCCGAGAGCAGCTGAAGGGGGAGTACTGCGGCCAGCCACTGGTGTCCCAGGGCCGCCCGGACGAAGTCGTCGGCGGTCAGTACCATCCCCAGGCTGGCTGGAAGGGTGACCAGCGCGAGCCCGTGCGTCAGGGTGAGGAGGCCGCGCTTGAGCGCCCTGCGGTCATGCTGCAGTGCGGCGAAGTGGGCCGGCGTCACCTTGGTGATCACATTGGTCAGCCGCTCGACCGGGACATTGGCGATTTCCCACGCCAGCCCGTAGGCGCCGAGTGCCGCGCTTCCCAGGACCCGGCCGGCCACCATGAAGTCGGCGTTGGAATAGACCCACCAGGACAGCTGGCCCCCAAGGATGTGGGCGCTGTACTTGAGCGGCTCGCGGATCAGCGGCCAGTGTGGCCAGGCCCGCGGCGCAGGGCGACGGATCATGAAGGCCACCGCCGCCACCAGCCCGCCGACCACCGAGCCGAGCGCCAGCGCCCAGTACCCTTCGCCAGCCACCGCCAGGAGAAGTGTGGCCGCGGCGCTCACCAGTCCCTGGGAGAGTTCGATCAGCGAGACGGTCTTGAAGTCCAGATCGCGCTGCAGCAGTGCCGAAGGAATCGTCCGCAGCCCCGAAATGACGCAGTTGGTGCTCATCACCATCACCACCCAGGGCACCGCCGGCGACTGGAAGAACCAGCCGATCGGCCAGGCCATGGCCCAGCTGATCAGCATGGCTGCCAGGCCGAAGATCACCGCCGCGCCGCCCAGCTGGGCAATTTCCTCCTCGTTGAGCTTCTGCATGGTGATGACCGCGGCGCCCAGCCCGAACTCTCCGACCAGCCCGACGACGCCGAGGTAAAGCGTGGCCATCCCCACGATGCCATAGTCGCTGGGAGGAACGAAGCGGGCCACGACCAGGGTGCTCCCCCAGGTCAGGATCTGGCTTGTCCACTTGATTCCGCCCGTCCAGGCCACTCCCCTGATGAGAGAGCGCTCGAGCGCGGTCGGCACCGATTTCTCTCCCGAACTGCGTCTCATGTGGAGCCTTGCCGGAAGCGAACGGCGCCCGGCCCGATGGCTGTGACGCCATCGAGTCGGGGGAACGAGCGGAAGTGGAGGGGAAACGTGACGGGAATCACTGAAGGGCGGTCCGCGCACGGCCGATGACCCATCCCTCGATGTGACCCGGAGAAAACGTCGGACTCTCCATCCGGGCGATCCGGTGCATCATCATGCCGCGCATGCTCCCTCAAAATAGACTACTTTTTGTCGGTCGTCGGGAAGCAGGGATCGACCGCCGGCACCATTCTCATCACTCTGACGCCGAACGCCCAGTGAACCCGATGGCGCCAGCCTGGCAGCTCAGCAGCACTCCTCCAGATCGGTGGCACGAGATCGTCGCATCCCTCGGCGGCGGCTTCTTTCATTCGCCATCGGGTCTCTCCGCCGGCGCGCCGCGTGGTGAGCCGGTCTTTGCCTTGCGCTTGGACCAGAACCAGGTGAGCGGTGCGGCCATCGGGGTCCGGACGCGCTGTCGTCTCAGCCTCGTGGCGCGCCACGGATACTTTCCGAGTCTCCCGCTCCTGGCCGGGGGTGCCGATCCGGCGGAAGGCACGGAGTCTCTCGTGGCGGCGCTCCGCTCGGCGGGACTCCTCGAGCTGATCTTCGATTCCTTCGACGCACCCTGGAGTGCCGCGCCACTCACCTTCGGGCGGCCCGGCAAGCAGCGGCGGGAGTATCTGGTCGACACCAGTCCAGCGCCCGAACAGCTCAAGTCCAGCTTCGGATCGACCCACCGGCGCCATCTCAACCGTGGCGAACGAGCCGGCTGGAGTTTCGCAATGGAGGACGGGCCGGCCGCGATCCAGATCATGGACCAGGTCCAGGATTCCGCGGCGGAACGCGCGGCCCGGCGGGACGATGGCTTCGCAACCGGCGGAGCCGCCGCTCTGCTTCCCCATCTTTCCACCGGGCCACTTGGCGCGGAGGGAGTCCGGGTCTTCGTGTCCCGGGAAGGGGATGCGGTGCTCTCGGCGGCATTGGTGGGGTGGTATGCCGGCCGGGCCTTCTATGTGCTGGGCGGCTCCACGCCGGCGGGCTATCAGGCTTCGGCCTCCGTCTGGCTGCACTGGAAGATCATGCTGGCATTGAAGGAAACCGGTGTCAGGGTATACAACTTCGGCGGTGCGCCTGTTGACGCCGCCGAACCGGGCAATCCGGCGCACGGTCTGCACCGCTTCAAGACCGGCTTCTCGCCCCGGGAAGAGCTGCGGGCCGGAGTCACCTGCGAATTCGGTACGATGCATCGTCTTGGCCACCAGCTGCTCGCCAGGATCAGGGACCGGGCGGCGGGTTCAACCTCTTCGGGCGCGGCATGAGTTCTTCCCCTTCTGAGCAATCGTCACCGTCCTTTCCGACCCGACTTGCGAGCAGCGTGGCGGGGCGGATCAGCTCGCTCCGAACCCACCTCCTCTTCAACCCCGCGGCCGCCCAGGAGCTGCGCATGGAGCACGCGGGCGGCTTTCCGGCCGAGGAGTCCCATGCCCCTCATCTGGCCGAGGCCATCGGCTGGCTCGAGCGGGCGCAGGATGCGACGCCGGACGACGGGTTCGCCCGCGGATACAGCATTGCGTTCAACCGGCACTTCGGCGCGCGGGGGTGGCAGGCATCCTATCCGGAAACGACCGGGTACATCATTCCCACGCTTTATGAAGCCGCCGAAGTGCTGGGCCGTCCCGAGCTGGCGGCCCGGGCCACCAGGGCCGCGCGCTGGGAAATCGAGGTACAGCTTCCCTCGGGCGCGGTGCAGGGCGGGGTCATCGGCGAGGGCCGCTCCCCCGCGGTGTTCAATACGGGTCAGGTCATTTTCGGCTGGCTGAGGGCGCTGGAGCTGACCGGCGAGAAGGAGTTCGGCGAGGCGGCAAGGCGGGCTGGGCGCTTCCTGGTGCAGTCGCTGGACGAGGCGGGGAACTGGCGGTCCGGCAATTCGCTCTTCGCCAACAGTCGCACCACGCTCTACAACGCGCGGGCCACCTGGGCGCTGGCCGAGGCGGGCGTGCGCCTCAATGAACCGGAGTTCACGGCCGCGGCGCGGCGCAACCTCCATGCGGTAGCCGCTCGCCAGCACGCCAACGGCTGGTTTCCCGATTGCTGCCTGACCGATCCGGTCCGTCCCCTGCTGCACACCATTGCCTACACGGTTCGCGGACTGCTCGAAGGTGGGCGGGTACTGCAGGACGAGAAGCTGCTCGTGGCCGCGGAGTCCGCCGCGGAAGCGCTATTGCCGACCGTGCGGGCGGACGGCTGGATGCCGGGTCGCTTTGCCGAGGACTGGTCAGGCGCGGTCAGCTGGAGCTGCCTGACGGGGGAGGCCCAGATGGCCAACAACTGGATGCGGCTCTACCTCATCCGTGGTGATCGCCGCTGGCTCGAGCCCGTGCCGCGGGTGCTGCAGTTCCTCAAGCGGACCCAGAACCGCACCCATGCTGATCCGGGCATCCGGGGCGGGATCAAGGGATCCAATCCCCTTGATGGAGGCTATGGCCACTTCGAAATACTGAACTGGGCCACCAAATACTTCGCCGACGCCCTGATGCGGCACGACCAGCTCGGCGCCGGCACGGCCTCGGCCCGCGCGCAGGGCTACTCCCTGGCCTGACCCTACGGGTTACTCTGGCCGGGCCGTGCGCGCCCGGCCCACCAGGCGGCGGGCCACCGCTTTCACCGCATCGCCGCCCCACCCCACCACCATCCGGCCGATCGCCGCCGCCTCGAGCAGGCCGGGGCGCCAGTCGGCCGCCTTGAATTCATCGTACTTCGTCCCCGGCCGGAAATCCCGGAGAAACTCGAGCACCGCGGACATGCGGGTAGGCGGCGTGAAGAGCGGATTGCCGGCGGGTCCGGGGTCCGCCCCTTCGCGGAGGTGCTGGTAGAGCGCCATGAAGTCACCCTGCAGCCACCGCTCGCGGACCCCGGACCGGTAGGGTGGCAGCGGTGGCCTCGGGGCGCAGCCGTAGAGCGAAGCGACGAGTTGCGGCAGGTTGAGTCCCGCGTCAAGACTCAGGGCGGTGGAGGCTTGAAAGCGGGGATTGATCTCCATCAGCGTGTACTCGTCGCGCTCCTGGCTGTACTTGAACTCCACCATTGCCACGCCGTGCCATTCCAGCGCCTCGAGCAGGCGGGTCACGTAGGCGGCCAGGCGCGGATCGAGCGGGATACTTTCGCGCAACACGCTCACGCCCCCGCTGAGTGGCACCTCCCGCACCCGGCGGTAGGGAAAGAGCACCACCGGCTTGCCCCGGTCGAAGACCGCGCTCACACAGACTCCCGTGCCCAGCACGCATTCCTGGATCATCGGCACCCCGGCTGATTCATCCAGCGCGTCCAGGACCGAGTGGAGTTCCTCGACGCTCCGGGCGTACCGCACCTTGAATCCGAGCTGGTGACGGGTCTGGCCGAACAGGGCATTGCCGCGAGGCTTGAGGGCGACCGGGAAGCGGAGCTCGCCGACCCGATCGAAAACCTCCTTGCGGGTCTCGTACCACAGAGACCGCGGCGCCGGCACGCCGACGCGGCCGGCGAGGTGGACCGTGGCGCTCTTGTCCACCGCCACTGCCAGCGCCGCCGAAGATGCGGCGGCAAGGGGAGCGTACCGCTCGATCTCGGCGCGGTACTGATCGAGCAGTACGAGGGTTGACTCGACGCCGGGAATCACCAGGGCGGGGCGGGTCCGTTCGAGGATCGCCAGGATATCCCGGCGGAATGCTTCGGGGTCAAGGGAGGGAGAAGTGTAGATGCCCCGGTCGATGGTGAATCTCGACCGGAACCCCAGGCTGTGCGCGCCCGGACCGGCGGCGATGACCGGAAGCCCCGCCATGCCAAGTCCACGAATGACCGCCAGACCCTGGTGCTGGTCGGCGCCGGTGACCAGGATGGCGCGTTCAGCGCCCACGCGCACTGCCCCCGCCCCGCAGCAGATCAGAAATGCCGTCCCGGAGGCGGCTCAGACGGTAGCCGGCGACCGTGGGGCCGAGATCGGTGTGGATCCCGTGGCGGGCGTTCTCCCGGTCCATCGAGGCGCGGTCGTACGCCACCCTGTGCATCGTGACAGTCGCCGACGACCGGTCGTAGCTGGCATAGGCGGCGCGGTAGTCGCTCTCGCGCGGATGTCCGACGCTGCCGGGATTGATGAAATAGAACGAATCGGGCGAAAGCCGCTGCTCGGGCGCCTTGTGCGTGAGAACCTGATTCGAGGGGTCGATCTCGGTAACCTGCTGCACGTGGGTATGCCCGGTGAAGCAGAGGCGGATCGTCGCGTCGAATCGGCGCAGGTTCTCCCGCTCGGCCAGGAAGCGCTCGGGGCGATCGAGGCGGACCACGGGATCACCCAGGCACGAGTGGACCTCGATGGCCTCCGGCTCGGTCCGGAGGTGCGGCGGCAGGGCCTTCAGGTACCCGGTTTCGTCGGGCGACAGCACGCCGCGGGTCCAGTACACGGCCTGCCGCGCATTGGGGCCGCAATCCACCGGCTCGAGCTGGCCGATGGACATGAGATCGTGATTCCCCATCAGGCTCGGGATTCCGGCCGCACGGAGCGCCGCCAGCGTCTGGGACGGCCAGGTGTTGTAGCCCACCAGGTCGCCGAGACAGGTGATGCGGGTGATCCCCCGGCGGGCGATGTCGGCCAGCACCGCCGTCAGGGCGGGGAGATTGCTGTGAATGTCGGCGATGATGGCAAGACGCATTCCGGAATTTCCAGGGGGCGCGGGAACCGGGGCTCAGAACTGGCGATACAGGAAAACGGTCTCGGTCCCGTTCATGAAGAAGTAGAGCACCACGAACATCGCGGCGTAGCCCAACGCCCAGAGGCGGCTGCTGCCGAGCTTGAGATCCCAGGTTTCGGGTACCCGGGCGATCCACCCCAGTCCCAGCGCCAGCCAGCCGAGTCCCAGACCCGAAAGCGCCATGTGCTGCCAGGAACCGGCGAACATCGCGCCGTACCAGGTGCGGGCCATGCCCAGGTTCGTGGAGCGGAACAGCACCAGGGTGACCAGGAAGAATGACTGGGTCAGCAGCCACGCCGCAGCCTTGTAGCTCCTCCGGTTGCGGACCTGGACCCAGGAGCGGTCCTTGCGGCAGAGTCCGCGATAGAACTCGCTCCACTGGTACTGCACCACCATCCCGATGCCCTGGAACAGGCCCCAGCAGATGAAAGTCCAGCCGGCGCCGTGCCACACTCCCGAGGTCAGGAACACCAGCATCAGCGTGGTGCGGTACCATCCCCGCAGCGGGCCGCCCGTGGTGAGCGGGAGGTAAATGTAGTCGAAGAGCCAGCTGTTGAGCGTGATGTGCCAGCGCCGCCACATGTCCGTCAGGGACAGCGAGAGGTACGGGCGATTGAAGTTCTGCGGTAGCCGGATGCCGAACAGGCAGCCGAGTCCGACGGCCATGTCGGAGTAGCCGCTGAAATCGAAATAGAGCTGCGTGGCGTACCCCACCGCGGCGATCCAGGCGTATCCCGCGCTCAGCGTATCCGGAGAAGCGAGGAGCGGATCGATGCCGTGGCCGATGTGATCGGCGATCATCACCTTCTTGATCAGTCCGACCACGAAAAAGCCCACCCCCCGCGCCATCAGGTCGAGGCGGGGCGGCGCGCCCAGCCCTTCGAAGTCTTCCCGGACCTGGTGGAAGCGGGTAATCGGTCCTGCGATGACCTTGGGAAAGAAATTGATGTAGGCCAGGTGCTCCCAGAGATTCGTCGTCGCGGGAATCCGCTGGTTGGCGACCTCGAAGGCGTAACTGATCGTGGTGAAGGTGTAGTAGCTGATCCCCAGCGGCAGCGCGATGTGGAGCAGCGGCAGCGACCAACCCGGCACCAGCGAAGACACGGTGCCGCTGAAGAAGTTGTAGTACTTGAAGAAGCCAAGCAGGGCGAGATCGGACCCGATGGCCAGCCACAGCCACCGGCGCCGCCCCTGTTCGGTGGCACTCCGATCCATGGCCAGCCCGGCGCCGAAGCTGGCCAGGCTGGTGTACAGCAGCAGGAAGCAGAACCGCCAGTTCCAGGAGGCGTAGAACACGAAGCCCGCGATCGCGAGCAGCGCCGAACGCTGTCGGGACGTGCCCGGCAGCCAGAACAGAATGAAGACGACAGGCAGGAAGGCGAAGAGAAAGAGATCGGAGCTGAGCGTCATGGCCGGGCCAGCCTGGCCGCGATCCGGTCGGCGTCATCGGGCCCGTAGTGAATGCAGTCGTACCAGTGGGTCGTGTCACCCGCGAAAGTGGCGACCAGGCTCAGGTCGACCAGTGGAACGTCGTGGCGCCGCGCCAGCTCGGCGATCGTCTGCACCGCCAGCCTGGCGTGGGCGTCGGCCGCCGGGGAATTGGCAATGGCGGCGGCCAGGTGCGGATGCAGCGGAGGCAGCCAGAGCACCAGTCGGGCCGAGTCGGCCCGGATCTCGCCGATCAGGGTGTCGAGCCGGGCCATCCGCAGGGTATCGAGGTGATCATAGTTGACAGTGGACTGCAGCACGCCGGTCTCGCAGCGTCCCACCATACCCCCCAGATCGAAGGTGCCCTCCGAGCGCTCCTTGTCCCAGAGCGGCGAATGGATCCGGCCATTCGGATCGAAGGCATGCTCCGGCAGTTTGGGCCTCAGTGCCACCTTGAGCGAGGTGACGATGTCGAGCGCGTACGAGAATCCCATCGTCCCCTTGTAGTCCCGCACCTGTTCCACTATCCGGTCGAAGGCCGTCGGGGTGGTGCCGTCGAGGCTGGTGCGGAGATCGATGTTGTCGACGAAATCACCGGCCAGCGGCAGGTGCGGGTCGAACACCTGGACGTCGACGCCGATCACCACCTCGCGGAACGCCGCGCCCCGCCGCTTGAGGAGGCGGTATATGGCGAGTTCGTCCTCCGGCCGGCCTGCGAAGACGGCGGCGTTGAAGAATCGACCGCCCGTCAGCTTGTCGAAGGTGGAGGGGTCGAGCTGCATCGAGGTGCTGGAGCCGAGGATGAGGCCCGTGACCGGCGCCTGCCGGCTGTACTCGGCGAATTGCGCCACCTTCATCCCCCGGCTGTTGGGGATGACCTCGGGAAACCACGTCGGGCGGAACTCCCGGCGCGGATTGACCGCGGTGACGAGCGCCACGTACGCCAGCGCAAAGGCCAGCAGCGCCCCGGCAAACCAGCGGATGAAACTCACGACCTGGGTGCCTCCACCTTGAGGGCGGGGTGCGCGCGCAGTTCATCGAGGCTGTCCGGGTTGCGCAGTGCCCCGAGGTTGACGACCGGGCGGCCGTTGAGCGCGTCCCGCGCGGCCCGCTCGGACCGTTTGCCGCTGTGAGTCGTCGGCAGCCCGGTGACCTGCGCGATGACTGCCGGCACATGGTTGGGCGAGCCACGCTGGCTCAGCTCCTTCTTGATGCGCAGCGTGAGCGGCCGGTCCAGCACCTTCCCGTCTCCCAGCACCAGCAGCAGCACGAGGCGACTGCCGCCCGGTTCGCCCGGGGCCGACTGCTCCACGGCCATGGCTTCCGCGACTCCCTCGATACCCAGAACAATCTGGTAGATCTCCGCCGGGCCGATCCGGACACCGCGGACGTTGAGCGTCCCGTCGGAACGACCCAGGATCCGCGCGGTGCCGCGATCGGTGAGTTCGACCAGGTCGCCGTGAGTCCACACGCCGGCATTCTGACTGAAGTAGGCCTCGTGGAAGCGGCTGCCATCAGGATCGTGGTACAGCCCGACCGGCCGGGAAGGGAAGGGGTTGGCGCAGATCAGTTCCCCGGTCCCCTCGCGAACGATCTCACCCGTCGGCAGCACCGCCCTCACATCGAGGCCCAGACTCAGGCACTGACTTTCGCCGCGATACACCGGAAGATTCGGATTGCCCAGCACGAAGCAGCCGATGATGTCGGTGCCACCCGAAATCGACTGCAGCGGGACGGGCTTGAAATGCTCGGCCACCCAGTCGTACTGCGCGTCATAGAGAATCGAACCGGTGGACTGGATGGTCCTCAAGGCGGGCCAGGGAATGTCGCGCAGCGGCTCGAGGCCCGCATCGCGGCAGAAGGCCAGGTAAGCGGCGCTGGTGCCGAACACCGTGACGCCCGCTTCCGCCAGGCGGCGGAGCAGGCTGTCCTGTTCCGGGAAGGAAACCGAGCCGTCGAACAGGACGATCGCGGTGCCGCTGGCCAGGGCCGAAAGCTGCCAGTTCCACATCATCCAGCCGCAGGCGGTCTGGAAGCAGAGCGTATCCCGCTCGCCGAAGTCGCTGTGCAGCCGGTGCTCCTTCAGGTGCTCGAGGAGGGTTCCACCGGCACCGTGCACGATGCACTTGGGGACCCCGGTGGTGCCGGAAGAAAAAAGAATGAACAGCGGGTGATTGAACGGCAGCCGGGGCCACTCGGCCGTTGCGCCGGCGCCCCGTTCGGCGAGCTGATCGAGGGAATACTCGGGACTGGTTCCGACCGCCAGCGGCTCGGCGGCGCTTTCGAGGCGTACGATCGCCGCCAGCGACGGCAGGCCGGCCACCACTTCACGGATCCGCTCGGTCAGCGGGCGCGCGGCGCCATGGTAGGTGTAGCTGCCGTGGGCCAGCAGCAGCTTGGGGTCGAGCTGGCGGAAGCGGGCCAGGATGGCGTCGGTACCCAGGTCGGGGCCGGTGGAGGACCAGGTCGCGCCCAGCGCCGTAGCCGCCAGGCAGGCGATGACTGCGGCGGCATCGTTACGGGCGATGGCCACTACTCGATCCCCGACCGACACCCCAAGGGAGGCCATGCCCGCAGCCACCTCTTGGACCCGCCGGCGGAGCTCGGCACGGGTGAAGCGGACCACGTGGCCGGTCTCATCCAGTGACGTGAGCGTTACCCGCTCATCACTTCCCGCTCCGACCGGCCGGAGCAGATTCTCGGCGTAGTTGAGGCGGAGTTCCGGAAAGAAGGATGCGGTTTCGCAGTCGGCGCCCCGGCGCGCCGGCTCCGCGTTTCCAGCGGTCGTGATGCCGGACCACGCCAGGAACGTTCGCCAGAACTGTTCGGGTTCGGCCACCGACCACGCATGCAGCGCCGCGTAGTCCGGAAAGGCGCGACCGGTCGCGGTGGCGCAGGCCGACGTGAATGCCGTCATCCGGGAGCCGGCGATCGCCGCCGCTGCCGGCTGGTGGCTCACGACGGCGGATCGGGTCACGCCGCCTGGAAGCCGGGCTGGGCCGTCACGTAGGTCGCGATCTTGCCCAGGCTGTCGAAGTTCCGGGGCGAGATGCTCTTGCGATCGATCTTGATGCGAAAGGTGTCCTCGAGATACAGCACCAGTTTGACGAAGCCGAGGCTGTCGAGGACGCCGTTTTCCAGGAAGGAGCGGTCGTCGTTGCCGATCTTCTGCTCCGCCTCGCCGAAGTGGTAGTTGTCGTCCAGCCAGTCGATGACGGCCCGCCGTACCGCGTCGAAATTGCTCATCGGCTTCCTGTTCCTGTCAGGGACAAGGGGGCGGGCGGCCGCCCGCCCCCACATGTGAATTCGTTTAGCCCGGGGGACCAGCAATATATATGCGGATCGTCCTGTGCATGCGGGCTTTGTTCGGGCTAAGTTTAAGCGGCAGTGGCATTTTGGCCCCGCCTGCTGCATTCTGACACCACTTGGCCCGGGCCGGCTGGCCCCCATGCTGTTGGAGACCCTGGATGAAGGTCGATCGCCGCATCCGAAGCACCTTGTGGGCCCTGAGTTTTCTCGCGGCCTGCAGCGGCAATGCCGCACCCCGGTCGGAACCGGTGCTGGACGGCGTGGTGCTGCACCCCTCCTCGGCAACGATCGCGGCGGGGCTGACCCAGCAGTTCTCGGTCACCGGAGTCTGGAGCGATGGCAGCACCACGGCGCCGGCGGTCACCTACAGCGCCACGGGCGGCACCATCAGCAGTGGCGGACTGTATACGGCGGCGAGCACCACAGGCAGCTTCCGCGTCATCGCCACGCACCAGGGAGGGACCCTGGCCGATACGTCGGCCGTGACGATTACGCCTCCCCTGCTGACCCAGCTCACCCTCACTCCGTCGACGGCCAATCTCTCGACCAACGGTACCAAGCAGTTCAGCGTGAGCGGGCTGTGGAGCGACGGCAGCACCACGACGCCGATCGTGACCTATACCGCGACGGGCGGCACGATCACGGCGGGTGGACTCTACACCGCCGGCACGACGGCGGGAAACTTCCGGGTGATCGCGACCCAGCAGGGCGGGACACTGGCCGATACGTCGAGCGTGAGCATCGCCGCCGGGCGGACCTACTCGACGACATTCCCTCTCACGGAGAACCCGATTTCCGAGGGCGGGAACTGGGTCGGCGGATTCACCCAGGGCGGCCAGTGGTCCGACGTGCAGACCACACCGGGACACGCCATCGGGCGGCAGCAGATCGACTGGGCACGGAGCTACAGCGATGGCACCGCGCTGGTCACCGGTGCCTGGGCCGCCGACCAGCAGGCAACGGCCACGGTCTACTCCACCGGCCCCGCGCCGGACAATTACTACCAGGAAGTGGAACTGCGGCTCCGCAGCGCAATCACCACCAACAGCAACACCGGCTACGAGATCAGCTTCAAGGTCTCCAGCAATGCCTCAGCCTATCTCATCATCGTGAAGTGGAACGGGCCGTGGGGCGACTTCACCTACCTGCCGGGTGGCGGGAGCGGCGCGACGTGGGGAGTGCAGAACGGCGATGTGGTGAGCGCCAAGATCGTGGGGAATCTGATCACGGTCTACAAGAATGGCGTGGTGGTGACCACTTCGACCGACAACACCTATACCACGGGTGCGCCCGGGATCGGCTTCAACCTGGAGGCCGCCGGCGCCGGGACCAACAGCAACTACGGCTTCAGCAGCTTTACCGCAACCGAGCTGCCGTAACCGGGGCTGGTCAGGACGCGATGATCCCGGGGACCCGGAGTTCACCCGCCGGTTTTCGGTCAGAGGCTCCGGGGTTGGTATCGGACTTGCTTTTCTACGAGGTCAGCCGCCTTTCCATAATGTGCTCGATCGGCGCAGGAAGAGGGTGGAAACCACGTGGGTTGGTCTGAACCGTCGTGCCGAGCCGCTCGAGTGACCTCCCGATGACCATCGGGGGGTCGCTGCGCCAATTGGCTGTCCAATCCGGCCTCGTTCTGGCCGGGATCCTTTCGGTTTCCTGCAGCAGCCCTGACGTCACCGAAGTTCCCCCGGTGCTGCAGCGCATCGCGATTGCTCCCGTCGATCCATCGGTTGCTGCGGGAATGACGCAGCAGTTCACCGCCACCGGTCACATGAGCGACGGGTCGACGACCTCCCCTGCGGTCGACTGGTCGGCCACCGGCGGGAGTATCACGGCCAGCGGGGACTTCACTGCCGGCACCAGCACCGGCGCCTACCTGGTCGTCGCCCGCCAGCACGACGGCACGCTGGCGGACACGACCCAGGTCACGGTCACCCCTCCGGTACTGACGCAGGTGATCCTCACACCTGCGACCGCCACCTTGGCCGCCGGCCTTACCCAGCAATTTGCCGTTTCCGGCCGGCTCAGCGACGGTGCCACCACGACCCCGTCGGTCACCTGGTCGGCCACCGGCGGGACCATCACCAGCTCCGGACTGTTCACCGCAGGGAATACGGCCGGCAGCTTCCGGGTCATCGCGAAGCAGCAGGGCGGCACCCTCGCCGACACCTCGGCCGTAACCATTTCCAGTGCGGTACTCACCCAGGTCATTGTCACTCCGGTTTCGGCCAGTGTCCCGTCGGGGCTGACCCAACAGTTCACCGCGTCCGGCAAGCTGAGCGACGGTTCGACCACGGCACCTGCGGTGACGTGGACCGCCACCGGCGGCACGGTGACGACGGCGGGATTGTATACCGCCGGCAACACGACCGGCGCCTTCCACGTGATCGCCACCCAACAGGGTGGTACGCTGGCGGACACCTCGACGATTACCATCACTGCCGCCGTCCTGACGCAGGTCATTGTTACTCCACCGACGGCATCTGTGGCAGCAGGGTTGACCCAGCAGTTCGCCGTGTCGGGAGTGCTCAGTAATGGCGCCGCGACCACGCCTTCGGTCACCTGGACCGCGACCGGCGGCACCATCAGCGCGGCCGGCCTCTATACCGCGGGAAATACGACCGGCGCGTTCCGCGTGATCGCCACGCAGCAGGGCGGCACCCTGGCGGATACCGCGGCGGTTACCATCGCCAGCGCCGTCCTCACCCAGGTTATCGTCACGCCGCCCTCGGCCAGTGTCCCGGCGGGGCTGACCCAGCAGTTCACCTCGTCCGGGAAACTGAGCGACGGCTCGACCACGGCACCTGCGGTGACCTGGACCGCGACCGGCGGCTCGATCACGGTGGGCGGCCTCTTTACCGCCGGCGCGACGCCGGGCAGCTATCGCGTCATCGCCACCCAGCAGGGTGGGACGCTCGCCGATACCTCCACGGTCACCGTTACGGCCGCCGTCCTGACACAGGTCATCGTGACTCCGCCGACGGCGTCGGTCGCGGCCGGACTGACCCAGCAGTTCGCCGTGTCGGGAGTGCTCAGCGATGGAGCGGCGACCACGCCGTCGGTCACCTGGACCGCAACGGGCGGCACGATCAGCGCGGCGGGCCTCTATACCGCAGGAAGCACGACCGGCGCCTTCCGAGTGATCGCGACGCAGCAGGGCGGCACCCTGGCGGATACCTCATCCGTCACGATCACCGGCGCGGTGCTCAGTCAGGTCATCCTGACACCGGCGACGGCTTCGGTGCCGGCAGGTCTTACCCAGCAATTCACCGTTTCCGGCAAGCTGAGCGACGGCTCGACCACTACGCCGACCGTCACCTACACTGCCACCGGCGGCTCGATCTCGGCGGGCGGCCTCTATTCTGCCGGCGCGACACCGGGCAGCTATCGCGTGATTGCCACCCAGCAGGGCGGTACGCTGGCCGATACCTCCACGGTCACCGTCACCACGGCGGTGCTCACCCAGGTCATTCTCACTCCGGCCTCCGTCTCCCTGGCGGCTGGGCTGAAGCAGCAGTTCGCCGTCTCCGGTCAGCTGAGCGACGGCTCGACGACAACGCCGGCGGTGAGCTACAGCGCGACCGGCGGCACCATCACCGCCGCAGGTCTGTTCACGGCGGGAAGCACGCCGGGGAGCTACCAGGTCATCGCGGTGCAGCAGGGGGGGACCCTGGCCGACACGGCGGCGGTCACGGTCACGGCGCCGGTACTGACTCAGCTCGTCCTCACGCCACCTGCCGTCACGCTGGCGGAAGGGCTGACCCAGCAGTTTGCGGTGAGCGGGACGTGGAGCGACGGTAGCACGACCACGCCCACGGTGACCTACACGGCGACGGGCGGGACCGTCACGGCCGGCGGTCTCTACACGGCCGGAAGCACCATGGGAACCTTCCGCGTCATCGCCGTGCAACAGGGCGGCACCGTGGCGGACACCTCCACGGTCACGATCACCAGTGCGGTGCTGACCCAGGTCATTCTGTCGCCGTCTACGGCGTCGGTGCCCGAGGGGCTCACGCAGCAGTTCACCGTCAGCGGCCTCTGGAGCGATGGCAGCTCGACTCCCCCCGCGGTCAGCTTTAGCGCCACCGGCGGTACCATCACGGCCGGTGGACTGTATACCGCGGGCAGCGGTGCCGGGACCTTCCGCGTCATCGCCACGCAGCAGGGCGGGACGCTCGCCGACACCTCGAGCGTCACCGTCACCGCGCCGGTCCTGACCTCGATCACGCTCTCGCCTCCGGCCGCGAGCATCCCGGCCGGCCTCACCCAGCAGTTCTCGGTATCGGGCCTCCTGAGCGATGGCTCGACCTCGACGCCGGCCGTGAACTACAGCGCCACGGGCGGCACCATTACCGCCGGCGGGTTGTACACGGCGGGGAATACCACTGGCACCTTCCGCGTCATCGCGGTGCAGCAGGGCGGTACCCTCGCCGATACCTCGGCCGTGACCATCACCACGCCGGTGCTGACCCAGGTGATCGTCGCTCCGCCCAGTGTGACGCTGGCCGAAGGGTTGACGCAGCAGTTCGCGGTGAGTGGCACGCTGAGTGACGGCTCGAGCACCACTCCCGCGGTCACCTGGACGGCCACCGGTGGTACGATCAGCGCCGCAGGCCTCTATACGGCCGGCAACAGCACCGGGAGCTTCCGCGTCATTGCCACCCAGCAGGGCGGCACCCTTGCCGACACTGCGGCGGTCACCGTCACGAGTGCGGTGCTCACCCAGGTCATTCTCACTCCGCCTTCGGCGTCGGTCGCGGCTGGGCTGACCCAGCAGTTCGCGGTGAGCGGCCTCTGGAGTGACGGCAGCACCACTGCGCCGGCGGTGAACTACACCGCGACGGGGGGTACCATCACGGCCGGGGGCCTCTATGCCGCGGGCAGCACCACCGGCAGCTTCCGCGTCATCGCCACGCAGCAGGGAGGGACGCTGGCCGACACCTCGGCCGTGACGATTACCACGCCGGTGCTGACCCAGGTGAACGTCACTCCGCCCAGCGTGACACTGGCCGAAGGGCTGACCCAGCAGTTCACGGTCAGCGGCACGCTGAGTGACGGCTCGAGCACCACGCCCGCGGTCACGTGGGTGGCTACCGGCGGCACGATCAGCGCCGGGGGTCTCTACACGGCCGGCACTACCACCGGAAGCTTCCGTGTCGTTGCCACCCAGCAGGGCGGCACCCTGGCCGACACCGCCGCGATTACGATCGGCAGCGCCGTCCTGACCCAGGTCATTCTTACCCCGCCCTCGGCCTCGGTCGCGGCGGGGCTTACCCAGCAGTTCTCGGTGTCCGGCCTCTGGAGCGATGGCAGCAGCACGCCGCCGGCAGTGAACTACACTGCGACCGGCGGAACCATCACGGCCGGCGGCCTGTACACGGCCGGAGCCACGACCGGCAGCTTCCGGGTCATCGCCACGCAACAGGGCGGTACCTTGGCCGATACCTCGAGTGTCACCATCACGAGCCCGGTGCTGACGCAACTGACGCTGAGCCCGCCCACGGCCTCGGTGGCCGCGGGTCTGACCCAGCAGTTCACGGTCAGCGGCGTCTGGAGTGACGGCAGCAGCACCACGCCGGTGGTGACTTATACGGCCACCGGTGGCACCATCACCAGCGGCGGCCTCTACACGGCGGGAAGCACGCAGGGGAGCTTCCGGGTCATCGCCGTACAGCAGGGCGGGACACTCGCCGACACTTCGGCGGTGACGATCACGGCGCCGGTGCTGACGCAGCTGAGCCTGACGCCGGCCACCGTGACCCTGACACCGAGCGGGACGCAGCAGTTTGCGGTGAGCGGAGTGTGGAGTGATGGCAGCACCACCACGCCGGTGGTGACCTACAGCGCCACGGGCGGCAGCATTACGGCAGGTGGTCTCTACACGGCGGGGGCTACCGTCGGCGGCTTCCAGGTCATTGCGGTCCAGCAGGGGGGCACACTGGCGGATACCTCCGCGGTGACGATCGGCGCGGGGCTCCGCACCTACAGCACGACCTTCCCCCTGACGGAACTGCCGGTTTCGGAAGGCGGGAACTGGGTCAACGGGTTCACCGACGGCAAGCAGTGGTCCGACGTCCAGACGACGCCCGGACTGGCGTTCGGCCGGCAGCAGATCGACTGGGCCCGGAGCTACAGCGACGGCACCGCGCTGCTGACCGGGACCTGGGCCGCGAATCAGCAGGCCACCGCAACGGTGTTCTCGACGGGGCCGGCGCCGGACAATTATTACCAGGAGGTCGAGCTCCGGCTGCGCAGCAACATCACGGCGAACAGCAATACAGGCTACGAGATCAGCTTCAAGGTGTCGAGCAACTCTTCGGCCTACCTGATCGTCGTGCGCTGGAACGGGGCCTGGGGCGACTTTACCTACCTGCCGGGAGGCGGGAGCGGCTCGCAGTGGGGGGTGAAGAACGGCGACGTGGTGAGCGCGACCATCATCGGAAACCAGATCTCCGTCTACAAGAACGGCGTGCTCGTTACGACCTCGACGGACAATACGTACACCAGCGGGGCACCGGGGATCGGGTTCAACCTCGAGGCCGCCGGTGCCGGCACCAACAGCAACTACGGATTCAGCAGCTTCAGCGCGGCCGAGCTTCCCTGATCCCGTGACTTGACCCTCCGGGGGCACCTACTCATACTTGGCCCACCCAAGGGGCGTGGGGTGGTGAGGAACGGTTGGGGGTGAGGGTCGGGTTGGTCGGGGGGTTGAGGCTGAGTTGATCGATGTACGTCGGCTCAAACACGCAGTCGTCCTGGTCGGGTCGATTCTGCTGGCCTCCACGATCATCACGTGTGCACCCCCGGAGGTTTCGGGGCCCGCCAACAGCATCAAATCCCTCTACATCGCTGTCTCCGCGGACACGCTGGAGGCCGGGCATGCTCAGCAGATCACCGCGCTGGGCGTCTTCGCCAACGGTGACACCGCGGCCACCCGCGTTGCCTGGTCTGCGACGGGCGGTACCATCTCGCCGGACGGGGTGTTCCTCGCCGGACCGGCCGCCGGCAGCTACAAGATCATCGCCAGCCAGCAGGCAGGAGCCCTGGCCGATACGGTGACCATCACCGTGGTGCAGGCCAGACCTCCGCTGGCTCCCCCCGCGCACAGCTACTCCAGCAGCTTTCCGCTCACCGAGAACCCGATCTCCGAAGGGGGGATCTGGCTCAACGGTGGTTCGGTCGGGCAGAGCTGGAGCAATGTCTCGACGACTCCGGGGCTGGCCGTCGGGCGCGAGACCGGCGCCAGCTATACCGATGCGACCGCCATTCTGACCGGGACCTGGTCCGCCGACCAGCAGGTTACCGCCACCGTCTACGCCGTCAGCCCGCGGGACGCGTGCTACCAGGAACTCGAGCTCCGGCTCCGCAGCTCACTCGCGGCGCGCTCCAACCGCGGCTACGAGATCGGCTTCAAGTCCTCCACGACCAGTTCGGCGTACCTGATCATCGTGCGGTGGAACGGGGCGCTGGGCAATTTCACCATCCTGATGCAGCGGAACGGCGCCCAGTACGGGGTCAAGACCGGTGACGTGATCAGTGCGAAGATCGTGGGCAGCGTGATCAGCGCCTACAAGAATGGCGTGCTGATGGGCAGCGTGACGGACAAGGGGATCAGTTCCGGGGCGCCGGGGATGGGGTTCAACCTCGAGAACGGTCCGACCGGCTGCAGAGGCACCAACGGCAACTACGGCTACACCAGCTACTCGGCCGTCGACGTGGCACCCGCGCCGCCCGCACTGACCCAGGTCATCCTCACCCCGGCTGCCGCGTCGATCCCCGCAGGCCTCACGCAGCAGTTTGCGGTTTCGGGCCGACTGAGTGACGGCACGACCACCACGCCCGCAGTGAACTACGCCGTAACCGGCGGATCGATCACGACCGCTGGTCTCTACACGGCGGGTGCGACCCTCGGCACCTACCAGGTGATCGCCACCCAGCAGGGCGGCACGCTCGCGGACACGTCGGCGATCACGATCACGCCTCCGGTCCTGACACAGCTCTCGCTGACGCCGGCCACCGCATCCGTGCCCGCGGGGCTGACCCGGCAGTTCGCCGTCTCCGGATTGCGCAGCGACGGCTCGACGGTCACCCCGGCCGTCACCTGGTCCGCCACTGGTGGCACGATCTCGGCCGGCGGCCTCTACACCGCCGGGAACACGCCGGGAAGCTTCCAGGTAATCGCGGTGCAGCAGGGCGGCACCCTCGCCGACACCTCGACGATAACGGTGACACCCGCGGTCCTGACGCAGGTCATTCTGAACCCGCCGACCGCAGCGATCCCCGCCGGCCTCGCACAGCAGTTCAGCGTGAGCGGCGCGTGGAGTGACGGGACCAGCAGTGCTCCGGCGGTTGATTACACCGCCACCGGTGGCACGGTGACCGCCGCGGGCCTCTATACCGCGGGGACCACACCCGGGACCTATCGCGTGATCGCGACGCAGCAGGGCGGCACTCCGGCCGACACCTCCGCGGTGACGGTTACCGCCGCTGTCTACAGCCAGATGACCGTCGCCCCCGCGGCGACCAGCGTGCCGGCGGGACTGACGCAGCAATTCTCCGCGGCCGGAACGTTGAGCGACGGTTCCACGGGAACACCGGTGGTCACCTGGTCCGCCACCGGAGGCACGATCACACCGGAGGGGCTGTTCACCGCGGGCGCCACACCCGGTCCATTCCAGGTCACCGCCACGCTGTCCGGCGGCACGCTCACGGCGAACGCTGCCGTGACGGTCGGCCAACCCATTCTCGTCAGCTTGTCGGTCCTCCCGGGCAGCGCCGCACTCACTCCGGGGCAACAGAGCCAGTTCTCGGCCTCCGGCCACTTGAGCGATGGAACGACGACGACCCCGCCGGTTACCTGGACCGCGACAGGCGGGAGCATCACGAGTGGAGGGCTCTACACCGCGGGAATCGCCGAGGGAAATTGGCAGGTAACGGCGACCGCGCAGGGGGGTGTGCTCACCGCGTCGGCGGCCGTGGGCATCACCGGACAGGCAGTCACCCTGACGAGAGTGCGCATTGCGCCGGCCACCGCCGATGTGCCGGCCGGCGAGGCACAGCAGTTCTCGGCCACCGGAGACTGGAGCGACGGCAGTTCCAAACCGCTTGCGGTGACCTGGTCGGGTACCGGCGGCTCCATCACCGCGGGTGGCCTGTACACCGCAGGAAGCACAACCGGCACCTATCGGGTCATTGCCACCGATCCGGCCGGGACTCTCGCAGACACGGCGGCCGTTACGGTGACCAACGCCGTGCTGACCCAGATCACCGTCTCCCCGGGGTCCGCGTCGATCGCAGCAGGACTCACCCGCCAGTTTTCGGCCGCGGGGCACCTGAGCGATGGGGCCGTCACGACGCCCACCGTGAACTGGAGCGCCACCGGAGGCAGCATCACTCCGGACGGAGTCTTTACCGCAGGCGCAACTCCGGGATCCTATCAGGTCACTGCCACGGACCAGAGCGGCACCCTCACGGCCTCCGCCACTGTGACGGTGACTGCGCCGGTGCTGACCCAGCTGGCCGTGATCCCGGCTTCGGCCACGGTTCACGCGGGCCTGACTCAGCAATTCACGGTGTCAGGGACCCTGAGCGACGGCTCGACGGTCACTCCCGCCGTGACGTGGTCCGCAACAGGGGGGAACATCTCGCCGCAGGGACTCTACACGGCGGGAGCTACCCTCGGCCCGTTCCAGGTCACGGCAACCCAGGCAGGCAGTGGGCTGAGCGCCTCCGCAGCGGTTACCATCGCGCCGGCCCTCATTACCAGCCTCGATGTTACGCCGGGCGCCATCACCCTGGCCCCCGGAGCAGCCCAGCAGTTCACCGCCTCGGCGCGCATGAGCGACGGCAGCCTCTCGTCGCCGCAAGTGGTCTGGTCGGCGACGGGCGGGGCGGTCACGGCCGACGGTGGATACACCGCGGGAACGACATCGGGCGCGTACCAGGTTACCGCCTCGCTGCCCGACGGCTCCCTCGCCGCGCACGCGGCGGTCACCATCTCGCCCCCAGCTCCGACGCTGACCCAGATCGTCCTTTCCCCCGCGTCGGCCACCCTGCTCGGCGGGGCGACCCGTCAGTTCACCGCAACCGGCATCTGGAGCGACGGGAGCAGCACGACTCCCGCGGTCGTCTTCACCGCCACGGGCGGCACGATCAGCGCCGGCGGACTGTACACCGCTGGCCTGGTGCCCGGATCGTACCAGGTGACGGCGACTCTTCAGGGCGGCACGCTGGCCGGTTCGGCACCGGTCACGGTGAATTCCGGCCGGGTCTATGCGAGCAGTTTCCCCCTTGCCGAGAGCCGGATTTCCGAGGGAGGAAACTGGATTGGGGGATTCACCCCGGGCGTGCAGTGGTCCGATGTGCAGACGATTCCGGGGCTGGCCTTCGGGCGCCAGCAGATTGACCGTGCCAGGAGCTACAGCGACGGCACGGCCCTCCTCACCGGCCCGTGGGGTCCGGACCAGCAGGCCACCGCCACGGTGTATTCGGCGGGGCCGGCTCCCGAGAACTACTACGAGGAGGTGGAGCTGAGACTGCGCAGCACCATCACGCCCAACAGCAGCACCGGATACGAAATCGACTGGAAGATCTCCAGCAGCTCCGCGGCCTACCTGGTGATCGTGCGGTGGAACGGGCCCTGGGGGAACTTCACCTATCTGCCCGGCGGTGGCACCGGCGCCCAGTGGGGCGTGAAGAATGGGGATGTGGTGACCGCCAAGATCGTCGGCAACGTGATCTCGGTGTACAAGAACGGGGTGCTGGTCACGACTTCGACGGACAACACCTACACGAGCGGTTCACCCGGGATGGGATTCAACCTCGAGGCGCCCGGTGCCGGGCACAATCAGGACTACGGCTTCACCACGTTCGCCGCGACCGACAGGCCCTGATCACCGGGGGCGCCTTCGCGGGTCTCGTACTCCGGCACCACCCGCTCCAGCCAGATCTCCCGCCAGAAGATCGCCTCGTTCTGCGGGGCGAAGCCCAGGTACTCGCCGGTGGCGGTCACCGTATCCAGGATGATGCAGGGATTGCTCACGGTGATGAGCGTACCGCTCTTTTCCTCGATCAGCCGCTCGACCCGAGCCGCCACCCGATACTCGCCGCCGCAGTAGCGGATCATTTCCGCGTCGAACCAGAGGCCCCGGTTGCGGTTGCGGGAGTTGAGCGTTTCGGCGATCTCGGACTTCCGCCGTACCCGGACGCGTTCGCCCGGCTGGAGGCCGAGGGACAGATGCGGGGAGGTCTTCCGCTCGGGTGAGAACCAGTTGGGGAACCCGCTGCCGCCGCGCCGTCTCTGCGCCCAGCGGAAGAGATTGAGCGAAACACCCACGATCCAGTCGACGGGGCGCACGTTGCCCTGGAGGAGATCCCGCGCATAGTGCCGCGGGTCTCCCCACCGCATCGGCGTGGATGCCGAGGCGACTTCGGTCATCTGGCAGACGTAGCTGCCGGCCGCGGGATCACGCAGCGCCTTCGCCGCAAGATCACCCGCCGTGAGCACCGGGAGGGATCGCGCCGGCGCGGCCGTTGGCGGCGCATGGTCGTGGCCAGGTTCCACCCGGCGCAGCCACGCTTCCTTCCACAGCACCTGGCAGCTGGCCTGGCAGCCGCCGTGGCTGGAGCCGTCGCAACGCAGGCCCTCGAGCAGCACTGTGTCGTGCAACCGGCGCAGCCCGGTCATGTGCACGTAGTCGTGCACCTTCTCGATCCGCCGGAAGACCCGGAACCGCCGGCCGCTGAGCGCCGCCATCTCCGGCATGAACGGCAGGTGATCCAGCGCCCCGTTCTCATCCAGCGTGGCCAGGACTTCCGGCAGGGGCCGCACCTCGACCACTTCGCCCGGGCGGAGGGCCAGGTGAGATGGAGATGGATTGAAGAGTGCTCCCACGACCCGGGCCAGTTTGCGCCAGGCCCGGAGCACGGCCCCGGCCCGCCACTCGCGCGGCTGGCGCGGTGCGTAGGGTTCGCCGCGGGCTTCGAGCGCGTCCCGGTGCAGGCTGATCAGGCCGCCAAGCGCGATGAGCGACAGGACGCCCGCCACGCCCGTGAGCGCGAGACCGACCACGGCCCGGGCGGCGATGGCCACCACCGAAAGATGCCGGGCCGCGGTAAACCCGATCCGGGCAATCACCGCGCCGAGTTCGATCAGGCCTCCGGCCAGACCTCCGGACGCGAGGATCGTCTTCCAGTAACTGCGGCGATAGGGTTCCACGGCCGAATCCACGTCCGGTCGACTAGCGGGGCACTGGCCCGGGGGCCAGCACCAGCTTCCTGACGTGGAACGCTTCGGCGTAGCCCGCACCGTCCCCGCACTCAATACCCCGCAGGCGCATCAGGGCGTCGAAGGTTTCGGGGGAATACCAGCGCTTCCCCGACTGGGTAGGAAACGCAGACATGAGGTGACGGACCTTGCGCCGCCGGATCCGGTCCGGCAGCGGGACGAACAGGTTCGGAATGCCGAGGTCGCCGTCGAACTTGGGAATCTCGTATTCGAGGATGGTGTGGTCACGAAAGGTGTTCCAGGTCAGATCCGAGATGAGCCGGTGGTCCTGGTGCCGGTCATCCCGGTAATGGGTGAACACCAGGTCCGGATCGATCTGGCCCTTGAGCGCCTCGAAGACCTCCTTCACCGCCGGCCCGTCGAAGGGCAGAAAGCCGTCCCGGAACCGTTCGACCCGCACCGTGGAGTGCCGGGCCTGCTTGAGCATCCGCGCGGCACTCCGCCGGGCCTCCTGCGCCCGCGCGGCGCTGCCGCTGAACACGACCCAGTGCACCGACACCCCGCGCCGCTCCTCGAGCAGGCGGAGCAGGGTGCCGCCGCAGCCGATCTCGATATCGTCGGCGTGCGCCCCGAGGCAGAGCAGGGACAGGGGGCCGCGTCCGGGGCCCCCGAGCGTCAGCGGGCGCATGCCAGCGCGGTGCCCGCGGCCCGCTCGCCGCTGATGAAGGACTCATCGGTCCACATGTAGCCCCAGTCGCCGTAACGGCCGCAGTAGGCGATGCCGATGTCGTCCAGGTACCCGTGCACCGTCTTGAGCGCCTCGGCCCGGTCGAGGTCGAAGATCACGTTCGCGTACGGCACCAGGAACGAGTTGCGGAACAGGATCCGGTCGGACTCCCTGATGAGTCCGACCTTTTTCAGGTCGGTGATGACCGGCTCGATCAGGTCATCGGGCTTCACGGTGAGCGGGCGATACTTCTTCGAGAAGTACACCTCCGCCTGGATGCTCCCCGCACCCGGCGGCACGTTGTGCGGCGAGAGCATGTGCGGGAAGCTCAGCCGGGTGAACCGGATGTCTTCGTCGTAGAAGTACGTCATGTGACCGTCGGAGATGTCCGCCCGGTCGATCACCACGTTGACCAGCACGCAGGTGGAGCAGGCCAGCCGCGAGGCCGCCGCCACCACATCCGCGGGAGCACCGGCGATCATCGGCACCAGCTCGGTGAGCGCCACGGAGGAAACCAGGCGGTCGAAGCCCGCCCGGGCGCCGTTGGCGAAGCGCAGCTCCCGCAGCTTCGGATCCACCGCCACCACCTCGTGGTTCAGGCGGATGTCGGCCAGCGGGATGAACCGCTTGAGGTACGCGGTGAAACCGCCCCGCGTCGGATAGCGGAAGTGGGTGATGTAGTGCTTGTGGGGCGCCTCGGCCGAGAGCGCCCCGCGGAGCACTTCCTCCAGGCTGGGCCGGTAGATGCGCGGCCCCAGCCAGTCCGTGCTCATGTTGGACGCGGTCGTGGTGTGGTACTTCCGGGTGTACGTCATCGGGAACGTCTCGGCGAACGTCCGCCCGAAGCTGGCCAGCAGCCAGTCCTCGTAGTTCCGGATATTGCCCTCGTCCACCGGCGCATGAGTGGCAAAATCGGAGATGACCTTGATGATCACGTCCTCCGGCAGCCCCTTCAGATGGAGCTGCACCGGGTGCAGCGGCCAGTGGCCCTTCCAGTAGTTGTTGAGCCGGATCTGGATCGTCTCGAACTCCTGGTTGACGCTTTCGGCGAACAGCTCCTGGATCCGGGTGTCCTTGGTGAAGGAGATGTGAGGGCCGATGTCGAACAGGAACTGATCGTGGTGCAGAAACGACGCGGTGTGCCCCCCGATGTAGGAGTGCTTGTCGTACAGCACGGGCTTGAGGCCCTCGGCGTGCAGCTGGTGCGCCGCGCCAAGCCCCGCCATTCCGCTTCCCAGCACTACGATGTTCTCCACGGCCCTCTCCCCTTGGTTATGCGGCAGGGCGGCCACTCGCGGCCAGCCGCCCCTGGTAACGATCCAGTTGCTCCAGGGTGAGCTGCCGCGGATCCTTGCCCGCGGCCCACCCCTGGTACCACTCGACGATCCAGTCCAGTGTGTCAGGCAGCCGGACAGCCGGCTGCCAGCCAAGTACGCTCGCGGCCTTGGTGGCATCGAGGCGCAGGACGGGGGCCTCGGCCGGGTGGGCCGCACCGTCCAGCTGCCACTTTGCCGCTTCCCCCCATTGCTGCACCATCCGGTCGGCGATCCAGGACACCGGCTTCGCGTCGTCATCGGCGGGACCGAAGTTCCACCCGGAGGCGAACCGCGAACCGTCCCGCACCAACGCCTCGGCCAGCATGAGGTAACCCCGAAGCGGCTCGACGACGAACTGCCAGGGGCGGATCCCTCCGGGGCTCCGGATGAGGCACGGCTTTCCCGAGAGAAAACCGCGGACCAGGTCGGGAATCAGCTGGTCTGCAGTCCAGTCCCCGCCGCCGATGGCGTTCCCGGCACGGGCGCTGGCCAGCGCCACGCCGTGGCGTCCCAGTTCGGCCGGAGGGAAATAGGAGAGCCGGAACGAGTGGGTCACCAGCTCCGCGCACCCCTTCGAGTTCGAGTAGGGGTCGTCCCCGCCCATCGGCTCGTCTTCCCTGTATCCGGGGCCGCCCTCCCGGTGTGCATAGCACTTGTCTGTGGTCACATTCACCACGGCGCAGGGGCGGCCCAGCCGGCGGATGGCCTCGAAGAGATTGACCGTGCCCATCACGTTCGACGAGTAGGTCTCCACCGGATCGCTGTACCCCTTCTTGACCACCGACTGCGCGGCCATGTGGAGCACCACGTCGGCTTCGCTCGCGCGGAGTGCGGCATTCAGCGCGGCGAAGTCCCGGATGTCCCCCGTGATCGAGGTGAGTCCGCGCGCCACGGCGGCCAGCGTGAACAGATTGGGCGTGGTCGGCGGTTCCAGCGCGAACCCGGTCACCCTCGCGCCCAGCGATTCAAGCCAGAGCGAAAGCCAGCTCCCCTTGAAACCGGTGTGGCCGGTCAGGAATACCTTCCGGCCACGCCAGAACGCGGGATCGATACTGCCCGGACTGGTGCCGGCCGGGCTTCCCTTGGGCGGACTCATACCGGGCGCCTACCGGCGCCACAGCTCCCAGGGCGGCACACCCTTGCCCATGAGTTCGTCGAGCGACTGCTTGTCCTTGAAGGTGTCCATCGCCTTCCAGAAGCCGTTGTGCTCGTACGCCAGCAGCTGCTGCCGTTCCATCAGCCGGTGGAACGGGGCATCCACCAGCTCCTCGCCGGGGTTGAGATAGTCGAAGAATTCCTGGCGGAAGGCGAAGAAGCCGCCATTGACCCTGAGCTGGGTGGCGCGCACGTCGGTCAGACTCGTCACCATGCCCTTGTCGGTGGCGACATAGTGGAAGCTCACGTTCGGCGGCACCGTCACCATCGCGGCGATCTTGCCCGACGCCTTGAAATGATTCAGGTACGCGTTCAGGTCCATGTCGGTGAGGCAGTCGGTGTAGTTGGCCAGGAACATCTCCTCGCCGGCCAGGTGCTCCCGCACCCTGCGGAGCCGCTCACCGATGGGCGAATTGAGCCCGGTGTCCACGAACGTGATCCGCCAGTCGTGGATGTCACGGTTGAGCAGCTCGATCCGGCCACCACCCTCCACCAGCACGAAATTGTTGGACAGCGCCTCGTTGTACTCGAGGAAGTACTTCTTGACCACGTCCGCCTTGTAGCCCAGGCAGAGGATGAAGTCGGTGTGCCCGAAATGGGCGTAGTACTTCATCAGGTGCCACATGATCGGCCGGTAGCCAAGGCTCACCATCGGCTTGGGAACGTTCTCGTCGTAGTCCCGGAGCCTGGTGCCCATCCCGCCCGCGAACAGGACGACCTTCATGACGTCACCCCCGCTTCCGCGCTGCGCCGGGCCACGGCGGGTGCGGCAGGAGGGGCCCAGCGCCGGAACTGCTCCGCCCAGAGGCGGTCACTGAGGCGTTCGGCGGGCATCTGCACATCGGCGGCGGTGATGACCGCGTCTTTGGCCAGGGGGCGGCGCAGCACGCACCCCTCGGCGAGTCCCATCGGCAGTGCCGCTGCGGTTCGGGCGGCGGGACTGTTCTCGATCAGGCCGTACACGGTGTAGCCCCCGATGCCGTCGATCGTCTCGCCGGCCTTGAGGTCCCGCTTGGCCACCGCCACCACCTCGCACCGCGGCCCGCCCAGCGGGGCGACGGTGGGGTCCTTGAAGAGGGCGGCCCGCCCGATGGTCGAGGCGATCTGGAGGTGGGGCAGGTGGAACGGGGTGTAGAAGACGTAGAAGGGGCCGTCGCCCATCTTGTAGTAGGCCAGCTGGAACTGCTTCAGCGGATTCTCCTCGTGGATCACCACGAAGGCGCCGGTATGAGGGGCGGCGCCCAGCGCGTAGTCCACGATCCCTCCCGCCAGCATCTCCTCCGGCGGCAGCAGCGTCGCCATCTCCTTCACGTTGGCGCAGGCGGGGCCGAACATGCCGCGCCGGCCGACGTGGAAGCCGGTGGCGTTGGCCAGCACCGTGGTTTCCATCGAGAGCTTGGTGGCATCGGCGAACGACGTCACCTTGCGCACGTCCTGGTCCGTCTTCTCGGCGAACGCCTTCTGGGTATCGGGGTTCCGGTAGTAGTCCACCATCCCCTTGATGTTGCCAGCCGCCACCGGCTTGAGGCCCAGTGACCGCAGGTAGCGGAACAGCGTCATGGCGACGCCGGGCTCATCACCGTCCGTGTTGGTGAGCACGACCCCCGCCTGGTCGGCCTTGCTCTTGAGGATCGGGCCGAGGGTCGAGTCCAGTTCGGCGTTGACGATCACGGTGTGCTTCCCGTGCGCGATGGCCGCGAGCGTCACCTGGGCCGCGAAGTCCACCGTGCCGGTCGCCTCGATCACGAGATCGATCTCGGGGCATCCGGTGAGGAGTGTGGGGTCATCGGTCAGGACGGGCATGCCACGGCGCACCGCATCGGCCACCGCGGCCGCGGAATCCGTCGTGGTCCACCGCGACATCCCGGCCTCGCGGTAGGTCCGTTCCGCGTGGGCCGCGGTGCGGTTGGCAATCGCGGCGAGGCGGATCCCGGGAACCGGGGTGCCGAGCTGCAGGGCGATGGCCCGGCCCGTGGCGCCGGCGCCGATCATCCCGACCCGGATCGGACGTCCTTCGGATTCCCGCCGTTCGAGAGCGCTGTCGATAGTCATGGCTTCAGGCCTTGAGGTTCAGGGACTCGAGCAGCGGCCACCGCCGGTCCTGTTCGGACACATCCTGCGGCGGCAGCGGCCACCGGATCCCGACCGAGGGGTCGTCGTACCGCAGCCCTCTCACCGCCGCCGGGGCAAAGACCGCCGAGGTCATGTAGTACAGCTCGGTTTCGTCCTCGAGCGTCTGGTACCCGTGGGCGCACCCCTCGGGCACGTAGAGCATGTTGCCGTTCTCGGCCGTGAGCGTCGTGCCATACCACGTGCCGAACGTCGCCGAGGCCGGCCGGAGATCCACCAGCACGTCGAACAGCGATCCCCGGGTGCAGCGCACCAGCTTGGCTTCCTCGTGCGGGGCCGCCTGGAAGTGCAGCCCCCGCACCGTCCCGCGCCGGTGGCTCAGTCCCATATTGGCCTGTAGCGGCACAAACCGGATCCCGTGGGCCGAGAACTCGTCTGTACACCAGGCGCGCATGAACCGCCCGCGCTCGTCGAGCCGCGGTGCCGGGGTGATGGTGTAGGACCCCGCGATCGGCGTCGCGGCGAAATTCACGGGCGCGCTCCGTTCAGCGCGTGGCCGTGCTGGCCCGGGTCGTCGGCGCCGGTCCGTGG